>CAYWEE010000001.1:0-83546 GCA_964457295.1 uncultured Gammaproteobacteria bacterium
GGCCTGTTCACTGCCTTGCCGTTGACAGCCTATTATTTTTTATTGCCCAAAAAATCTTCTCCTGTGGCTCGCGCCTGGGCGGCTGTCTTTTTTACGATCAATCCGTTTGTTTACACTCGCTTTTTGGCTGGTCACTGGACTCACCTCGTGGCCTATGCGCTTTTTCCCTTGATCTTGCACGTCGCTTTACAGGTGGTGGGCTTGCGCGAGGGGAAGCGTACGGGTTGGCGGTTGGGAGCTTTGCTTGCTCTAACGTGTGTCTTTTCTCTCCATCTCGGAGTCATGGCGATGTTGATGGTAGCGGCGATCGGCGTGTATGGGCTCACGTTACCGGAGCGTGTCCGAATTGCTCGGGCTGGTGCGATGGCGGGCGGAGTGGTGGGTGTGGTCTCGTCGTATTGGCTGGTGCCGTATCTGCTTCATCCTGCTGCCACGATTTTGACCTACTTTGATCCGCGACATTGGGAAGCCTATCGCACGGTTGGGGGAGAGGGTTTGGGGCTGATGGGGAATGTCTTAGCGCTCTATGGCTTTTGGGGAGAGGCCCAACCTTGGGCGCAGCAGTTTGTGTGGGCTAAGGATATTCCGTTTGTACTGATGCTGTCTGCCGCCTGTCTGTTGGGGCTGGGTATTTTGGGTGCTCGATACGCCTTTCGCTCTACAGAGGATCGTCGGGAGGCCATGTTTATGGCGGCGTTCATGGTTTGGGCTTTCGTCTGTTCTTGTGGACTGGGGGAAGGCCCATTTCGTCCGTTCAACCTCTGGTTGTTTGAACACATTAGTTGGTGGCGGGGATTTCGTGATACGCAAAAGTGGAGTGCCGTGCTGGCTCTGGGGTATGCCTTTTTTGGAGGTATGGGCATCGTTCATCTCGTGAGAATGTCGTGGAATATTTGGGTGCGACGCGGAACGATGGCTCTCAGTTTTTTTGCGGTGTTTGCTTATACCTGGCCCATGCTTGGTGGATTTTGGGGACAGTTAAAACCGGTTACGTATCCCGCCTCCTGGGCAGCAGCCAATGAGATCTTTAAACAAGACGATCACTGCAAAGCTCTCTTTTTACCCTGGCACCAATATCTATCGTATGGCTTTACGAATGGTGTTCTGGTGGCGAATCCCGCCCGCGATTATTTTGATTGCACCATGCTCACGAGTCGCCAGGTTGAGCTTGGTGTCATAGACGTTCAGACCCTGCCCGATCCAGCGCATGATGCTCTCGATGCCCTGGTTATCGGCAAGGACAACTGGGCACCTGAAGAAGCGGTGAAGATTTTAAAAGAGGTGGGAATTCGATACATCATTCTGTCAAAGGACATGCTTGATGCCGATCCCTTTACGTACGGTTTTCTCGCAGCCTCGTCTCTTCATCCCATGGTCACCTATCCGGATCTTGTGCTATATCGAGTTGAGTGATTACTATCCTAGCTATGCAGCGAATCCTCTGGGTCTCCTTTTCTATATTTGTAGCTCTGTTGTCGTTTTCTGCGTCTGCCTCTGCGGCGGAGGTGACGAAGGGTGATATGCGAGCGGTCGTGCGGATTGAGGTTCGGAGTAATCGTGACAAGGTGGTCTCTTGGGGATCGGGTGTGTTGATTGATGCGAATGGTTCTATCGTGACGAGTCTGCCGGTGGTACAGCGCATTGTTGACCATCCGTCGGAATATGTCCTAACAACCTGTGCGAGTCTGACAGCGACATCTTCTGCGCCTACGTGTACGCTTCATGCCTCGATTGTCCAGATCTCGAAATCAGCAAATCTCGCACTTTTGCGGGTTAGTGAGGTTGTGACTCCAGATTTCGGCTGGATATCTCTCGATGAGTATCGCTTGCGCCAAGGAGCGAATCCGGGCGTCATGTCCGTGGCTTTTTTGCACACCACTACAACTAACGTTTTTCCTGCCGATCTTGGAGAAACGGTGCGAGTTTTTGGGTATGGAGGAGTGGGGAATGCTAAGCTTGGTTTTAAAAAAATGAAGGTGAGTGGGTTTGAAACGGCTGTGGTTCGGGGGAGTGGCTTGAAAGCTCGTATGAATGTTGATGCCAAAATTTTACCCGGTTATGCGGGCGGCGCGGTGGTCGATGGAGATGGTGCGATTATTGGTTTAGCTTCGGTGTCTAGCACGGCGGCTCCTTTAGGATCGGTTACAGCTCTGCCCCTTATCCGTTCTTTCCTGGCTGATACCTTGGGGAGTGCGTATGTTTCAAGTACGCATGTAGCTTTCCCTAATCTTGACGGGGTATTTGGTGGGTCTGTACCGAAGACGTTGCGATGCCCGACGTTTTCTTCGTTGGATACCTCGGGCCGAGTCTGTCGGTGTCATCCGGGATTTTTTGCTGTGAATAATGCATGCATCGTGGGAACGGTGTATTGCAAGGTTATAGGAGGGGAATATGACGCATATCGTCAAACCTGCCTCAATGTAAAGGTTGCTGCTCCTGCCTCTTTAGTACCTACCGTCTCGGCTTTTCCTCCTATCACTGCGGCCTGCAAGGGGCATTTTCAGCTCGGAAAGCAGTGTGTTGAGCGCAACCAGTATTGTGCCTCTTGGCGATTAAATGGAGTATTTAATGCTACGAAGGAGATTTGTGAGTGCAAAAAGGGCAAAGTACCGGATGTTAAGACGGGGCGTTGTGCTCTATAGAGCTAAAAAATAGCTTGACATGATTCTAAAATCTGTGATAGGTTCCTCCCAATATGTCATCTTTCTCTAAAGTTCACGCTTCTGTTATTGCTGGTTTTTCCATGTTATTGCTGGTTTTGATGATGCCTTCCCAGGTGTCTGCTGTAGGATACGGCGGCGGTGGAGGAGGCGGAGGTGGAAGTAGCAGCGGCGGTGGAAGCGGTAGCGCTGGTTCTGGAGAGTGCTATACCTTGCCCCCAACCCCTCCCGGTGGATTTGCCATCGAAGCTCAATATAACGGCGCCTCTGTTGATGAGGTTACGTTGAGTCTTCGTGCTGGTAGCGCTGCTCGTATGGCGATTTCTAACTCTCCGACCTTTGTTGGAGCGTCTCAAGAGCCGTACGTGGCTACTCGTGTCTGGCGTTTATCGTCTGAAGCGGGAGCTCGCATCGTTTATGCCCGTTTTTATAACTCCTGCGGCCTGTCGACCCCCGTGGTTTCCGTGGTTATTGAGCCTCGTCCGACGTCTGGCGCGTTAGGTCAGAGTGGCCAGGTTTTGGGTGAACGTATCGTGCTGATTGATGAATTGATCGCCAAGTTGCGCTACGGCCAACGCAGCGAAGATGTCCGCACTCTTCAATCTGAATTGAAACGCTTGGGCTACCTCCCTGCGTCATTGAAGGTCACGACCTACTATGGACCACTGACGCGTGGTGCTGTGAATGCTTACTTGGCGCAGATTGATGTAGCTTCTATTGATATCGATGCCCTCATCGCCGAGCTCAAATTTGGCATGTCTAGTTCTAAGGTGACGCTTTTGCAGCGCGCCTTGCAGGTCCGAGGCTATTTTTCGGCTAAGGTGCGCGTGACCGCCTATTACGGAACCATCACCCGAGCTGCGGTCAATGCTTATTTGGCAGCAAAATAACGAGAACGATCAAAATCTACTATCAAAAGCCCCGGATCTCCGGGGCTTTTGATGTGGATTGACAGAGTGTCTAATCTCTGGCAGCGGTAGAGTATGGGGGATTTTGTTCTCTATGCAGGACCGGGCTGGGATTGCCACATAGCGTTTTTTATGCTATGTTTTCTTTCAAAGATGTCTATGAAACAACAGCACGCCAGCAGGGTGCGACATGCTCTAAAACATCATTTTATTCCACATGCGGGTAATAATTATCACCCGCATGTTTTGCATACCAAGTGGTCGCTCGTTTACGGTGGGTTATTGATCGGCTTGAAGATCGCGGTGGTAGTTTATGCCGTTTTTTTGCCTATGCAGGCCTTTGTGGCCCCGAATGTTCTAAATGCTCAACGGAGCAGAATTTTGGCGTTAACGAATGATTTACGGGCAGAAAAGCATCTTTCCACTCTCGCTCTTGTGCAGCCTCTCGAGCGTTCGGCTCAGGATAAGGCGGATGATATGGCGGAGCGCAAATATTTTAGTCATCAAGGTCCTGGCGGGCATGGATTGGGCTATTTTTTAAGTCGTTCGGGATATAAATACTCCTTGGCTGGAGAAAACTTGGCCATGGGATTTTCTGATGCCGAATCATTGGTGGATGCCTGGATTCGTAGTCCTACGCATTACGCCAACTTGGTTGACCCTGCCTTTAAGCAATTTGGTCTGGGTATTGAGGAGGGGGAGTATGAGGGCAAGCCGACGGTGTTTGTAGCTCAGCATTTTGGTGTCCCGTTAGAATCTAAGGCTCCCGAAGCTCCTGCTCCCTCTGCGCCTCCTGTTGCCGCTCCAGCCGTGGTCAAACCTCCCGAGCAGCCTGTTGCCTCAGTTCCGGCGAAGACCGCTGTGGCGGTTAAGCCTCCGGCGCCGGCGAAGCCTGTGAAAGTCACGACTTCGCTCCCGGTGACAACTGCTCCTGTTCAGACGCCTACGCCTCCCATAGAAACACCTACTCCTGGGATTGAAGCCTCTGCGCCCGTCGTAGAGCCTCCTGGGGAGGTCGTGGCTGTGGTACCAAGTCAGCAAGCTTCGAGTACGTCGCCTGTATCGGTTCCGGTTGCTGGTGACGTATCATTGCAGCTAGCCACCGCTTCTTCTGCACTAACGTATATACCTGAGCAATCCAGCGTGCGCTGGACGGATTTGCCGGATGGGCGAACTCGAGTTGATATGCAAGTTGTGACGACAGGAGAGGTTTTACAGGCCCATGCTTCGATTGAGGGCTATCCTGTTGATCTGACAAAAGATGAGGCGACGTCTGGAACCTACCGCGGGGGGATTACCATTGCCGAATCGTCAGATGTCTTATTTCGTACCGTCATTGCGCCAAGTGTGACGTTTATCGATCGCGAGGGCAAAATTATTCGCGGGGCGGTGGAGTGGGAGCACCCAAAAGTTATTAGCCCCACCCCTTGGCAAAAGTATCTCCAGGCCAGCCAGTGGTTCTCTGTGATGCCTTTATCGATTTTTACCCTTTCGCACGGTGTCTATTCTGTGTTTCTCGCCTTCTTCCTCTTGATGCTTTTTGTTTCGATTCTGATCGAGCTGCGCAAGCGTCGTCCGCACGTGGTTATGCGCGCCATGAGTTTAGCGGTCCTCGCTTTCTTTTTGTGGAAGATTTAGACAGTTTGATGTCTAGTGGGAGTTGAGGGAAGGGGTTGACAAAATGAAAGACAGGTGCAACATTCTATTCTGCTCTTTCTAAAAAAGGAGCGTGCTGATAAGGGGCATGTGTATGTTTCTCTCTTGAGAGAGGCATGCGCGTGTCCCGCGATCAGAACAATCGGGACCAAGGAGGACTCCATGTCGAAGCCCGCTTTCATTCTCGTGCTCGTACTTTCTTCTTTCTTTGGCTGCTCCAAGCGGGAGGATTCAGCTCCCGGCCCTATCAGCACGCAGCCCTGTCTGCCGGCCCCTTCTGCGCCGGAGAAACAGAGGGTTTACGTTCTCAGTTGGGTGCCGAGCGCAACTGATCCCGTCGTGCACGCTGAATGTAGTGAGCTCCCCGTCGGGGAACCATTGTTCAGAGCGTGTATGGCCAGGGCGGACGTACGCATGAAGGCGTATGCCTCTCGTCTCGACGCGGATCTTTCCTTTTGGGACGCGCAATGTCGGCGGATTATCCTCGAGCGCAATTTCCCGCAAGGCCTCCCTTCGGGGGAGGTGGAGAAAGTCCTTCCGTCGCAGAAGCCCGATGAGGATCGGGACAATCGCTGTTGCGTGTTCGTGGATACGCCGTCGGCGCTCTACAGCACTTGCTATTCGCGAGAGCTTCTTGAGATTGTGTTCGGCCCTACGTACCTTCCCCCACAGTAGCCGTGCGTCGACGCACGAAGCCCGCCGGTCCATTTCTTGGATCGGCGGGCTCGTCATATCTGTATTTTTATCCCTTCTCCTCCAATTTCAACGCGCACGAATTAATACAATATCGCTTTCCCGTCTCCGTCGGCCCATCATCAAAAACATGCCCCAAGTGGCTTCCGCAGTGTGGGCAGACGACTTCATCGCGTTGCATGCCGTGGCTTGTGTCTGTGGCGGTTTTAACACTTCCGTCTTGGGCCGGACGATCAAAACTCGGCCAGCCGCTCCCCGAATCAAATTTATCGTCTGACTGAAAGAGCTCCGCTCCACATGCGGCGCAGTGGTACGTTCCTTTAGTGTGTGTATTCACATATTCGCCGGTGAACGGCGCTTCGGTGTCTTTTTCACGCATCACGGCGTATTGCTCGGGCGTTAGTTTTTCTTTCCAGGGATCTTGGGACATAGAATGAGGTTAGACGATTTTTATAGTAACGCATTTGTCTCCTTTTTATTTTTTACTTGTATCAAACTTGAAGATCCAATTTCCACGCCCCATTCCTTGTGTGCGATTGCCGACTTCCCAGGTGCGATCACTAATGGCTCCGAGCTTCTCAGCGATCTCCTCAGCCTTCCACCAATAGTCGTTAATAACGACGTAGACCAGATCCGATCCGCCCAGGCGCGCCGCGTCTTTGGCCGTGTCGCGTGATGGGTCGTTGTAGGCCATGAGGAGAAACAGCTCATACAGTTCGCCGCCGGTTGGAATGGGATAAAAGAAGATGTCGTTGTGATAACGTTTAAAACCATACTGCGAAACAGCGGCAGCGGCCACGCTTTGATTTGCGAGAACCGTGTATGGTGCGCCATCCGCATCGCGCTCGATAGAGCGTACCGCATCAATATCCGCTCGCCCCACGCTCCAGCCGCGTCCAACAACGAGGGCGTCGTGTCGAGGAAGGGCGCTATAGATTAAACCGGCACTGAGTGCACTCATGCCTACCAGCCACAGCGCGATGAGGGGGAGGGGTGCTTTACGCAGACGCTCCATGAGCCATGAGAAAAAGGGGATACTGGCTGGAAGAAGGGCGAGGAGTGCGATGGTCGCGAGGCGTTCGGCGTAGTTTCCTCGTTCGTAGGTAATTAAGAACGTAAAGTCACCCGCGACGCTCATGAGAGTTGAGGTGCAGAGCAGGAGGAATCCGCTTATGAGTAGGAGGACGACGCGCGCGCGTTCACGTCCTTTGCTGATGACGATTGAGGCGATAGCTAGAATGGTAAACAAAAAAGGCAGAGCTTGGGTTGCGAGCGTGCTCCAGGCGCTCCATACCACGAAATGATTTGAGAGCCAGGGGAGACGGGAGGTAAAAATAGCGAGCCAGGAGTCGACGTTCTCTAGTGTTGTGATATTCCAATTGATACGTGTACCACTTTTTGATCCTAAGACGATAAACATCAGTGGAACGGCTAGGGCGGCTAGACCCGCACAGAGCCCTGCGCCGACGAGACGTCGTTTGCGCCAAGTCGTTTGTATGCGCGGAGCGAGAAGGAGGGCGATGGTGATGAAAGCAAAAGGTAATCCTGCGAGAGGGTGGGAGGCGATGCTCCATAGGGCCAGGATGAGGGAGGCCGGAGCGCGGATTTCGTCTTTGTCATGGCTAAAGGCCAAGAGGGTGGCGCAGAGGCCAAGGAGGTAAGCAAACGCTTGGGGGGTGGTGGTGAGGAGGGCACCGAGAGGTAGTAGTAAGAGGATCAGAACGAAGCTGACGATGGAGTTTTTTTTGTGTGTTAGACTCGCGCACCAGGGTATGAGTATCGCACTTGCCAGTGGTACCAAAAAACGATCAACATGCGTTATGGACAGATGAAAGACACGAGCAATCCAGGTTGTGAATACGTACTGCCCAATATAGTACGGGGTGAGAGGGCGTAGCGTGCCGGTTGCTAGGATGACTTTTTCTGCGGCGATATGTAAAAAGCCATCAAAGCCAAAACCGAGACGATAGATCAGTGGAACGAGCGTTAGCGTCGCAAGGAAAATGAGAATGGTATGGAGAAGGGTCAGAAGCCGGGAACGAAGCGTCAGAGCGGTTATTATCGTGACCCCCCACATGCCACCTACAACCCAGAGTGTCCAAGAGGGGAGAAGAGGCCAGGGTGTGCGGATCGAAGCGATCGTGCCTCCGTGATACGCGGTGGTTATGAGGCAAATGGTTCCACCTAAGATGATGGTGCTCGAGATGATAGCGAATGCGAGGTGGAGGCGCCCCCGTGTCACGATATGGTCTTGTGGCGCTTCGGTTGTTTGCTTTGATTCTCCAAAGAGGCAGATTATTTCTGCGATGATCATGCTCATGCTCAGGCTGGCAAGATCGCTGAGCGTACCGAGGTGTCCACCAGCATAGAACCAGGCGGTTTGTAGTAGGGACTGCAGGGCGAGCATCAACAATACGCCAAAGGCACCCGCTTCTAGGTCGGAATGTCGAGGGAGTAGACTTCGTCCTAGGCGAAAACCGGCAAATAGAAGGCTAAAAAGTACCACAAAAAGCCGTAGCCAGGAGCTGCCTTGGCCTACAAACCCAAAGGTACTTACAGCGAGAATAACGGCTAATCCTTGGAGTGAGGCCTTGTAGCGATCATGATTCATCGTCATTATAGTAGCATGCCGATGAATGTTCCTGCGCCATCATTGTTTTCGAGCAGTCTCATGACGAACGAGAATGTCCAGCTCTATGCTCACGATCGTCTGTTGGCTCAGACTATCTTGCGCTTGATTCCGTCATGGATCCGTCCTAATCATTTTACGATCTTGCGCGTGTGTTTGGTGCCGGTTGTTTTATGGTTTATATGGCAGGATGCGTGGTCTATCGCTGCGCCGTTATTTTTTGGCACAGCGGTCACCGACATGATTGATGGCTCATTAGCGCGAACACGAAAACAGATCACCATGTGGGGCACGATGGCTGATCCTATTGCGGATAAATTGTTGATCGGCTCGGTCGTGATTGTGTTCGTTGCTCGCGAGATCAACGCAGCTTTTGCGGCGGTCATCGTTCTGTTGGAGTGCTTGATTGTTCTGATGGCTTTTGCGCGACGTGAACGGGGTCATCCGTATGTCAGTGCGAATTGGTATGGTAAAACCAAGATGGTTTTACAGGTGGCGGGTGTGCTTATGCTCCTTATTGCCCGCTGGTTAGGTATTGAGTTATTTATCCCATTTTCTATCGGCACGCTGTCTGTCGCAATTGTGTTCGGGGTCATTTCGTTGTACACCTATGGTCTCTAGATGTGTTTATGCTTTCCTCTCTTAAGCGCCTTATCCCTCTTGCTTGGCTCGACATCTATCATCGAGCACTTTCGGCGTTAGCGGCTTTTTACTATGGATTTCCATCCGAAGAGATGATCATTATCGGCGTAACGGGAACAAACGGTAAAACCACGACGTCTTATTTGATCGCCAAAGCTCTTGAAGCTGCGGGTGCAAAAACGGGTTGTACCACTACGGCGATTTTTAAGGTGGGGACGCGTGAATGGTTGAATGATCGTAAGATGACGATGTTGGGGCGTTTTGCTTTGCAGCGTTTGTTGCGTCAGATGGTGCGTGAAGGTTGTCGGTATGCGGTGATTGAAACGTCATCGCAAGGCATCGTGCAGCATCGTCATCGTCATATTAATTATGACGTTGCCGTGTTTACCAATTTGACACCGGAGCATATCGAGGCCCACGGCTCGTTTGAGGCGTATAAGGCGGCTAAGATTGAGCTGTTTCGTCATTTGACAGCCATGCCCGTAAAAACGATTAATGGGGTTGCATTGACCAAGACGGCGATACTGAATCAGATGAGCGAGCACGCGAAAGATTTTGCCTTGCCCATGATTCCTCGCATCGTTTGGTATGGTATCGGTGACGGTGAGGGTTTGCGTGCTCATGATCTATTAGAAACGACAACAGGTGTCTCTTTTACCGTTGAGGGGCGACGGATTAATCTTCATCTTCCCGGCAGTGTGAATATTGAAAATGCTTTGGCGGCCTATGCGGTAGCTACCACGTTGAACCTTCCTCCCGAAGCGGTAGCAAAACGCTTAGAGGCTGTGGCGAATATCTCTGGCCGCTTTGAACGTATCGATGAAGGTCAACCGTTTACGGTGATTGTAGATTACGCTTACGAACCAGCGGCTCTTTCGCGTCTGTATGAGGCGATTCGTCTGATTCCGCACGAGCGCTTGATTCATGTTTTTGGTTCGTGCGGAGGGGGTCGTGATCAGGCTCGCCGGCCGATTCTGGGTCGCATGGCTGCCAAAGAGGCGCAGGAGCTCATTATCACCAATGAAGATCCGTATGATGATGATCCGCTGATGATTATTGAGGAAATTGCTCAAGGAGCTCGTGAGGCTGGTGCGGAGGAAGCACATCTCAAATGTATTCCTGATCGGCGTGAAGCCATTCGAGTGGCTCTTATGGAGGCGAAAAAAGGGGATTTAGTCCTATTAACGGGAAAAGGCTCTGAACAGGCGATTATGGGACCGAACGGTTCCCGGACCCCGTGGGATGAGCGGACGGTCGTGCGAGAGTTGCTGCGTGGACTTTAGGGGTGAGAGTAAGGTATTCTATACACCATGTTTCATTTGCAGGACGTGTTGCAGCCAAAGGAGGGCGAGCAGATAGAAGCGATTATCCGTCGTCATGTGGTGACGCTCGTTCCGCCTCTGTGTCTATCTTTGTTATTGATCGTTATTCCGTTTTTTTTACTGTTCCCATTATTCGCTTGGAATTTTTTTGGCGTTATCTTATTTTTTGCCTCGGTCATTTTTGGGGTGCTATTAGCCCTGCGTTCTTTAATGCTCTGGGATGGCGATGTGTTTATCGTGACCAATATGCGCATCATCGACGTAGATCGTCGCGGGGTGTTTGCACGCAGTGTTTCAGAGGCATATGTGACGGCGATTCAAGATGTGTCATGGTCGCGTCATGGAATTGTGGAGAGCCTGTTTCGTTCTGGATCGGTGAGTATACAAACGGCCGGTACGACGCCACGTATCGAGGTTACGCGTATTCCGCGTCCTGAGGCCGTGTATGAATTGATCAACGAACTCCGTCATGTCACACTGTCCACGACAGAGAGTCCCGCGTCTACAGTCAAAGCTCCGCTCAATGAGCGTGAAGTGTGTATTGAGCGGATCACCCAGCTCATTCAAGCGTATCCTCTAGAAGAGCTGGTTCGGATTGAGGCGGTACTAGAGGCTCGCTCTCGGGCTCAGACCGCAGATGCGTTTTTAGGTGCGACCAAATCTTCTTCTTCAGAATGAAATCCTCACGTCATGCGTCAGAGACTCGTTGGCCGGCTTTCTTGCGTTGGCCGTCGTTTCTGATTGCGAATGCGGCCATTGTGCTGCTTGTTGGCGTCTCCACGTTGCGTGAAACGTATCATGGTTGGACGATTGATCGTGAAATTCGCACGTTGACGGCCCAGGCGGAAACGTTAGAGGGACGTAAGATCAAATTACAGGAGTTGACGGAGGCGCTCGCGAGCCCTGGCACGGTCGAGTTTGAAGCGCGGAAGCGCTTGGGGTGGAAGAAGCCGGGTGAACGGGTTATTGTCTTGTCTGGATACGAAGCTCCAACGGGAACGAGTTCCGATGCCTTGTTTGCACCATCTCCGGATACGGTTGCCGAGGAGCGCTCTAATCCAGAGCGATGGCGTGATTATTTCTTTCATTAATTTTTTCCTATGTCTCGTTTTTCCCTTCGTGCGCGTACGGCTGTGGCCCTGATGATCTTGATTCTTGGTGTTTTGTTGGGTGCGACTGGCATCGTCTCCGCTGTGTATATTCAGCGGAGCGACGCTTCGGTCGTTCGTGTGCTCGCCGGTTGGCTGCCTGCCGCTCGTGTAGGTTCGGATTACATTGCGTATCGTGAGTTTATCGCTTCTCGTGACGCGTTGCGCGTGTATCTCGCCTCGGATGCGGCTAAGAGCGCTGGGTTGTCTGGCCCGGTTAATGCGATGGTAGAAAAAAATGCTCTTGAACGATTAACGCGTGAAGTGGCTGCTCAGGAGATTGCGGCTGAGCGTAAGGTATCTGTGTCTGATGAAGATATCGCTGTCGCTTTTGCGGATTTGTTAGCTAAGACCAGTTCTACCGTGCCAAACGTGGGAGAGTATTTGCAGACCACATTTCATTGGAGCGAAGAACAGTTTCGCGCACGGGTTATTCGTCCAGCTTTGTTAGAGGAGAAGCTAGCAGCGACGTTCCCTGCTAAGGAGTCGTCGCCGGAGAACGGAGTCGAGCCATATCCTGGATTTGTGGAGTTAGAAAAATATCTTCAAGAACGCCTCGCGAAGCCGGACGTGAAAACATATCTACGTTTTTAGGATTGGATGACGTCGAATGTGGCAGGATACAAAAAAGACCCATTAAAGGGTCTTTTTTGATGGAGCCAGCTCCGGGAGTCGAACCCGGGACCTCTGCTTTACGAAAGCATTGCTCTACCAACTGAGCTAAGCTGGCTTGGCTTACGGACGCTCTGATTTGGCGATCTTCGGGCGCTTCGGCCAGATAATCTGGCCTTCGGTCAAAAGCATCCTCATCGTACACGGTGTACGCCTCCGGTGCTTTTGCCTTCCAGCATCCCGAAGCTCATCCAAATCAGAGCGTCCTTTCGGAGGAATTTACTTTTATCTTCCGAAGTGGCTGTAGATTAGCGTAGGATTATTTTTTTGTCTACCCTTAATGGCTGCGCCACCACGTAGAACGTGGCGCGGCGTGAACTCTCGCATGGGAAGCCCCGTAAAGCGCAAAAGGTTTTAGTGCTATGCGCCACGTGGCACGTAAAAACTCTCGTTGTGCGAGAGTTTTTACGTGGAGCGGGTAGGGGGAATCGAACCCCCGTCTTAGGCTTGGGAAGCCCACATAATAACCATTATACGATACCCGCATGGAGGGGACTTTTAAAATCGCGATCTGCTTGGGCTTCGGTCAGAAATATCCTCAACGTACGTCACAGTACGTTTCCGGTATTTCTGCCCTCCAGCCCTGCGCATCTCATCGATTTTAAAAGTCCCGTTTTATAACTAGTTTCATTTTTGACCGAAACAATGCAACGGAACAGCAGAAACATAGCAAAGGACACGGGTAGGCGCAAGGGATGGATTCTGGTATCATGGGGCGGTATTCTCTTGCATGATTCATCTTCAAGGCGTCTCTAAAGTATTCCCTCCGGATGTTCACAGTTTGCGTGATATTTCCCTTGATATTCCCTCGGGAGATTTTGTTTCTATTGTCGGGCAGAGTGGGGCGGGTAAAACGACGTTGGCAAAAATGCTGATTGCCGAAGAACGACCCACGCGCGGGAAGATTGTGATCGGGGATTGGGATATTACGCGCATTCCGTCGCGAGACATTCCGTATTTGCGTCGCCAGATCGGTGTGGTGTTTCAGGATTTTAAATTACTGCCTAAAAAAACCGTGTACGAGAACGTTGCGTTTGCTTTAGAGGTTGCCGGTGTTCCGGGCAAACGGATTCGTGATGTGGTGCCACAGGTATTGTCTATCGTTGGCCTAGATCAAAAGCTTGAACGGTTCCCTCAACAATTGTCGGGGGGTGAGCAACAGCGCGTGGTAATTGCTCGGTCACTGGTTCATCGTCCCAAGATCTTGGTTGCGGATGAACCGACGGGCAACCTCGATACCATCAATACGCGCGAGATTATTGATTTGCTCTTAAAGATTAATGCGTTTGGTACCACGATTGTGCTCGTGACGCATAATCGAGAAGTGGTGAATGCGTTGCGTCGTCGCGTGATCACGCTCTCTGATGGTCGGGTGATGGCGGATCATGCCCAAGGTAAGTATCTTCTTCCCAACTAGCCATGCCCATCTTTACTACCTCGTTTCGTATCATCATCGCCGCGTGGAGAAATTTTACGCGCAATATCTGGTTGGCACTTACGACGATTTTTGTATTGATTTTGGCATTGTTGTCGCTCAATGTTTTGGTGGGGGTCAATGTGTTGTTGACGAGCGCTGTTCGTGTTTTAGAAGAAAAGATTGATGTTTCCGTGTATTTTAAACCCGAAACCCCCCAGGCTATTTTGGAGCAGGCCAAGTTTTTTATGGCGTCGTTGCCGCAGACGCGCTCGGCAGAGCTGCAGTCGGCCGAAGCAGCGCTGGCGGATTTTAAACGGCGTCACGCTGATGATCCAAAGGTATTAGCGGCCTTGGAGGATGTAGGCAAAAATCCGTTAGGTGCGACGCTTGTGCTTACGGCGCGTAATACATCTGGGTATCCGATATTGCTAGAGGCTTTGCAGAATCCTCAATTTAATTTTGCGATTGAATCACAGACATTTGATGATCACGCCACGACCATTCGACGCGTTGAAGAGATCCGTCAGTCATTGCGGATGTTTGGTATGGGCTTGATTGCCGTGTTCGCCTTTTTCTCGTTGCTCATCGTGTTTAATACGATTCGCGTGGCGATTTATACTCAGCGTGAAGAGATTGGTGTCATGCGCCTTGTGGGGGCTTCGAGTGCGTATGTTCGTCTACCGTTTGTTCTGGAGGGAATATTTTTAGCGTTGTGCGCATTGGCGATTGCGAGTGGTATTACTGTTATGGTCGCTTTGTATCTTGACCCTCGTCTTGTTGGTGTTTTTGGCGGAGAAAATCCCGGACTTGTTTCGTATATTTCTTCGCATGCCCCGATCTTGCTGCTATCCGAAGGTGGGCTTTTGGCTGTACTCGTCTCGCTTTCTTCGTGGGCCGCAGCGGGAAAGTATTTGAAGCGATGATATGAGGTCGTTTATGGAACAGGATCCAGGGGGGTCTCGGGCGGCGCAAGAGGTTGCTGCGCGTCCGACACAACGCATCGAAAAGGATGCGCCACTGGAGACACGTCGTCGAAAATTATTTGACGCCTTGTATAAGGCTCGACGGTATTTGATCGCCGGTGGAATGATTGTAACGGCAGCAAACGTTGATCCTATCAATGACGTACTTGTTGGGTCTGGGACGATTACTTTAGACCGAGGCGAGGCGCCGTCTTTTGAGGAGGTGCAGATGATGCTCGCCTTGAATGAGAAGGTTGGTAAGCGCGGCGGTGATTCAAGGCAGCAGTATTATCGGCGTCGTGCAGGGCGTGCAGAGGTCCAGGAGCAGGCGGCGGCACGTCTTCCTGTTTTTGAGAACGTGGAATCTCTTGGGATATCTTCAGAGCTGCTATCTGGCTACATGATGGATGCGTTTCCACGACGATGGATTGATGCGCGGAATATCGTCAAAATGACATTTGGTGTTGAGCAGATGCCTGCGGCTCATATTCCGGGTTTGCCGCATGCACGGGAGATTGTCGCCTCCGTTCAATCCGCAGGTCTCTATGATAGTCCCGTGACGATTCAATTCGCAGAAAAACCGCTCAGTCCCTTGAGCCCAAAGACTGCCTATCAATTATTTACGGAATACGTACCTCATGCGATTGCGCATACACTTGATTGGTCCCATTCGCTTGATCTTTCCGCTCATGACGCTCTATTGTTTCAGAAGATTGCTGTAGATCGATCAACGGCCGAAGGACGACCGCTGTATTCATATCCTGAGCGTATTGAGACAACCAATCCGGATGAGCTGCAGCAGGTCACAAAACATCGTTCCGAAGAATACTTCGCAGAGCTCATAAAGGATAGTTTACGCCCGTTTTTCGTACATACCGACGTACAAGATTGGCCCGCGTGGCATCGCGCATTTGCTGCGCATCTTGAATCTGTACGCGGTGCAAGTTCCGAGGAGGCTGAGAAAAATGCAGCATTGGCCGAATGGATATTCAAACACACAGGTGATGAATTTTTGCCATGGGTGCATGCGCAGCAGGCGCAGGAGCGTTTGGCGACGATCATGGATACGATTGCGCACACGTATCCTGAACATCTTTTTGATGCGCGTATACCCCCAGAGCTTACGGCGAAGCTTCTCGGTGGCTTAGAGCGGCGGCTCTCCACTCAAGAGCATGCAGGGGCTATAGCGTATCTTCGGCAGAGGGGCGATGGGCGTGGGGCTGGACGGGATGCTCTACGACACGGGCAGGCATCGTCACCCGCTGTGGAATCGGTTCGCATAGCTTGGGAGGACGTTTTAACCTCGATGGTGGAGATTCGCACGCAACGGGACGTGGGGCATGCGCCTGCCGCCTCAACGTGGTTCACGGTAGATGAGCGTTTGAATATCTTTGCGAATAGGTTAGAGGAGCTACCTGAAACGGATCGTGCCATGTTTCTTTCGGTACTTGCGAGACGTGCTGGATTGGTTTTGCATCAAGACATTTCTGTGGAGTAATACTATGAAAGATCACGCACGCATATTTCTCTTTGACGTTCTCTCTTTTACATATTTAGGTGAGATGTTGTGTATGAACGGAAAGATGTCGAGTTTTGTGTTGTCGGCAGAAGGGGAGAAGCGTTTGGGGGCAGATGTTGTTACATGGCAAACACAAGGGATTCCGTCGATGAAAGACATGGTATCGGGGACTCGCCGGGTATTGGTGGAGTATGCCGTTCAACCACGCAGTTCACAATTCATGTCGGCGTTTACCGATTGGGCGTTGCATGAGCAGTTGCTTCCGCTGCATATCCCAGATCATGTGGTGCATTGGTGGGAAAAGATTGTCACGCTACCGTTTACGTCTCGTGAGCGATTGTTGTTTTTGCGCGCACTGTGTCGCGCTCCCGTAGCGGATGCCAAGGCATGGGATCATGTGCTTGATACGGCACTTGCAGCATCGGCATCGTCATAATCAGCATGCTGTACTGACCGCTTTGATCAATCAAACAGGGCGGACGCATCGGTCCGCCCCTACCGTGATTGATGCAATGCCTTGGCTTCATCGATCAAATCTTGGATCATCTTGAGCCCGCCTTCCCAAAAGGCTTTGTCGCGGAGATTGATGCCGAACGCTTTGACGAGATCATCCGGTGATTCTGAGCCGCCTTTTTCGAGGAGGTCGAGATAGGCTGCGGCCATCTTGCTGCCGTCTGTTTGGTAGCGAGCGAACAGGGCGAGGGTCAGGAGTTCGCCAAAGGCGTAGGAGTAGACGTAGAAGGGTGTATGTATAAAGTGCGAGATGTAGCTCCACCAGATGTCATAATCTTTTGTGAGGGTCACGGCCTTGTCAAACATTTCTTGTTGCCGTGTTCGCCACAAGGCGCTGATACGTTCGGTAGTCAGTTCACCTTCCGTCTGGATGTTTTTATGCAGATCCTGTTCAAAACGATACATGGAGATTTGGCGATGGACGGTTGCAAAGATACTTTCGATTTTCCCTACAATCAGTGCAAAGCGATCCTCGGGGCGTTTGAGTGTGCGGCGTAAGTGATCGAATACTAGCATCTCGCCAAAGACGCTCGCAGTTTCGGCGACGGTCAGTGGCATGTAGAAGTTCAAGAAGTGTTGTTTGCGTGCGAGATAGGCGTGGATGCCGTGGCCGAGTTCGTGGGCCAACGTCATTACGTCGTCAGCTTTTTCTTGATAGTTCACGAGAACATAGGGATGAAGATCTGGGGTCACGAACATGCAGAAAGCGCCAGAGCGTTTGCCGTTGCGCGGCGCGGCATCAATCCATTTTTTATCAAAGAATTCTTTGGCGATCGTAGCCATGGCCGGTGAAAAAGATCCAAAGGCGGTCAAGATGATTTTTTTAGCCTCTTCAAAACTGAAGCGTTGGGCGGCGCCAGGAAGGGGAGCGTAACGATCATAATCGTAGAGCGTATCGACCTTGAGGAGTTTTTGTTTGAAGCGATAAAAATCCTGGACCATTCCATAACTTGCAGCTACGGCTCCGGCGAGAGCGTCGACTGTCTCTTGGGTGGTTTCGTTATCGATATGTCGCGCAGCCTCTGGAGTAGCAAAGTGCCGGTAGCGATCTTCGACCTGCTTGTCGCGCGCCAGAGTGTTAAAGATGAAGGTGAGGCGTCGTGATTCTTCGTGAAGTCCACGGGTAAAAAAGGTCGCAGCTTTTTTACGCTCGCTACGTGAAGCGACGCGCAGTTTGCCTAATAATTCTGATTCGGACGCAGTTGTTCCGTTGGCGCTATTGGACGTGCGAAATCGCTTGAGAGACAGTTCTTCATTGAATAATCGAACAAAGGCCATGCGTCCGGTTAGACGCAGGTCATTCATGAGTTGCTCTTGCGCTTCGTCTAAATGATGGGCTTTTTGTTCCCATTGAAGTTGCAGATAGTGTTTGTAGGAGCTTAGAGTTTTATCTTTCAGCAGACGACGAAACGTGTCATCAGACAGGCGGCTCATGGCAACCTGAAAGAAGACGAGCTTTTGTTCGATCTCAAGCGCACGAGTCTGCATGCGCTCGCGAAACGCGTTGAGTTCGGGTTTGCTGCTGTCGGCCTCCACGAGGAGCGTGGCATAGACGGCCGGCTTGGTGATGTCTTGCAGTAGGCTCTCGTAGTCACGGAGCGCGGATTTCATGGTCGCGGCAGATACGCTGTCGGTGATCTGTGAGCGATAGCGCTTAGCGAAGCGTTCCGTGCGTTTATTGAGCTCAACCAGAAGGGTTTCAATCGCTGGATCTTTGGGGCTTTTAAAGAGATCAGCAAGATTCCAGGAGGGGAGCGGGGAGGGCTTTGGCGGCATAGTGAAGTGTAGTGTACTGGCGGATTTGGTCCCTGGCTATATATTTTGTGCCGGGGGGTTGCATTTATTGGCTTTTTGAGGTATATGTACCTTCTCCAGCGCGCCGGTCGCGCGGAGGGAATGAGGGAGGAGTAGGGTTATGTTGTCAGAGAGCATGGTCATCTTTCGTCAGGGAGGGGCGCGACGTTGTCACGAGCCCATCCCGCCGTCTTTGTTGACAAGGATCACGCGTTGGCAATATGGCGATTCCGTCTCTGCGGACGTTCTTCCTATGCTCATCCAGCTGATCATTGACGGTGACGATAGGCTTTCGCCGTCTCAACGCGGCCTTCGTCGTCTCGCCGTCTCGGTTCGATTGGATGACCATGTGTCGTCTAGCGATGCGGTGCAGTGGGGCGTCGCGGCGTGTGAAACCTACAAGCGCCTAATGAGGAGTGAGCCGAACCGAGACCCTTGTCTCGTGGACGCTCCCCCGGATCGGTTTTGTACTGGCCAGTTCATCGCGGCCTTCTTCGGAAGACTCTATCCGAAGCGGCCGAAAATCCAATATGAGAATCTGGGGAAAGGAGTGGCTCTTTTTTTTGCAGCTTAGCTCATCGCTACGTCTCCTGCCCGCCGGGGTTCTCTTCTCGGCGGGCGTTGGCTATTTATAGCCATTTTTTGCTGTTTTGGTTGACCATATTTGGTCATTATGGTTTACTAAGCCCGTTCTTTCGCGGTCGCGCGAAAGGGAAAGGTAAAAACCGAGGTATGATGTCCCAGCACCCCTTAGCGGAGTGTTTTTTTGCTGTTTTGCCGGCGCGAGGGGGTGGCGTTGTGGTCGATGGGGCTGTAGAGCGAGCGGTGTTGGCAGACCTGCGCGTTCCCAGAGACCGTATCTTCAAAGGAGAGTATCTGCGCGTCACGTGTAGAACGGCGGCGCGTCCTAGCCTTCCTCCTCCTCCCTCCTCCCAGCGTGATCGTTCTTTTGCTGAGCCTGCCTTGCTCACCGCACCTGATCCGTCTTCTCTTGAGTCGAAACTCATCAGAGTTTCTGCGTGGCTCACTCTCAATGCTCCATCCGATGGAGATGAGGTGTATCAGTGGGTTATCACGTACCTACGCCTTGTCGTGGTGCAGCTGAAACGACAGGTTAAGCTGCAGGGTGCGATTTGCTACCTCCCTCAGCCGCTAGGAGAGACCTTGCTTCATCTGCTCGCGCTCATGCGCAAGAGAGGTATTGATATCTACGATGCGGGAATAAAACGGATGGATGTTATGAACAGTCTCGATTACGAGCCTGACTCATCGCCGCCATCTTCCAGCTCCTCTGTGTACGTTTTGCCTCCTGGCGAGGCAACACCCAAGCTCATTTCAGTCCGTTCTCGGCTTTGACCTCGTGGTCGGCCTCGAGTTTGGATGCTTCGTCGTCACGTCGCCCGTCGGATACTCTCCGGCGGGCGTTGGCTATTTGTGGGTTTTTCTTGACGGGCCCTTTTTGATCCTGTTTGATGGTTGTATGTCTTTTTCACGTCCGCTCACGCTAGCTACGATCTGTTCCGCCAAACGGGCGGTAATTTTTGATATGGATGGCACGATGGTGCATAACATGCCTGCGCATCACAAGGCATGGGATATCTTTTTTGAGCACCATAATCTGCATCTCACCCCTCAAGAGTATGCCGAGAAAGTTTCCACAAAACAGGATGATGAGATCATGAGGAATTTATTTGGTACCTCGATTTCTGAACAAGACATCGCTCGCTACACGCAAGAAAAAGAATCCTGCTATCGAGAATTGTATCGTGAGCACGTTGTTGCCGTTCCTGGGTTGTGTGAGTTGCTAGAAAGGCTCCATGCACGTGCTATTCCTCTAGGTGTAGCGACGACCGCTGTCCGTGAAAATCGTGATTTGGTGTTTGATGCGTTGAGCGTTCGCCCTTTCTTTTCTGTTGTGGTTGGAGATGAGGATGTGGCGCGCGGCAAGCCGGATCCAGAAATCTATTTCACCGCCGCCCGTCTTCTTGGTGTGGATCCCGCAGAATGTCTGGTTTTTGAAGATTCGCCGGCGGGCGTAACGGCGGCGCATCGTGCCGGGATGACGGTTATCGGCGTTTTGACGTCTTACACCAAGCAGGATCTGGCTCTCGCCGATGATTGGATTTGCGACTACCGTGAGATACAATGAGCGTCATGATTGATTGGAATAGGTTGGGTGAGCGTTTCGTGGCGACGGCGATCCATCTGCCGCTCGAGGTGTTTGTATTCGTTGGCTCGTTTGTCGAGGAAATCGTTTCTCCGATTCCTTCCCAACTGGTCATGATTACCGCCGGTTCGGCGGCTCGATTGCAAAGCGTTGACGTGATTGGTTTGACGGTACTTGGTATGATTGGGGCGTTGGGAAAATTACTTGGCGCATGGATTTATTATGTCCTTGGTGACAAGTTGGAGCATATCCTGATCCCTCGTTTTGGAGGGTATATCGGTATTACCGAAAAAGACATTGAGCGTGTTCGCGTGCGATTTCAGGGAACCTGGAAAGACGATGTCGCTTTGTTTTTGTTACGCTTTATTCCCATTATCCCCAGCGCTCCCGTTTCGATTGCTTGTGGCATGATCCGGATGAATCGTCGTACGTATGTGACGGCGACGTTTTTGGGGGCGATGTTGCGCAATTGGCTGTATCTTGCCATTGGATATGTGGGTGCAGCGACGTATCGATCGTTATGGATGCGTGTTCACGCCGTTGAGGATCAGCTACGCATGATTGCCTTGGTGGTGGTTGTTTTGGGGGTCGCCGGCTGGTCGTTTTTGTACCTACGCAAGCGATACTGGACGAAGCATCAGGAGTGATAGTTGAAGGATCGAAAACATACTCGACCACTTGTCAGGTGTGCCTTTTCTGTTATGATGGCCGTCGAACCTTTTTGCGGAGGAGGAGTCGTGAATATTTTGCACTTCGTAGCTTGCCTGCTTGGCAGGCTTTTCATTGGGCTCATCGGCTCCACGGCAGTCGTTGCGGCATCGGTCGCGTTAGCGGTGGCTGCTCGTGATGCCTACAGGGGGCATAAACCTTGAACGCGAATCCCGTCGCCCGAACTTGGGCGGCGGGATCGTCATATATGATTAAGAACGAAAAAAGATATTGGTGAGATGGAACGCGTACAAGAGATAGAGGCGGAATCCCAGTGCGAATAGGACGACCAAGATAACGACGTAGACTATCCAGGAAGATCGTTTTGTGCTCATACTTTTGTGCAGCGAAAGCAGTTGACGGTGTGGTCATTAACCATGCCGACGGCCTGCATGTGGGCGTAGACCACCGTAGGTCCTAAGAATTTGAAGCCTCGTTTTTTGAGATCCTTGGACCAGGCCACGGCTTCGTCGATGGTTGTTGGGTACTCTTTTGCCGTCTTAAGCTTATGGACGATGGGCTGATGTTTCACCCATGACCACATATAGCGATCGAACGTGCCAAATTCTTTTTGAATCTTGAGAAACTGTTTAGCGTTCACGATAGCCGCTTCTATTTTTTGACGATTGCGAATGATACCGGCGTCTTGCATCAGCCGTTCGACGCGTTGGGGCGTGAATCGTGCAACTTTATTGTAATCAAAATTGGCAAACGCTTTGCGAAAGTTTTCTCGTTTATGTAAAACGGTGCGCCACGAAAGCCCGGCCTGGAAGGTTTCGAGGATGAGAAATTCGTAGATTTTTTGATCGTCGTGTATGGGCACGCCCCACTCGGTGTCGTGATACGAGAGATAGAGCGGATCGTCAGCGCTTAGCCAGGGGCAGCGGGGGAGGGGTGTTGAGGTATTCATGTTGCGCATAGAGTATACTGTAGAGATATGAAAACGGCGAAACATTTTTCTCTTGATCAAGAGCCAACATTCATTGAGGCATTGGAAACGAAAACTTCCCCTGTTGGGAGCAGAAGAGATGTCAAAGAGTCCGGTCCGACGAATATAGATGCGAATCCATTTGGTACGTATGCTCATGACAAGCGGAAGGCTTTATTTGCCGCTGTTGAGGATGTAGCGCCTACTTCCGGTATGCGCTCCCGTCGTTCCGGTAAAATTGAACTTCCTAAAAAAGCAAGAGTTATCGGTCAGGGCGGGGAGCATTTGGTGTTTGCATTCGAGGACCCGCGTCATAAAGGGTTTGTGCAGAAGGTTAATTTTCACCAAACACGTCCTGTTCTCGACGCGCATATACAAGGGCAGATTGCGCGTACGCAGGCGATTGAACGCATGGAAGCAGAAATGATAAAGCGGCGTGCGCAATTGCGTGAGTTGCGTGAGTATTTTGGATCACGTGCCGTTCCGGTCCAGCGGTTTTTCGTGCAAGAAGTTCCCGTGACGCGTGAGATCGTGGATTTATTATATCCCAAGGTTTTTGCTGCGGGGCACGAGATCCCAGCAACGTTGCCGGCTTGGGGATCATTGCAACGATATCTTGATCTACCAAAGGATAAAACGGTTTCACTAACGGGATACTATCCAGAGAGTTCATATAATCGATATCACAAAGACCAAAAGAAGAGATTAGCGTCAATATATGAACCGGCGCATGATGTTCTTATCGGCAAATCCGTGGATCATCTAGACCCCGAAGAAGAGCGGCAGTTGATTTTGGATATGTATCCTGGATTACATGCTGTCGCTGAAAAGGTTGAAGATGATTCGACATTTGCTGCAGCTTTGCAGAGTGCTGTGAAAAATATGATTCGATACACCAATGAGACACGTGTAGCTCTCGACCTCGCGGGAGGTGGGAATGTTGTGTTGGTTCAGGGAGAACGTGGATGGGAGTTAAAAATGCCGGATCCATTGCCATTAGGGGATTTTACGTTGGAGGATATTGTAGTGGCATCTCGACAGGTGCGTAGAGGGGATGTAATGGATGCTTCAGTGACGAATGCAAATGTGTTTAATGCATTGAACACGGTTCGTGTGATAAATGCACTCGCAATATTGTCCGGTTTGCCAGAAGAAGCTCGTTTGCGAATTCCAGAATTATCAGAGGTTCCAGCTAGTGCCTGGGCATCGATCTTTGGAGTCGAAACGCGCAAAGTAATGAAGGAAAATACGGTGGGATAAGTTAAGTGATATGTGGTCTATCTATCTCGTGCGTTGTGCCGATGGAAGTTTATATACCGGAATTTCTACCGATGTTTTGAAGCGCATCGAATGTCATAATGCTGCCAAAGGGGCGGCGTACACGCGGAGTCGACGTCCGGTGGTTTTGGTGTGGCACGAAGCTGCGGCTTCGGAATCTGCAGCGCGCAAACGTGAGGCTGAGATTAAACGGTGGAGTAAGACGCAAAAAGAAAGGTTTGTGGCCGTGCCACGGTAGGTCGTTCGCGAACGACCTACCACGTGACCGCGCAAAAGCAAAACCGCACCAATAAAGGCGCGGTTTTACGTGGCTCGGGGACCTGGGCTCGAACCAGGATTCACGGCTTCAAAGGCCGCTGTCCTACCATTAGACGATCCCCGAAAGGCGAACGCTCTGATTTGGCGAGCTTCGGGCGCTTCGCCTGGAAATATCCTCAACGTACGTCATAGTACGTCTCCGGTATTTCCGTGCTCCAGCATCCCGAATCTCATCCAAATCAGAGCCTTCGAGATACCGTATAAGCGGGATTAGTATGGCGCGAGACGAGGCTTTCGTCAATGGATATGCTACCCTGGGACTTATGACCATTCCAAGCTTTGAGGTGTTTGCCTCGCAGATTGAAGATTATATCCAGGTTTTTGATCGGTTTGCTTTTGGGAATGAGCTCGTAGGAAAAGCTGGTGCCGATCATATCTGCTGGAAGTGTGAGACCACGGCTGAGTTCGAGACGATGCGTGCGATGTGCGAACCTCAGAGCCTGTATCTGTATCAATCCTATATTTCAGGTCGGCGCATTGCCTATTTCAAGTTTGCACATCCATTCATAACCTCCCTTGGGTCTATTTATTTTTTGGAGTTGGCTGATCAAAAACCTGATCAGAGTCAAACCAGTGGATTGGATCATATCGAAATCTATCCTCACGGCACCTCGGTTGGGACTCTCGTTAGCCACCTGGAATCTCACAACGTTGTCCTTCAAAAAATTGTGCGTCCGCATCATACAACGTTTGATCTGGCGATCGACGATCATCATATGATTCGTTTGGAGTCAGAGCCGCTCATTCAAAAAATTATAGCCAAAGAATTATGAGTCCTTCATTGAAGAATACGATGATTGAAGGTGTGGGTTGGTATGGTGCCGCAGCTATTTTGGGGGCGTACATCCTTTTGAGTTTTCATGTTTTAGCCCCTGATTCATTTTGGTATCAGGGTTTAAACGCGACAGGCGCCATCGCTATCGTCATAGATGCTTGGAAAGATCATAACTATCAACCCGTTGTTTTGAATCTGGTTTGGGCAGGTATTGCGATTGCTGCTCTTGTTCGGGTTTGGTTTTGAGTTTACATTATATATATGGATATCCGTCTCTTTGTGGCCGCTAAGGCCTTTGTGGTTTATCAAGGAAAGATTTTGATTCTTCAGGAATCCGGTCAATATCAGGATGGGACGAATGTGGGGAAATACGATGTGGTTGGTGGACGGGTAAAACCGGGGGAGCGTTTTGATGATGGGTTGTTGCGCGAGATCAAAGAAGAGACGGGGTTAGATGTGGCCATTGGGCGGCCGTTTTTTGTGAATGAGTGGCGTCCGGTAGTGCGAGACGAGCCTTGGCAAATCGTTGGTATTTTCTTTTTGTGCGAAGCTACGACGGATCAGGTTCAATTGAGTGAAGATCATGCAGCGTATCAATGGATTGATCCGGCGGATTATACCCAGTATCCGCTAATTGAAAATTTACTACCGGCATTCGCGGAATATCTTCGTGTAGAGTCCAAAGTCTAACTATTTTTTGATCCGATACAACGCGGCGTACGTTACCCCGCCGGCTCCATGCGTGGCTTCGGCGTCACGAAAATAGGGGACGAGGGCAGTTTGTTTTTGAAGCCAGGCATGAATGGCTTTGCGAAGCGTACCTGTGCCTCGACCGTGAATGATTTTTATCACTTCGGTGCCACGCATCATTTCGCGGTGCAGGAAGGTTTCTAAACGATCTAGCGCAAGATTCACGTTTTCTTCATGCAGATCTATCGATGGCGCTTCACCAATTTCGGCCGCGAAAATTGCGGCTTCGTATGGGGATGTTGTTTTCATGTTCAATATACGCACCCTTCAAAAACAAGTTGTCCTTCTTTTTGGCGTCGCAACGTATCATCATACTTGGGACATTGATTTGCCCATCGTGTCTCATTATCGTCGGGAATAATGATAGAAGCTCCACGAAGATATTCCTCGATTTCTTTTTCATTCTGGATAAATGAAGCTGTTTCTTGCGCTAGTTCTATTACGAGTAGTCCTTGGTTGATTTCAAGAGCGATGTGTTCAGGATCTTTTTGATATAGCGCATGAAGATTGAAATGGGGAAAGTACGATAAGGTTAATTTATCTTTTACGTCCCCTGGTGGCTGAATGTCGGATTCTAGTTTAAAAAACGGTGTACGAGTTTTCAGGTAATCGGATCCGCTTTGAAAAGCGATCTCTCTCCAGGGGGTCTCTGGGGTTGAGGTGGATGATAAGCTGGGGAGATGAAAGAAGTCATTGTCTGGAACTTCATGTGGCTTTTCCTGGAAACGTTCGAGGTAGAAACGCATTGTACGAGTTATCGGGGTTTCTCCCTCCGAATTTACGATCAAACGATATCCCACCCCTTCTATCCAAAATTGGTAGACGCGACGATTATCGTATCCAGCATACGCAGCAATCGTTTTTTGTTGTCCTGTTTGTAGGTCAAAAACAGCGATATTAGCAGTTCCTGCGCTTACGGTACGTCCCATGGTCATCCAGTGTTCGTGTGCTCCATTAATGACCGGAAAATATGTACAGCCTCCTAATCCGCATCCTGAACGAAGAGAGAATGCTTGAATGTCTCCCGGTACTATTTTCACGGTGTTTGAGGTCAAGGAGTATATCCCCACGGCTTTTTCTTTGGTCTGAAAGAATATTCTGTCTCCCCACGGATCAATAAACAGAGGACGTGTGAGGTCTCGATCGGGAAATTTGAGATCAGGAAGAGGGAGTTCTTTGCCTTGGGCATCAATAACCACATACTGTTCTTCTTGGGTACGGAATAGTCGATAGGGTCGCTGCGCAAGCTGGATGAATTTGGTAGCTTGTTTCGCGTCATCTCGATAGATATGGCGATATCGCCGTTCTTGTTCGCGTAACTCCGTTTGGCGCTCTTGAGAGCGTAGGTGGGCGCGCTGAGAACGTATGTGTTGAATGCCCCATACTCCCATCACTATGCTTATAAATAGCGCTACAGAAATGACGAGCGTGCGACGTTTGGAGAGGTGGCCAATTTGAGATAAACCAATGTAGATAAGGCCGAACACAATTTCTGTACCTACCGTAGGGACGCTTAACAGAAGCCCGCTGCCGAGAGATAGCCCAATGATTTTAGACCACGAGATTATATTCCACGATAGTGGCTCTGCGCTGAGGCCGTTTAGAGCATATTTAGTGATGACGATCAGAACGAATGCGAGGAGTTGTATAGCAAGACCAATAAAAAATCGTTGAACGGTTATACGTAGACCTTGTACCCTCAGAGATTTGTATAAAAAATACATGACTGAGGATAATGCGGCGACCGGAAGGATGATAAAGAATAAAGGAGCGACAAGACGCAATCCATCGAGCCAGTGAGGTGAATCATCTCCACGCAGAAGCCGGATCCAAAAAGAGCCAGTTAGTAAGGCGAGGATGAGGAGGGCGATTGGTGGAACGATCCAGGCATAGGATTTAAGCGTTCGTCCAGGGATATTCATATATTGAGCTTTCGTTTCAATGACGGTAGCATGGCAGGCATGTCACATCCATTTAGTGAGGGTCATCCGGGAACATTGGCATCGGTGGGTCGGGTCGAAGAGTGGGAAGATGGCCAGGCCCGTGAGGTAAAAGTACATAAAAAACCTATGACCGTGGTCCGTATGGGCGAGCGGTTTTTTGCTGTTAACAGCATCTGTCCACATATGGGTGGTCCGCTATCTTGCGGCAAAGTTGCTCGAGGGAGTGTGCATTGTCCGTGGCATGATTGGTCGTTTGATGTGGAGACTGGTCTTTCGCCGAACGGTCATCGCATTGATCGGTATCATACCGAGGTGAAGGATGGTCAGGTGATGGTGGGATGGATCAAGTCATAATATGCATCGTCTACAAGTTGCATGGCGCCTGTTTCTTCGTCTCGGTTTGATCGTGTGTGTGTTGATTTCGATCGTTATTGTCGTGGGAGTCGTTTGGGAAACGGTTGATACAGATCCCGTTGTTCCCGCGGTGTTCGTTCCCGATGAGCCCGTCGCTTCGAGTTCTTCAGTCGTTAGCATCCCTGTTGCGACTTCGACACCGACGATCCAAACCAACGCCTTGGTTGTGCGCACGGTAGATGGAGATACGATAGAAGTCCGCATTGACGGCGAAGCGCAAGATCAGCGCGTGCGTCTTTTAGGCATCAATACTCCCGAGACGGTAGATCCGCGTCGACCGGTGCAATGTTTTGGTAAAGCCGCATCTGAATATCTGAAAACACTTCTTGAAGGCAAACGTGTCTTATTGAAGCCGGATGTTTTGGCTGATGAACGTGATAAATACAATCGTTTGCTCCGCAATGTCATTTTAGAGGACGGCACCGACGTCAATGCTCTGATGGTACGTGAGGGATATGCCTCGGCGTATCTGTCGTTTCCGCTTGATCCGGCGCGTAAGCGTGAGTTGAAGGATCTCGAAAAAGATGCCAAGCTAAAAGAGAACGGGCTGTGGTCTCCTAATACCTGTAACGGACGTTCTTAAGGAGGGCCCTGCACCGTCCGGTGCGGGGTGCCCCTACCATATATATGTTGATTGTAAAACACGTTTCTCTCGCTACGCTTATCTGGATTCGCCGGGTGATGCTATGGGTGGCATTGCTCGGACTTTTTGCGTCCACGTATCTTTTGATTACCTATGTCTCTGGTACGCCCATCGTGTGTGGTTTGGTGAGCGGGTGTGAGGCGGTACGAGCATCGTCGTGGTCGTATACATTTGGCATCCCGCGTCCGGCATTGGGGGTAGCGTTTTATCTTGCGATCATCGGTTTGTTGATTTATCGCGTATACGCCCCGCATCATCTTCGACGGTGGAGCAATGTGAGTTGGTTATTAACGTTCGTCGGTTTTATCGAGTCCGGTTTTTTGACCCTAGTCCAATGGATTGATATCAAGGCGTTTTGTATTTGGTGCTTGGTTTCGGCGGTCGCTTCGACGGTATTGTTCGTGCTGTCCTTTTTTGATGCTGAGGATCGTTTAGATACGCGGATGGCGTTTCGTGAATTAAAAACGATTCTATTTTCATTCATTGTTGCCATGATTGCGGGTGGTTTGGGGTTGTATCTTTTGCTTGCCGCCCCATTGCGTGGAGAAAAGATTATTGAAAATGTTGTCGCTAAAGATCCGCAGGCTGCCGGCCTGATCCTTCCTACGACGCCGGTAGAGGGGCCCGTAAGTTCGACGGTCACCATTATTGAGTTTTTGGATTTTGAGTGTCCTGGCTGTGCAGCGTTTCACCCGGTTATGCAGCGGATTCGTCAGGAGTTTGCGGGCCGCATTCGCTATGCGCAGCGTTTGTTTCCATTGGTCGAGACGCACCCGCATGCTAAAGGAGCGGCGATTGCTGCTGTTTGTGCGCAGCGACAGAATCAGTATTATCCCTATGCGGATGCCTTAATCGTGAACCGTGACCATCTTACCCGTGATGATCTTATTCATTATGCCGAGGCCTTGCGTTTGGATCGTGCCGCTTTTGTGACCTGTCTTGATGATCCTACCGCCGCCGAAGTTGTTATCGCTGAACGCAAAGCTGGTGAAGCACTCGGTATTGATAGTACGCCAACCATCTTTTTAAACGACGCTGTTTTTGAAGGAATTCCAAGCTATGAACAACTCCGCACTCTCATCGAACAAGGCCTTAAATAAAACGACGTCGTTTTCTGTCGCCTTTCGTCAGGCGAATGCCGTGACGGCATCATGCGACCTATTGGTCGTGTGCGCGTTTCAAGATGCAAAGCGTTTGTCGCCAGTAGCCGTCGAGATTGATGCGCTTCTTGAGGGAGCGTTGAGTACAGCATTAGAGCAGGATCGTTTTGTGGCCACACTTGGGTCTTCGTGTGTGCTTCCCACGTTTGGCAAATTAAAGGCGCGGAAAGTTGCTGTGATGGGGTTGGGTTTAAAAGCGGATTGTCGTCTCGATCATTTGCGTCGTGTTGCTGCTGCGGCGGTCAAGCTTGCCGGTGCTGCGTGTAGCGCCGAAGTGGTTATCGCTCTTCCATCTGTGGCTGATCTTGATCCGCGTCACATCGTCGAAGCGATGACGGAGGGAGCGTATCTTTCGGCGTATCGTTTTCATACCTATCACGGAACGTTACGCAAAGCCGAGGCAGACAAGCATCGGGTCACACGGGTGATACTGATGGAGAATGATTCGCGTCAGGCGCGTGGGTGTCGTGAGGCTGTGGAGCACGGACGTGTTGTCTCAGAGGCGACCTGTTATGCGCGAGACTTGGTGAATACCCCTTCTGGTCACATGACGCCAAAGCATCTGGTCGAGGAGGCAAAGAAATGGGTGGGGAAGTCTCTGACGTTGACGGTAATGGATCGTGCGGCCATGGAGCGTAAAAAAATGCATGCGGCGCTTGCAGTCGCCGCAGGATCGCAACACGAGCCATACGGCGTTCATCTCATCTATCGTCCACGCGGCGCAAAGAAGCGCATCGTCTTGGTCGGTAAAGCGGTAACGTTTGATTCCGGAGGGTTATCTTTGAAGCCTGCCGATGCCATGATGACGATGAAGATTGATATGGCCGGAGCCGCCACCGTTCTAGGGGTTTTTCAGGCCTTATCTCGTCTTGGTGCTGCGGTTGAAGTTCATGGGATTTTTCTGGCTGTTGAAAACATGCCAAGTGGCACGGCGTATCGTCCTGGTGATGTGGTAACGGCGATGGATGGTACGACCATTGAGGTCTTGAATACAGATGCAGAGGGGCGTGTGACCTTGGCCGATGCATTGTCGTACGCCAAAACGCTTGAGCCGGATATGATTATTGATCTCGCGACCTTGACGGGTGCGTGTGTCGTGGCGCTCGGCGAAGAGATCGCCGGATTGATGGGGAATGATGAGAAGTTGATTCGACGTCTCAAAGAAGCGGGGGAGGTGACGGGCGAAGCGATTTGGGAGTTGCCGTTGTTCTCTCCATACATGGAATTGATCAAATCAAAGATCGCGGATTTAAAGAATATTGGTGGGAAAGCCGCAGGAGCCATCACGGCCGGTCTATTCCTGAAGCCCTTCGTCGGAGATATTCCGTGGGCCCATATTGATCTCGCTGGTCCGTCATACATCGAACGTGAGACTCGTCCCGATCTGCCCTACGGCGCATCGGGGTATGGCGTGAGACTGCTCGTGTCATTTTTGGAGAAGTTGAAATAAAAAGAAATAGGTTGGGGATAAGTGGAAAAGAAAAAAGTGGTATACTCTTTTTAATCTTTACGCTTTCGTGAATTTTATTTTCAATCTATGACGATCAAAGTTTACTCAACGCCTACGTGTCCGTACTGTAAGTTGGCCAAAGAATTTTTAACGGAGAAGGGTGTGCCGTTTATGGATATTGATGTTTCTGCTGATTCGGCGGCGGCTAATGAGATGGTCAAAAAGTCTGGTCAAATGGGTGTACCGGTTTTGGATATCGACGGCATGATCATTGTGGGGTGGAATAAATCCGAAATTGAAAAGGCGATTATGGCGAAGCATGTGGCTAAGCCAACCAAGATGACGGCGTAACAATCAATCGGAATCCTTCGACTCCGCTGCTGCTCCGCTCAGGAAAGAATAAAGGAAATTCGTCCCTGAGCTTGTCGAAGGGCTACAATAAAAAAAACGACCCCACAGGGCCGTTTTTTTATTTCTGCTCGCTTCTTACGCTTTCCCTAACGTCGTCTCTCCAGGTGTCCATTCTACCGGGCAGAGATCGCCGGATTGTAAGGCCTGTAAGACGCGCAAGACCTCTTTGACCGAGCGTCCAACAGAGCCAGAGCTGATCAATGAGTACTTCACGATACCTTCTGGATCGATGATGAACAGTCCGCGCTCGGCGGTGCCATTGCTTTCGTTCAAGACTTGGTAGTCGCGTGAAATCTTGAGCGTCGTATCGGCTAAGATCGGATAGGTGACGCCTGGTAAATCTTTTTCAAACCAGGCTTTGTGGCTCCATTCAGAGTCGGTCGAAGCGGCGAGGACCGAGCAGTTCATGGCGGTGAATTCCGCTTCATGATCCGAAAAGCCTTTTAACTCAGTCGGGCAAATAAAGGTAAAATCTCGTGGGTAAAAGAAGAAGACGAGCCATTTACCCTTGTAGTCGGCGAGATTTACCGTGGTGAATTGCCCTTTGTGATAGGTGGTAACGCCGGAAAAATCCGGAGCGGGTGTGCCAACTTGGATCATAGTGGTGAGAAAGGATAAAGAATAATAGTCCCTGAGTGTAGCGGAGCGGAATCGAAGGGCTACCGTTTATGTTATCGCTGCGTAGCTTGATATAACGCGTTCACCTTGTTCCAGTCAAGATTTTTCCAGAAGTCGGCGATATAGGCCTTACGATCGGAGCCGTAATCGATGAAATAGGCGTGTTCATACACATCGAGGACGAGAATGGGAAGAGCGCCCCAGACGCCACCTTGGTTATGCGCGTCTCCGGTGTAGGTACGGAGTGCCTTATCGTGCGTGTCCCAGGCGAGTACGACCCAGCCGCGGGCGGCCATACCACAGGCGCTAAAGTAGGCGAGAAAGTTTTCGAGCGAGCCGTACTGAGCTGTTAAAGCTGCGACGATTTCTCCGGATGGAGTTCCGTTGCCGCCTAAAACCTCAAAATACCATTCATGGAGATAGATGCCGTTTACCGTAAAAGTCTCGCCATCCTTGAGGGCTCGGAGTTCCGAGTAGGACTGGTTTGCGCCTGACAGATCTCCTTCGCCGTGAGAGAGCTTGAGTAATTTTTCTGTGATCTCATTTTTCTTGGCTACGTATCCTGCGTACAGTTTGTCGTGATGGATGGCGATGGTTTTATCAGAAATTCCCTGCAAAGAACCTTGAAAGGGAAGGGGTTTGGCTTCGTGTGGCATAGTTGAAGAGAAAAAGTAGTTAGTAGGCGGTAGGCAGTAGCGAAGGAGTTAAGATGAGAAGGCTTTGAGGATATCGGCATTTTTAGGCATGCCGCGTTTGAGATAGACGATGACGCCGTCCTTATTGATCCCGACCACCGTGCGTCGAATAATAGAGAGCCCGAGAAGTGAGCGAACCGCTCCGTAGCTTTTACTGACTGATTTATCGGTATCAATCAGTAGTGGAAAAGGAAAGCTATGCTTCTCGAGAAAAGCGCGGTGATGGGCAGCGGAGCCGTGGTTTATCCCAAAGACGAGCGTATCCGAAGATCGGAATTTTGACCAATCATCACGTACCGCGCAGAGCTGCATGGTGCAACCTGGAGTCATGTCTCCAGGATAAAAGATCAACACAACATTATGTTTCCCGCGAAAGTCAGCGAGTGAAACGGTTGTGCCGTTTTGATCTTTAAGCGTAAATAGAGGGGCCGGATCTTTAACGGCCAGAGCAGGGGAAGAGGGCATAGGTGTATCATACCGCCCTGCCTCGACGTCCGTCTAGCGATCCGTTATGCTGTGGGTCTATGCAGGAGAGTCCGGCAGAAATTCGACGGGAAACCGATATTGCGGCCGCTGGTCGCCCTTGGTGGCAGGCTTGTTGTTTGGGCTGTTTAGCTCTACTTATCGCTACGGGAATCGGCGGATATATTCTTTTACGGGTGGCCGTTGGGCCGTCAGTGGTTCATCTTTCGACCCTTCCCGAAGGATATCCGACAAAGCTCGTCCCGTATCGCCTTGAAGACGCTGAAGCTATTAGTTTGGTTTCGGGGGCCCATAAGGGGAATATGATGCGTATCCTTCAATCTCCTTTGCGCCTCATGAGTCGGGCTTTTGGGAATGCATCTTCATCCGAATCCGGAACGCTCGAAAAATCACGCATGGCCATTGAGGGGTATGCATCAAGTTTACGCGCTATGGATACGGTGACGATTGAATGGGTGGGGCTGGATGCTACCCCTGAAGCTGTGAAGATGTATTATACGAATCTCTTTCAGGCTGCTGATCTGTCATTGCGTACCATTCATGATGAGGCGACGGGTACAGATTTTTTGTTGGGGCAAGGTGCTAATGCTGTGGTCCAGATCGAGCTGCATGATACGGCAACGGTTCCTGGTATTGATGGTGTGATTATGACGGTTGACTATATTACAGAAAAAAATATCTCTTCTTAACTGTTATGTCTGAACGATATATCTTAGCTGCGCGGGTGATGACATTGATGTGTGTCTGTGTATTGATAGGTGCCGGATGTCGAGAGGCTGCGGCGCCTGTACCCGCTGCGTCCGTTTCTGATCCTCGTCCAGCTTCTTTTGCGGGGCTATCGCCGGCCGAAGCTGCTCGAAACATTATTCCAACTGCTGCAATGGTATTAAAAATGCGTCAACACATTACGGCGTCTGGTTTAGACATCGCGCGTGAACGTGGTTTGGGTGCGGATGTTGCACGCGATATTGTGATTCGTCGTTTTTCTCCACAGAATCGCGTTGAGGTGGAATGGACGGCATCAGCAGACACGCATCGTTATACAGGCGCTGTTGTCGGCGGTGATTTGCAGCGTACGTATGAGATGTTGCCGTTACCCTATTGGCGAGAGAATGAGCAGTCGGCGTATGGGTCAAGCGTGTTGTGGTTGTCGCGCAATATCTATGAAAACTTAACACGTTCGCGTTTTAGTACGTTTCATTTTGGCTTCTTTAATCCGGATGCTCGCGCCACTCTCCCGGCCAGTTCGCGTCTCGCCAAGGCTGTGAATGAATTGGAAAAAGCAGTAGCGCGCGTGTCGCAAGATGTGACGCTCACCACGGCGGAGCCCACATCGACCCAGATGTTGATGGTGAATGGAACGTCGACGCAGGTAGAGGTGTTTGTGGCTCGCAATTGGTTTGGTGAAATGACGGTATTGAACAATCCTGAGAATCCTTTAGTGCTTCGGGTGAAGATGAACAAGCTTCCTGTAGATGCTTTAAACGGCGGACTCTTTGATTACGAGATTACCGAGATTAAAGATGTGATGGAGTAGGTTTAGGTTCCGGTGCGTTGTTGGGGAAGATGCATGTTGGGAAAGAGGCGACGGCGATAGAAGGCGTTGCGGAGGGGCTGAAGAAAAGTAAGATCGCGCGTGAGACGTGTGAGCGTTGGGTCGTGCGTATCTTTTTTTAAGGCTACGAGCGTGCGTTTTTCGTGCCATTTTTCTATGCAGATATCTTCAATAGCACGAACATATGGCTCAAGGGTTTCGTCAGACATGTTCGTCCGATAGGCGGTTATCGCTTCTGTGAGTGTGTGGATTTGCTGTTCCATCGCTTCGCTGTATTCTCGATACGTATCGAGATCATGGCGTTGCGGATTGATTCGTTCGTTCCAGGTATCCTGTACTCTGGCAATGAGACTGCGAAGTCGGTGGATGATTTCTTCATTGGATACGTACCCTTCTTCATTCGGTGTGCCTGTGTACAGAAGTTTGCGTAGCTCGTTTGTATCTTGTCCGATCATCCGTTTTTTGAGAATCAAATCTAGAAGGAATGGTTCGTATACTTCCGGATCGTGATCAATGTGTCCCTGGGATTCTAAGAATGCATTTAGTGCGCGTCGACTGGGTAAGATGGGCTCACGACGTTCAATGCGACGAGCGTAGGAGCGTGGAGGAGCTGGAGCAGCTGTCAGAGCTGTAGGAGCCTGGTTCTCGAAGGGGCTGGGTATTTTTGTAAAATCAATACCGGTCTTCATACAAAGCGTTCTTGCCACTTGGGATCAACGTCTACGGTGAGCTCAAGCATGGTTTTGGTGTTGGTGGCGCCTTCGATTTCTTTACGTGCGGCTGTGCCGATTTTTTTAAGCATAGCTCCTTTGGCGCCGATAATCATGCCTTTATAGCGTTCGGCATTGGTCCAAATGGTGGCTTCGATATGCTGTGAGCCGTTGGGTCGAGGAGTCATTGTTTCGAGGGAGACGGTGATGCTGTAGGGGAGCTCTTCGTTTAAGTGTAAAAAGATTTTTTCGCGAATCAATTCTTCGATCCACTTTTTATGATCCATGTCGGTGAGTTGCAGTTCGGGATAGTGAGCCGGTCCTTCGGGGGCGATCATGAATAATGCATCGACGAGGCGATTGAGGTTGTTGTGCGTTTTGGCACTGATCTTGATAGATGCGATAGCTCCGACGTTGGCGTTTTCATAGGCGGCAGCGTAGGGGGAGGACACATCAGATTTATTGATCACGGAAATGATGGGGACATGCGTCGCGCGCAAGAGTTTTTGCAAATGCGTTTCTTCTTCGCCGGGTTCACGCGTTGGATCCATCACGTACACGATCGCGTCAACGCCCTGCAGTGTTTCTTCGACAAACTGGTTGAGTTTTTTTGAGACGCGATCACGGTTACCTAAAAATACGCCCGGCGTATCAACAAAGACGATTTGTCCACGCGGATCGTGCAAAATACCGCGAATAGGATGGCGGGTGGTTTGTGGTTTAGGTGTTACGATGGCGACTTTCGATCCGACGAGGGCATTCAAGAGCGTGGATTTACCGACGTTGGAACGTCCGGCTAACATGACAAAACTGGATTTCATAAAAGGAAGTATAGCATTAATTCAAAGGAAGCCTTTCGACAAGCTCAGGGATGAACATTTTCATATTCTTTCCTGAGCCCATTCGACGAGCTCAGGGTAAACTCTGCAGCAGCGGAGTCGAAGGATTCCGGCTGACTAGTCCGCCTGTGTTTTCAATTCCATCCGTACTACAACTTCTACGTGCGGAGTGTGGGGAAACAGATCGAGGGCTTTGAGCTCCGTAATCGTATACAGGGTTTTGAACTGCTTGAGCTCTTCGACCAGGCGATGATAGTTACATGAGACGTAGATGAGCGTCGGTGCTTTCTTTTCGAGCAGTGTCTTGATGACCTTGGGGTGGAGTCCTGCGCGTGGGGGATCGAGGATGATGAGATCGGCGGGAAGGTCTTTCCACGAAAGATCTTCGGCCGGTCCAGAGGTAAACTGGCAACGTTCAGCTACGCCGTTTGTCGCGGCATTGTGTTTGGCGAGTTCGATAGCTTCGGCATCAATTTCAAATCCTGCGATAGAGATTTCAGGACGTTGTTTGGCCAGGGCGAGTCCAAAGAATCCCAGACCGCAATACAGATCCAGAATCTGCGTAGGGGCGGGTTTTAAATTCGCCCCTACCAATTTCAAAACGACGTTTTGTAATTGTTCGGCCATGACGGTGTTGGTTTGGAAAAAGGAATTGGGATGAATGCGATAGCGTACATCGTTCACGATTTCTTCGAGCCAAGGACTTCCTTTGAGCGTTTCAAATGTTTCGGCGTATGAGAGATCGGTTTGTTTGGGTTGCTCGCCGATGAGGAGTGACGTTGTCAGTGGTGACAGGGTTTCGAGAAGGGTCTTGCGATGCTCGTCCGTGATCCGTTTCGCATCATGGACGACAATGATGACGAGACGTTCATTGGTTCTTTTTCCTTCGCGGATGATAACGTAGCGAATGTCCCCCGTATAAAATTTAGCATCCCAGGGTAGCAGATCATGCGCTTTCATCCAGACGCGTACACGTTCAAGAATGTCTCCCGTTTCTGCGTTCAAGAGAAAACAGGTTTTGATGTCGACGTAGCGATTCCAAGCTTCGTGTTCTTTGAGGCCGATCTCGCCATTCCAGCCGATGGCGTAATCCATACGGTTGCGGTAGTAGGCACGCATCTCATCATCTGGGCTCGCAGGAGGGCAGGGGAGGACTTCGGTAATACGTTCGGCGTGCTCTGCGGTCTCAAAGGCCTGATTGATGCGTTGTTGCTTGAGAGTTAGCTGGGCCGTATAGCGAAGATGCTGCCATAAACATCCGCCACAAGTCCCGGCGTGCGGGCAGGGGGCGGTAACGCGGTCGGGGCTTGGGGTATGGATTTCGGCGACTTTGGCGAGTTTCGTGCCTCTATCGCGTCGTATAAACGTAGCGGTCAGCTCATCGCCCACGGCAGAAAAGGGGATGGTGACGGTGCTTTCGCTATGATCGTTGTTCTGGATCGTTAGCGACCCGCGCCCTTTTGCATCGTAGTGCGTTACGACTCCTTTGATTTTGTGGCCAAATTTCATAGGCGAATCGTAGACAATATTCGGGTTTTTGCCTAGGATGGAGGTTATGAAGGAGATTCACCTTATTGCCCACAATATCCGTTCGGCCGAGAATATCGGGTCGTTGCTGCGGACGTCCGATGCGTTGGGGATCGCGAAGGTCTGGTTGAGCGGGTATTCGCCGACGCCAGAACATCCGCGGGTTTTGAAGACGGCGCTTGGAGCTGAGATGAGCGTCGTTTGGGAGCCGGTGACGGATATTTTAGAAATCGTGTCGCGACTTCGCCAAGAAGAATTTCGTATCGTGGGATTGGAGATTGATCGCCGCGCCATCCCGCTCATCGAGTATCATGCGCCGCAGCGTATTGCGTTGCTTCTTGGTAACGAGGTCGAGGGAATCACGCCTTCGTTACTTGATGTGTGCGACGATGTCGTGTCTATCCAGCAGTATGGCGTAAAGGAATCATTGAACGTATCTGTTGCCGCCGCGATTGCAGCGCACTGGATGTTGAATGCGTAATATACAAAGCATGCTTCTTCTTTCTATTGTCATTCCGGCCAAAAACGAGCAGCAGGATGTACCATTGCTCCTCGAGAGTATTCGTCGACAGACGTATTTGCCGCACGAGGTGATTCTTGCGGATGCGGAATCAACAGATCGAACGGTTGAGATTGCGCGCGCGGCAGGTGTGCGTGTTGTGCCTGGTGGGTTACCCGGTGTTGGTCGTAATCGTGGTGCGGCAGTGGCTACGGGCGAGATCATTGTCTTCTTAGATGCAGAGACGGTTTTAGTTTCGCCAACATTTCTAGAAGATTGTGTGCGAGAACTGATTGATCGTCGTTTGGATATGGCGTCGTGCCTCGTGACAACATCGAGTAAGCGGCTTCTCGATCGTGTGTGGTTTGGTGGGTACAACATATACGCCCGGCTGACAGAGCGCATTCATCCGCATGCGCAAGGTTCATGTATGTTTGTTCGTCGAGTGGTGCATGAGGCACTTGGGGGTTTTGATGAGCGCGTCGTGCTGTGTGAAGATGCGGAGTATGCTCAACGGTTGATTCGTCACGGATATCGTTTTGCGAATATACATGCTCATAAGATTTATACGTCCGTTCGGAGAATGCATCGTGAAGGGTATCTGCGGGTGGCGGCAAAATATATGTTTATGGAGATCCATCTGCTTTTTAAGGGGCACTTTTATGATCATGCACCGATTGAGTATGTGATGGGTGGAGAGGATCGACAGGAGGGGCGTCGTTGAGGCATACTTCGATGCATCTCTTCGTATGTTTAATCGTCTGCGGGCCGCATGGCATGGGGAAACAAGCGGCTTGACTGCGGCGGCCGTGATTGTTGGTGTCGCGTCATTAGCGTCGCGCGTTGTGGGGTTGTTTCGTGACCGTATTCTGGCCTCGACCTTTGGGGCGGGAAACGCGTTGGATACGTATTATGCTGCGTTTCGGATTCCTGATTTTTTATACAATTTGATTATCTTGGGTGCGTTGTCGGCGGGATTCATTCCTGTGTTTTCTGAATATCTGGCGAAGCGGGGAGAAAAGGAGGCGTGGCAGCTTTCCGAACGCGTTTTGTCGCTGGTTGGCGCGACCATGGCAGTTTGCTGTGTGGTCTTGGCTTTGGCCGCGCCGTGGATCGTGCCATTTACCGTGCCTGGTTTCTCACCCGAGAACGTGGCGCTGACCGTTCACCTCACGCGTATCATGCTACTCTCGCCGTTCTTTTTAGGTCTCTCGGCCGTCATGGGCGGGATTTTGCAGGCCCAGCGTCGGTTTTTTGCGTTTTCGCTTGCTCCGGTTTTTTACAACCTATGCATTATTTTAGGGACACTGTTGCTGGCACCGCGTTTTGGTATGACGGGTGTAGCGATCGGCGTGGTCGTGGGGGCGATGCTGCATTTTGCGGTTCAAGCCGCGGTAGCTATTCGTTTAGGTGTTCGTCATGTTCCACTCCCTTCATTTCGCCATGAGGGTGTTCGCCGTATTATTCGTTTGATGTTGCCGCGTACGGCTGGTCTAGCGGTCTCACAATTAAATCTTGTGATTCTGTTAATTTTTGCTTCGACGCTCGCCAGTGGTTCGGTGGCTGTGTTCAATCTGGCGAATAATCTCCAATCGTTTCCTATCGGGATTATTGGGATCTCGTTTGCGGTGGCGGCGTTCCCTGCGCTCTCCGAGGCCGCGAGCCGTGAGGATCGGGCGGCGTTTATTAAGGCATTATCTGGTACGGCGCGAAAGATTATTTTTTGTATCTTACCCGCGACAGCATTACTGTTTTTGCTGCGTGCGCAGACCGTTCGTTTGGCCTTGGGGGCGGGAGTTTTTGATTGGGATGACACCATTCGCACGGCGACGGTTTTAGGTATTTTTACGTTTTCTCTTTTGGGTCAGTCTTTGATTCCGCTGTTTGCTCGGGCGTTTTATGCGCTTCAGAATACACGCGTACCACTTGTCATCGGGTTGTGCGCTGAAGCTGTAAATGTGGCACTTGCGTGGTGGTTGCACCGCGTGTGGGGTATTACGGGTTTAGCTGTCGCTTTTTCTGTAGCGGCGTATATTCATGCTGGATTGTTGATATGGCAATTGCGTCGGATGTATGGGCCGATTGGTGGACGGTCACTCGCTCGTTCGATTGGTGTTTCTGTTCTCGCCTCGTGTGCCATTATTGTTGTGGGGTATCCGGTTCGTGAATTGATGGGGAACGTGTTGTTTCCATTGCGATCTGCGTGGCAGGTCTTGGTTCAGGCATCTGCGGCGGCTGTGGTTGGCTTGATCGGGTTTTATATCGTGGCCTCTCTTTTACGATCGGAAGAACTAGCGGACGTTATCGAGGTGTTTCGTCGGCGGATGTTTCGTACCAAAGTTGTGGTGGCGGGGGCCGAAGAGGCTCAAGGGAGGTAGCGTCGCCCTGCCTTCGCAGGAATGACAGAGTAGGATATGCTTCTGCATATATATGCGCCTATCTCTTCGTTTTTTTGTCGTAGCATCAGTTGTGGTATTGCTTGGTACTGGATGCCAAATCCGACCACGGATTGTGCAAGCACCTGCTACTTCCTTACCGTCCGCTTCTTCGACGACGCCGATGGCGAATGGGCCGATTTTGGCGGTCGTTCAAAAAGTTGGACCAGACGCTCATGTGACGCGTGGGGGTGAGCGGTTACCCTTGCCGCCGGGGACAGTGTTGTTGCCGGGTGATGAGATTGAGACGGCTTCGAGTACGTTAACCATCTTGTTTCCAGAAACGGGTGTTTCACGTATGGAGCCAGGAAGTCGCGTAACGTTGGTTGCGGATCCGAACGCGCCCTCTTCAACGAATTTGTTTGCAGAACTGAAGCTGACAGCTGGATCCGTGTGGACGCGGTTTGAACGTCTCCTAGGTCCAAGTGAGTGGTTTTCGGTCGAGGCGAATGGGGTGGTGGCGACGGTGCGAGGGACGGGGTTTGGGGTGACGCTTACACAAGATATTCTCGATATACAGGTGGCCGATCACACGGTGAGTGTGTTTGATGCGCCTGATATACTCGCACAAATTCCCAATTCGACCTGGCCCATGATACATGTGCAGGCAGGTGAAGGGTTTCGTATTGGTATAGCGAATATCGATGGGGGGTTGGATTCCGTTGCTGATCTTCGTGCATATACCCGAACATTGAATCGTCAAGAAGTATCTCAAGAGCCATTTATTTTTTCGGCGACCAAACTCGCGCCTTCCATGCTTCATCTTCCAGGAGTTTTGCGTCGTTTGCCGGTGACTCCGGTACTAGATAGCGCATTGATTCGAGAATTTAATTTGAACAAGACGATGCAGGCGATTTTTCCTCAGAAAGGTTTTCAGGCTCCAGCCCGCGGTATCTTACCGAGCGAGCAGGCACCGACGGGAACGCAGATTGTGCCTGTTATTGAGGGGCCGATAGAATAAGGGGAGGGCGAATTGCCAATCTGGCTTTTTTCGGGCAGACTGGGCGAACACAGAGGGCGGACACATCGGTCCGCCCCTACGTATATGGCTGACCAATCCCGCATCCGCAATTTTTGTATTATTGCTCACATTGACCACGGAAAATCGACCCTATCGGATCGCTTGCTTGAGGTGACCAAAACCATCGAATCGCGCAAGATGAAGGATCAGATGCTTGATACGATGGAGCTCGAACGTGAGCGAGGGATCACCATCAAGCTTCAGCCGGCGCGCATGGCCTACACGGGTAAGGATGGTGAAACGTATGAGTTGAACCTGATTGATACACCTGGTCACGTAGATTTTACCTACGAAGTTTCGCGTTCACTGGCTTCGGTCGAAGGAGCGATTCTGTTGGTCGACTCGACGCAGGGTGTGCAGGCGCAGACTATTGCGAACCTGTATCTGGCGATTGAGCAAGACCTGATGATCATTCCGGTGTTGAATAAAGTTGATCTTCCCAATTCCGAAGTTGAGCGTCGAGCCGAAGAGTTGATGCGTCTCATTGGTTGCAAACGCGAAGAGATTTTGGCGGCTTCGGGAAAGACGGGTGTCGGCGTGCCGGAGATTTTGGAGCGCGTGGTCCATGATGTCCCTGCTCCAACTGGTCGAACGGATACGCCGCTTCGTGCCGTGATTTTTGATTCAAAGTACGATGAGTATAAAGGGGTGATCGCCTATATCCGCGTGGTCGATGGTGTCATGACGAAGGGGCAAAAGATTCATTTCATGGCAGCTCAAGCGGATGCCGAAGTTTTGGATGTCGGGTATTTGAAGCCGGAGATGACGTCGTCGCCAACCGTCACGACGGGGCAGATCGGATATGTGGTTACGGGTTTAAAAGATATTTCTGCGGTTCGCGTTGGTGACACGATTACGGTGCTTGAAGCGATGTCACAGGTCGAGCCGTTGCCGGGATATAAAGATGTTCGTCCCATGGTGTATGCTGGGATTTTTCCCAAAGAGGGGAATGAATATGAGCGGTTACGCGATGCGATTTTGAAATTAAAATTGTCTGACGCCGCCTTGGCCTTTGAGCCCGAGCATTCAACCGCCTTGGGATTTGGATTCCGTTGCGGATTGTTGGGAATGTTGCACCTCGAGATTGTCCAAGAGCGTTTGCGTCGTGAGCATCGCATGGAGGTAGTGGTGACGACGCCTTCCGTGGCCTACGAAGTGACGCGAACAGACGGCACGCAAGAGGTGATTACCTCTCCTATGGATTTCCCCGAGCCCTCCCATTTGGCAGAAGCTCGTGAACCGTGGGTGTCGGTTGATATCGTGTGTCCGTCTGACTATATCGGAAACGTCATGTCGTTAGTTCAAGATCGTCGCGGTGTGTACAAGACAACGGAGTATTTTGATACTACGCGCGCTGTGCTGCATTACGATATGCCGCTTTCGTCGGTCATCGTTGATTTTCACGACAAGCTTAAAAGCGCAAGTTCTGGCTATGCTTCCTTGAATTATGATTTTATCGGCTATCGTCCCGCGCCGATCGTTCTCATGAATATCATGGTGGCAGAAAAACCTGTGGCGGCATTTGCCACCCTCATTCACACAGAAGAGGCGCAGCGTCGGGGTAAAGACATCGTCGAAGCCTTGAAGGATACGTTGCCGCGCCAGCAATTCGTCATCAAAATTCAGGCGGCCATCGGAGCCAAGGTCATTGCCTCGGAGCGCATTCAGGCGTTTCGTAAAGATGTTACCGGCTATTTGTATGGAGGCGATGTGACGCGTAAAATGAAGTTGCTTGAAAAACAAAAGAAAGGAAAAAAGAAAATGATGGCTATGGGTGCGGGTTCTGTGGATATTCCCCAAGAAGCGTTTATTCGCGTCTTGCGTCGCGAGACACGTAACTAATACAGTGAGCTTGTCGAACTATGAAAAAACAAACCAAGCAAATTTTGTGGAAGATCCTCTTGAGTTTTGTTGCCTTCTCCACGATCTTCTTTTTGCTCGCGCCACTCGCGACGATGTTTTAAATCATGCAAAAACGGTGGCAACTGCCTGCGGGCAGCGTTGAGCTCAAGGACCACGCGTCTTTGACTCAGGCGTTATTGCGCCTTCGGGGGATAGCTGAAGGGTTCGAAGAGAGCCGATTTTTGGAGCCCTCCTGGAACGACGGGATTCATGACCCATCTTTATTCGCTCAGATGTCTCAGGCCGTCGAGCGGATCTATCAAGCGATTGAACGTAAAGAACGCATCACCGTTCATGGCGATTATGATGCGGATGGTGTCACGGGTAGCGCGGTTTTGATAACGGCCCTTCGGGAGATCGAGCGTCTGGTGGGGGTGGGGACGCCGTCGTTGATTGATGCCTATATTCCGCATCGGGACGCCGAAGGATATGGTTTGCATCCCGAAACCGTTGAGACTCTGTATGGGCGCGGGACGTCACTTATCATCACGGTTGATTGTGGTATCGCCTGTGTCGACGAAATCGCTTTAGCAAAAGAACAGGGGATCGATACCATCGTGGTCGATCATCATCAATTTGGTGACACGTTGCCGGATGGGATTTTGATCCATCCAAAGCTCCCCGGTGAAACCTATCCGTTTCCGCATCTTGCGGCGGTAGGTGTGGCCTGGAAGCTTGCGACCGCTTTACTGAATGAAGGACGAAAGCGCGGCTTGCCTATTCCCGAAGGTTGGGAAAAGTGGCTTTTGGATTTTGTTTCCATCGCCACGGTGACAGATATGGTTTCACTGACAGGCGAAAATCGCGTTCTCGAAACGTATGGACTCAAAGTTTTAAATAAGACGCGTCGACCTGGTTTACAGGCACTCATTCGTCTTGCGGGATATGAGCTCGGAACGTTGACGACCGAGTCTGTTGGCTTTGGTTTGGGTCCGCGGATTAACGCGGCCGGGCGCATGGATCGAGCGATGGTGGCGCTTGAACTCATGTTGGCAGAATCTTTGGAAGAAGCATCGATGTTGGCTGAGCGTTTGGAAGGATTGAATCGTGATCGTCAAAAAGTAACGCGCAGGATGATGGGGGAGGCGGAAGAACAGTTTGCACAAAGTGAGGCGGCAAATGTAGTAATTCTACATTCAGAAGAATGGTCACCGTCGCTCGTCGGTTTGGTCGCAGGCAAGTATGTTGAAAAAACCGGTAAGCCGACAATTGCGATTGGACGTTACGGGGATCGTTGGGTCGGTTCGGGGCGGTCGACGGCGTCATATGATATTACGGAAGCAGTCAAGCGCGCAGGAGAAGGTATTCTCACGCATGCGGGTGGCCATGTGCAGGCGTGTGGGTTTTCTTTTCCCGTTGATGCCTCCAAAGAGATGCTGTTTGAGCGTTTGCGCGCCGATGCGGCAACGCGCCTTTCTCTTGAGGATTTGATTCCTATACTCCCGATCGATGCCGAAATTGCGTTATCCCTGGTTGATTGGAAATTTTTGGATGTCTTGCGCATGCTTGAGCCGTACGGCGAAGGGAATAAGCGTCCTACGTTTGTGACGCGAAATGTACAGGTTGTTTCGTGTGAGGGCATGGGAAAAGATTTGCACCATGTGCGTTTGGTGTTGCGCTCCGCCGAGGGCCCAGCCATGAAATTCGTAGGATTCAACTTTGGAGATCGGATTGATGAATTGCAGGTCGGTATGCGGGTTGATGTGGTGTATCAAGTCGGACTTAATGAATGGAATGGACGAAGAGATATCCAGTGTTCGCTTATGGATGTACGGTCAACAAAGGCGGAATAAGTTTTTATATTGGAGATTTTTTGAGTATTTTTGTGAAGATATAGATACTCGTTTTGAGCGAAAAGACTTGACAAAATGGGTATTTTATGAAAACGTAGCTTCAACATCGCCAAAGCGATGCGATCGTTTCATCTGTCAGTGTGTGAGGAGGCCTTTCATGTCCACCATCATGGAGTACATCGGGATCTCAGACGTGACGTGCGACACCTCTGACGGAGAAGTTTCCTTCGTCGAGTTCCGGACCCTTCCCAGCCACGGTATGGAGGAGGGGTGGTACGAGCAGGTCCTGCGGAGGGTCAAGGAGCTCGGTTTCATGTTCGTGAACGGCTTCCTTCTCAGGGAGCTCAAGCAAAAGTACCTCGAACAATATCCGACGTATCCGCTGGTCGGATGGGGGGAGATCGCTTACTTCATGGCGGCGAATGATGTCGCGCGCTTCCCCGTTCAGAAGAAAACTCCTTAGCACCGTCGAGACAAGAGTGTGTCGTCGAAAGACGATATAGGGCAGCGTCATCCGTGAATGATGCGCCCCGCACTTTCGTCTTCGACGGTGCGCTTTTGTTATAGAACGAACGATCCGCAGAAGAACTCGACCAAGAGTGATATACTGGCGGCTAAATGACGCCGCCTGCCATATCTGTTACTCCAAAGCACACGGTTAAAGATGTCGTGCGTTTTTTTGGCAGTTCTATCGGAAGTATCCTTGGTTGATATTTTTTATTTTATCATTTGGCGCAGCCGCAGAAATCCTACAGAGTGTACTATCAGCCATCATGGAAATGGATCGCATTATTGTGATGGAAGAAGGAAGAGTCGTGGATGAAGGGACTCATGACGAACTCTTACAAAAAGTGGGGATCTATCAGAAGCTTTGGAATATCCAGGCTGGCGGGTTTGCTGATTCTGATTGACCAGGCCGGTCCGGTATGTAATAGTGTATGTATTATGCCTAGTGTGTATTCCGTTATCGGAAAAGAGAATATCGCTTCGGTGCGCGATATTCAAAGAAATCCTTCGCAAGCACTACGTGGATTAACGCGGGTCATGCGGGGCAGTCAAACGATGGGATTTTATTTTTCTCAAGATCTATTTGATGAGCTGCTTGAGGATATCGAAGCTGCCGGTAGTCAGCGTCTTAAAAAACGCACGAAGGAAGCGCGGGCTGGTAAGGGAAAAACACATACGCTCGATGAGGTTGCTCGTCGGTATGGGGTATAACATCGTTTTGACGGATCACGCTTTAGAAGATCTGGAACAACTAGATGACGTGATCGCTAAGCGCGTGGTGAAGAAATTACAGTGGTTTGCCCGACAATCGAATCCGTTACAGTTCGCTAAGCCTCTTCGGCAATCAGCGGCTGGAGATTATCGATTTCGTATTGGAGAATATCGAGCTATTGCTATTATTCGTTTAAAACAGCGGATAGAAATTACCGCGATTGGTCATCGAAACGAAATTTATCGGTAACTATGCATCTCATCATCCACACCGACGGCGGCGCACGCGGGAATCCGGGTCCAGCAGGGATCGGGGTGTATATTACGGACGAAAAAAGAAACGTGATAGAAGAGCACGCGAAATATCTTGGCGTTGCGACGAATAATCACGCTGAATATGCGGCTGCGATTTTGGCCTTGGAACGAGCGGTGGCCTTGAAGGCTTCATCGGTCGAGCTTGTCGCCGACAGTGAGCTGTTGATTCGACAGGCAACGGGAAAATATCGCGTCAAGAATCCGGAGATCGGCAAGCAATTTATGCAATTAAAGCGCCTGGAATCCGAGCTGGGCGGACATGTGCGTTATCGTCATGTGCGTCGGGAATACAATCTTGACGCCGATCGTCTCTCGAACGAGGCGATGGATCAGGGGATGGGGAGAAAACAGCGTGGTGTTTAGATTTGTACTATATTTGACGATTTTGACCGACAGAGTAAGCTCCGTTCGTTGGTCATTTTAATCAGGTTCGTTTTAAGCTCTCGTAGTATTTTATGAAGAGAATTTTTTCGTTTTCTCAATCAATAGTGGTCATTGTTATCGCGTCCATGTTGGCATCTATATCGTTTCCACAAGCCTCGTTTGCCGCTACCTTGACTGCCACTTTTGTTCCAGATCTTGATGGATGGAAGAGTTTTAAGACGGGCTATCAAGGATTTTGGGCGGATGGGTATAATTCTTTCGGCGCTCCGATTACAAGTGGTGAAACATATAAGAAGATTGATGAAAATCCTTGTGCAACAAGTTTATATCTTGACGATTATATTTTTCCTCGAGTAAGCACGACCTCTAATCAGGGCGATATCGAACAAGCTTATCGAATGCAGATCTATTCCTTTATTGCGGTTGGTAGCGAGATTCAGAGTATTAAAATTACTCCCTGTGCTCATCATCGAAATAGATCTGGCAAAGCTGATAATGGATTAACGCCGACGTTTAAAGTGTTTTATCGTTACTCCGGTGGCGGGGTTATTTTTCCGGTGACGGGATATAGCCAGCCGTATCAGCTCAGTTCTTCCACTCAAGCCGTATCAGCAGATCTTGCGCCTGCGGTATTTAACAATTTACATTTGCAGCGAAATATTGGCACGGTATTAGAAATCGGCATTGAGGCGGATGATGTGTATCAATCTGAACAGATCGCTTTAAGCGGCCTGCGTGCTGAGATTACTTGGTCTGAGTAATTGGGATTTCGGAGCTGAAAACATAAAAGAGCTCATTGAGCTCTTTTATGTTAGTGATTTTTACCTTTTTTTCACCAGGGAATCGTATCAAATGTTTTTTGCGGAATAAAGTCAACTCATGTGCTACACTAGGCACCAATGGAGGCTAAGCGTCGCGCGGTTCGGCGTAGGGTCTCTCGTGTAGAGCGAGGGTCGTTGTTTTGGCGTACGCATCACTTGTTAGCTGCGTTTTTGTTGTGCGTCAGTGTTGGGATGTTACTGGCTTCGTTGACCGTTTCGGTGACGCCTCGGGGTGCTCGTGCGTCATCGGCCGAGAATGTTATGGGATGGATTTGGTCTGATGCGGTGGGGTGGATATCCATGAATGATCAAAATGTGGGTGCGTGTGGTGCTGGAGGGTGTGGTGTGTATGGAGTGAATGTTGACCCCGCCTCTCGCGAATTGACGGGTTTTGCTTGGTCGGATGGGGCGGGGTGGATTTGTGTTGGTACGACATGCAGCACCGATCCGTCGTGTGATGGCGTGCCTCCGGATGGGGCCTTGAAGGCGTATTTGGATCAGGGGATAGGGACGGTAGAGGCGCATGGGTGGGCTAAGGCGTGTAATTTGGGTGACGATGGTTGGATCTCGCTCAATTGCGCAGAAGTTGGAGCCTGCGCGTCGCTGAATCCGTATTATAAAGTTGTTTTCAATCCGGCGACCGGATATTTCAATGACGTTTCTGTTCCCGGATCCTCATTTGCGTGGAACGGCACAGTGGGTGGTGTGGGGTATGGCTACATGGATTTTTCTAATGTATTCATCGCTCCGGAGGGAACGGCGACATCTACGCCTGGACAGCCTCAGCCACAATGTCAGGATGGGGTTGATAATGATTTAAATGGTGTTGATGATTGCTCGGATCCGGCTTGTAGCGCTGATCCGGCGTGCGGAGAGGATCCGAATAATGGAAGCTGTGTTGACGGGGTGGATAACAATAATAATGGTGTCATCGATTGCAATGAAGTGAGCTGTTCTGCGGCGGCGAACTGTCAAGAAAATCCAAATAATGGATCGTCGTGCCAAGATGGCGTAGATAATAATTTGAATGGAACGCAAGATTGTCAGGAGGTGGCTTGCCAGCCGACGCCCGTGTGCGCAGAGACGCCGGTGAATGGATCGTCGTGCCAAGACGGTATGGATAATAACGGCAATGGTCTCCAGGATTGTCAGGAGGTAGCTTGTCAGGCCTCACCGGTGTGTGTCGAGACGCCTCAAAATGGTGCCGCGTGTCAGGATGGTATTGATAATGATGGCAATGGTTTTGTCGATTGTCTCGACGCGCTATGTAGCGCTTCTCCGGTATGTGTGTTGGCCGGAGAGGCGACAGCTGTTGATCCGGTGACGGGGCTTCCGGTCGGTCAGGATGCGGCTTGTTCTGATGGGACTGATAATGATGGGAATGGTTTGGCAGATTGTGCGGATCAAAACTGTTTGAATGCACCGATTTGTACACCTGCTTGGTTACAGGCTAAGTTTGGCAACGTGTATGCTCAAGCTGGGATTAGCGGCGTGGCCAAGTCGCACGCTACGTATTGTTTAACTTCCGATGGAGATATTACCGGCTTTACGAGTAGCAGCACGTGTATTGAGGCGCAGTCAGGTCAAGATATTCACCTGCCAAATGAAACGACGGGATACCAGGGGAGTTTGGGGCGCATCGATATCGCCGGTATCTTGAGCGGTCGATATGGAGCGGTGGTATCAAATCCTGTTTCTGTTCCTCCATCACTTGATGGAAAGGTGTATGTCGTTAACGGAGATTATACCCTTGGTGCTACGACCTTTTTGAATCAATCCGGACCTACGGCTCGAGGCAATGGTCTTTTGGTGGTGCAGGGTAATCTTACCATCGGAGGAAACCTGTCTTACCCATCTAATGTACTGACGCAGTATGTGCGTAACTTGGCATCATTTGGGGTGATCGTGATGCGGGATCCACAAACGGGACAAGGGGGGGGTATCTACATCGCTCCTGGGGTGACGCACATTGTTGGGGCATACTTTGCCGAGGATACTCTGCATACGGGAACGCTCTGTCCAAGCTCCATGAGCTGCGCGCTTGATCAGCCGTTGACGATTATGGGGTTAGCGGCGGCCCGTCGCTTCTCGTTTGAGCGTGGGTATCACAATGCCTCGATGGCGGCCGAGACGATCATTAACGATAGTCGCGCGGTCGCGAACCCCCCACCGGGCATGCAAGAAGTTTCACAATCGTTACCTCGTTCTAAAGACGCATTTTAGACGCAACGTCATTCTATACTATGGGATTATTTTCTCGCGGAAACACCAAGCAAAGTTACATCGGTCTTGATATCGGTGCGGCCGGCATCAAGATGGTTGAGTTATTAAACGAAAAAGGCCGTGCCCGTCTTACGACGTATGCCTATGCCGAGTTACCTGCCAGCTCCATCGAACGAGCATTTACCGATGAAGCTCCGCTGGTCGCGAGTTTTATCAAAAAGATGTTGAGCGAGGGAAAGTTTACGACGAAGCATGTGGTCACAGCCCTGCCGATCTCTTCGGTTTTTTCTTCGATTATCAGCGTCCCGGCGGCCAATGAAAAGGAATTAAAAGAAGCGGTGCAATGGCAGGCAAAGAAACTGATCCCGGTGCCGCTCGAAGAGATTTCGTTGGATTCCAAGACGATCGATTCTGGGTCGGGAGAGGGAGGAAAAAAAGTGACGCGTGTTTTGTTGACCGGAGCGCCAAAGAATTTGGTGACTCGTTATATCGATCTCATGAAAGCCGTGGGTCTGGATTTAATCTCTCTCGAGACTGAGGCCTTTGCGCAAATTCGCGCTCTCATCGGTAAGGACCGTTCGAGTATTATGGTCATTGATATTGGCTCGATGCGTACCAATATTTCGGTGATTGAACGGGGGATTCCGTTTTTGAATCGCTCCATCGCTACCGGCGGAACGGCGATTACGCAGATGATTTCTAAAACGCTTGGTATTACACCCGAGCAGGCAGAGGTGATGAAGCGTGATATTCGCTCGATGCAAACGTTTGCTGCCGCCGGAGATTTGTCACCTATTTTGACGACACTTCTCAAACCGATTTTGGACGAAATTCGTTATTCATTTAATTTGTATCAAGGACAAACGGATGAGGGGCAACCCAAACGTATCGATAAAATTATTTTGACCGGTGGCGCAGCGCTCTTGCCACACTTACCAGAATTTTTAACGTCATTGATGAATGTGAATACGTATCTAGGTGATCCTTGGGCGCGCGTAGTGTATCCTGTTGATCTGCGGCCCATCCTGGATGAAATTGGTCCGCGCTTTTCTGTCGCCATCGGCTGCGCCATGCGTGATATAGAGTAATCTTTCCCATGTCCCAAGACATCTCCCTTCTTCCTGAGGAACTTCGACAGCGCGAAGAAGGGTTTCGATCGTCTTCTGAGCAAACGAAAGAGTCTCCTTCTACGGAGATTAAGTTTTCTGTTCCCGCCGAAGATCAGGATGACATGGAGGTGATCGAGATTGATGAGGGAGAAGTTGATCAGGTGTTGGCCGGAGAACCGTGGCCAAGTAAAATTTTTTATCGCTTAACGTCTTGGGTTGCCGATGCAAAGCATGCTTTGCTTGATCCACACCCATCACTACCTCCGCCAAAAACGCCTCCCCAGTTTTTTACCCCTCCAACGCAAAAAACATCACCTTCTTCACCTCCGCCTTCCGCTGACGGCTTACCTGCTACCTCCTCTTCTTCTGTAAAGTCCAAGAAGGCGACCGTTACACCATTCGCGAGTGCGCCAAAGCGTATCCGCGTTGTTAAACGTATTCGTAAGCCTGTGCATGTGAGTTTTGTCTCTGATGCCGAGATGCAGTTTTCGCGTATTGATATCGGCAAGCGTCGCTTTACCCTGGTGTTTTTGATGATCTTTTTTGTGTGTGCATTGGGTGTTTCGGCGTATGCGCTTAATATTCAACGCGTTGCGGCGCATGAGGCGTTAACGAAGGCCGATGCACAATTTGCTGATGTCACCGGACAAATTCAGGCCAAGCAATCGCGTTGGTCGGCATTTCAGGATTTAGAGCCTCGCTTAAAGGCATTGAACAGTTTGCTTGATACGCATGTCTCACCCAATCGGTTGTTTCAAGAGATCGAGGCGCATACGTTGCCGACTGTCTTTTATGGATCGTTAAGTTTAACACCGGATAAGCGGGTGACATTGGCAACGTCTGCGGATTCGTTGTCGTCGGCTGCGGCACAGATCGCTACATTTGAGACGGCGTCGTTTGTCAAAAAGGTCGAAGTCTCTGGGTACTCTCTCAAATATGATCCGCCTGATGCGCCAGCGCCGGCACGTGTTGATTTTCAAATCATCTTGACGCTTGCCGATGAGGCGTTGCGACGTTTGGATGAAACCCCATAGTATGTCCTCCCTTGCTCCACTTTCGCCTCCTGCCCCTAATGCATTTTCTTCCGAGCGGTCTTCGCGTATCTTTACCGAATATTACGCGGCGTTGATGTTGTTTGTGATTGCGGGGTTTGTGGCTGGTGCGGTTTTGGTGCTGCGTCCATTATTACTGGATATCAAAGAGACAAACGCATCCACCGAAGCGCGTTTACAGGCAATTGATATGGAGCGAGCGTATTTGGCGAGCCTTGAACAATCGGTGGCCGCGGCAGAGGCGATTCCGTCGGATGCTCTAGAAAACGTGGTTCGTGCATTACCGAATGAGAGCAATACTCCATTGCTTTTGGTGCAGTTTGAGGCGGCCGCGGCACGTCACGGCATACGTATCGATACCGTTAATTTTACTGAATCAAAACCGACCAATGCCAAGGCGGCCGCCGCAGCCTCGCCGATCCAGCCTGTCGAGGTTAATGTCGTTATTCGCGCGAAAAGTTATTTTGATGTTAAGCGTTTTTTGGCTGACGTCGAGGGCAGCTTGCGTCTTATGGATGTGATCGGCATGACCGCTACTTCTGGTACGGGTGAATTGCGCTTTTTAATACAGCTGCGTACGTATACATTTGTTCCGGTAGCATCTCGTCTACCGGCAACATCGACACGTCCATGAAGATCTCTCCTTGGCGCTCTACGTTATTTTCTCGAATCCTCTTGATCGTGGGTGGGCTGTTGGCTGTTTTGTCGGTATATTGGTTGGTGCAGGTTAGCTTGGCTCCTGTGTCGGTGCCTCCGGCGCCAGGCGCTCGTGGCGTTATCCGTTTTGATCCAAAGCTGGATGTCTCAAAGAATGAATTGTTTTTTCGCTTACGAAGTTTAGGGCCTCAAGACGTTTCGATACCATCACTGGGCCGGGCTAATCCGTTTCTTCCTATTGTGCAGGTCCAATTACCTCCTGTTGGTGTTTCAAGCTCTACAGCAACTACCGGCACGAGTGCCCCATGAGTATGGACGAGCAATTAATCGCTGCGCTGCAGGCTAAGGGCCTGTTGACCGAAACGACCACACAGATCGTGCGTGATCTTGTTGCACAAGGAAAAACGCTGGATCAGGCGGTGGTGAGTGGAAAGTATGCTACGGATCAAGATATGGCCAAGATTCGGGCCGAAGTTTTGGGCCTTCCATATATTGATTTGACCGAACGTGTTATCCCAAAAGAAACGTTGGATATCTTGCCACTCGAAACCATGGAGACGTATCAGGCGGTACCCACCTCATTTGATGGTACGACGCTTGAGGTGGCATTACTGGATCCGAAGGACTATCACGCCACCGAGGCGTTGGAATTTTTAGCGCAAGAGCGGGGATGGAAGATTTCGTACGTTGTGGCCCCGCAAGTTCAGATCCAGAGTTTACTAAAAAAGGTCCGAGGATTGGGGACAGAGGTTGCGACAGCCTTAGCTCAAGCCAAGGGAAAATTTGAACGTGTAGGTGAAAAATCCGAAGACATTGGGCAGTTAGAAAATGTCATCAAAGGGGCTCCGGTTTCGCGTATGGTCGCGATTATCATGCGCCATGCCGTTGAGGGAGGGGCGTCGGATATTCACATTGAGCCGATCGCAGGGGAGTCTCGGGTGCGCTATCGCATCGATGGTGTTTTACGCACGTCGCTGACGTTGCCGCTTTCCGTTCATCCCGCCATTATTTCTCGTATCAAGGTTTTGGCGAACATGAAGATTGACGAGGTGCGCGTTCCGCAAGATGGGCGCATCACGCAAGAAATTTCGGGTAAGAAAATTGACTTTCGTGTTTCAACCTTGCCGGTGCTGGATCAAGAGAAGGTTGTTATGCGCGTCCTCGACACCTCTGTTGGTGCGCCGACGCTTGAGCAACTTGGGTATCGTCCGGAGCACGTAAAAATGGTGGCTGAGCATATCAAGCGCCCATACGGCATGTTCCTTGTCACTGGGCCTACGGGATCGGGAAAATCCACTACGCTGTTTGCGATATTGAGTATGTTGAACGCCGATGGTGTAAACATCTCGACCCTCGAAGATCCAGTTGAATATTACATTCCCGGTGTCAATCAATCCCAGATCCATCCTGAGATCAACTATACCTTTGCCACGGGGCTTCGCGCGTTGTTGCGTCAGGACCCGAACGTGATCATGGTGGGAGAAATTCGTGATCGTGAAACTGCGGAGCTGGGTATTCATGCCTCGCTTACCGGTCACCTCATGTTCTCGACCGTGCATACGAACGACGTATTTGGTCTCGTCCCGCGTCTGGTCGATATTGGAGTCGAACCGTTTTTGATTGCGGCGACGTTAAATCTGGCGATCGCACAGCGTTTGGCACGGAAGATTTGCGATGGCTGTAAAGAACCGCAAGAGATTGCGCCCGAGGTGGTCGAAAAGCTCCGTGAAAGTTTGCGTCACATACCTAAAAAATATCTTGCGCCGAGTATGGATTTAGAGGGTCCGTTGGTTTTCTTTCATGGTAAGGGCTGTGCCAAATGTGGAGGGAGCGGCTATCGAGGTCGGATCGCTATTGCCGAGATGTTTGAATTTACCGAGCATGTCCGCACGGCCATCGAGAAAGGTTTTTCTACCGAAAAAGCGCACGAAGAATTTACACGCCAAGAAGGCCTCATGATGCGCGATGATGCGCTGTTAAAGGCATTAGCTGGGCAGACAACCGTCGAAGAGGTGTTTCGACTGAGTCAGAGTGCAGAGGAGGGGTAAGGTTGCTAAAAAAGCCAGAAACTGCTAAGGTTCCGCGTTCGCCTTCTGATAATGAACGAAAGGAGGGGGCGATGCGAGATTCTTGGATACTGCTTTCTGACGGTTATCATTTGCTATTGACGACGGTCCTGTTGGCGATAGCGGCTTTTCTTTGCGGGGTAGCGGTACGTGACTCCCTGAAGGACCGCCAGGCCGTTTTTGGTTTGTACCTAGCTGCCCATGAAAGTTTTCGTGCTGGTGGCGCTCCGGAGCGGTTTCTCGCAGCGTGGCGGCGACTCCGTCGTGCTCGTTGTGTGAATACTCTTTGGCTTGTCGTGTTCGTGATCATGCTTATCCTGCTTTTCTGTACAGCAGCGATAGGGGCGCTGTACATTTGGCTGTATTTCTGACTTGCTTGGCTCCGTAGGAACCGTGCCGTCTTCTGACGGGCACGGATCTTTCCTACGGAGCCTTGTGCGTTTTTATGTGCTATCCTATCAACGATATGTCCAAGCTTCGTATTTTATTGGTTGAGGATGACGGGTTTTTGGCCAGCATTTACGCTCAAAAATTGGAGATTGAGGGATTTGAGGTGGCTTTTGCGACAAATGGTGAGGATGGGTTGCGGTTAGCGCATAAGGATCCGGCGCCGGATTTGATTTTGCTAGATCTCTTAATGCCCAAGATGGATGGGTTTGAGCTTTTAGAAAAATTAAAAGGGGATGAAAAAACCAAAGCAGTGCCTGTCTTGATCCTGACTAATCTTGGACAAAAAGAAGATGTGGATCGCTGTATGAAGTTGGGAGCGGTGGGATATATTATCAAGGCGCATGCGTTGCCACAGGAGACGGTAAAGCGCATCAAAGAAATATTGCATGTCGGCGTTTAAATATCGCGTTCGCACGGCGAGCGGTGAAGTGCAGGCTGGGGTGATTCAGGCTGAGAGTATGGAGTTGGCCGAAGAGGCCCTACGTGAACGCGGCATGACGCCGATGTTGCTTGAGCCGTATCGGGGAATCGCCTCGGGTGGTGGTTCGTTTACCATTTTGCATCGCATCAGCTCTAAAGAGGTCGTGGGTATTTCTCGCGCCTTGTCGGTGATGGTTTCGGCCTCGGTGCCGATTACGGAAGCGCTGCACAATATGGCGCGACAGGCCGATAATCCGCGTTTGCGTTTTATTTTGTTGGATATCGCCTCTGAGGTTGAGGGTGGCGGACGCTTGTCGGATGCGATTGAGCGGCATGTACAGGTTTTTGGTGCGTTTTTCGTGAACATGATTCGATCCGGCGAAACCTCGGGTCAGCTTTCCGAGGTTTTGGAATATCTCGCTGATCAGCAAGAGAAGGATTACGATCTCAAATCAAAAATTCGCGGCGCCATGATCTATCCCGCTTTTATTATGGGATCTATGGTGATCGTGGGGTTTGTCATGATGGCGTTTGTCGTGCCCAAGCTGTTATCTGTTTTACGCGAGGCGAATGTAGCGCTGCCTCTGCCGACACGAATGTTGATTGCGGTTTCGGGTTTCTTTGCCAATTTTTGGTGGTTGATTCTTATCTTGGTTGCGATTTTTGCGATCGCCTTTCGCGTATTCATGACTACGCCGTTGGGTAAATACGTGATCGATCTTGTCTTGCTTCGTTTGCCGATTTTTGGGCGGTTGTTTCAAGGGATGTACGTCGTGCGCTTTACCCGTTCGCTTTCAACGCTTGTCAAAGGTGGGGTGGACACGGTAGGGGCTTTGACGATTGTGGCCGAAGTGGTGGGAAATGAGGTTTGGAAGCGCATGATTCAAGAAACGATCCGCGAGGTTAATGATGGGAACTCGTTGACCACGGTGTTTGAGCGTTCGCCGTTTGTGCCCTCGATGATGAATCAGATGCTGGCAGTGGGGGAGCATACTGGACGAACGCAGGAGATTTTGCAGCGTGTGAGCGCGTTTTATAGTCGCGAGATTGACAATGTGGTGGCTAATTTGGTGGCTTTGATTGAGCCGATTGTGTTGCTTTTGTTAGGTGCAGGTGTGGGGATTTTGGTTTCGGCGATTTTATTGCCATTGTATTCACTGTCTACTGGGGTTTAGAGCAGGGGATAAATTCCTTGTGGATATGTCTCCCGCCAGGGCACATGTCCCTTCCCGGTCTGCGGATTCCCTTTAGGTGGATGGTCAGCGTCCTATCCCGTCCAGAGACATGTGCCCTGGCGGGAGACATATCTTTTTTTATGTTTAAAAGTGCGAAGTACCTTTCATCGTGCTATACTCCACTTATTCATTTCATCCATCTTTATATCTTGCTATGCAGAAAACTAAAGGGTTTACCCTTATCGAACTATTGGTTGTGGTCGGGATTATTGGTCTGTTGGCGACACTTGCTGTGGTGGCGTTTGGAAGTGCTCGAGTGAAGGCGCGGGATGCCAAGCGTGTGGCTGATGTTCGTTCGGTGGTTTCTGGTCTTGCCGGAGCCGCACAGGATAGTTTGTATCTTTGTCAAAAGGGATGTGGTGCGCCACTTGCGGCAGGGGATTTGGTGAGCGCTTCGGATATTTGTAACGTGAATTGTAATGGTTCTAGTGCTAATTCTGTGTCTATTAACTATATCAATTTAGGTATTGTGCAGGATGCGGATCAGGCCAATTGGAGCACAGCATGTGATGGGTCTAACACCAAGTGTAATTATGCCTACGGTGCCGGCTCCACGATTGAGAGTTTTACGATTAACTTCTTTACCGAGCAGGCTGTACAGGGTATCGCAGCTGGGGCGCATACGGCGGCTCAAACAGGTATCGTTAAATAAGAGAAAATAGTTCCTGAGCTTGTCGAAGGATGACCAAAATCAAAGTATTGCGGCCCTTCGATTCCGCTCCGCTGCACTCAGGGACGAATATATTGATTACATATTCTCACATGACAGCTCTAAAGTTTTCTCGCATATCACGTCCTGGTTTTACCATCCTCGAGCTGTTGATCGTGGTGGTTTTGGTTGGGATTCTTGCGGCCGCTGCGGTCTATTATCTGAATCTCACTCGTGCGAGCAATCGGGATGCTAAACGGGTATCTGATGTGAGTGTTATTCGGGCTGGGCTTACGCAATATTGGCTGCAAAAAGCCAACTATCCAACTAGTGATCCGGTTGATCTTGGTCGCCCTCAGGCCGGTGCGGATCATCTGACGATGGATGGATTCGTCGCAGCTGATCGTCCCGTGAATACCATGATTATCGAAAAGATTCCTACCGGTCCTAAGCCACAAGAGTATTATCAGTATCACGGATCAGCCAAGGGATATTCATTGCGTTTTGTAACCGAGCGCCCCACGATTTACGGTCCACCTGGTACTTGGTATGCCCATGCGGACGGAGTTGATCAAGAAGACATGGAGCGTTAGGCGCGATATTCTCTTTTTTCATGTTTCCCCAGTTTTTCAGCCTCGCCTTTGCCGCGCTTATCGGGGCCGCGCTGGGTTCGTTTGCGAACGTTGTTATTATTCGGTTTCATGAGGAGGTGTCGTTGTGGGGTCGCTCCGCCTGTCCGACGTGCAAGAAGCTGCTGCGTCCGCGGCACCTGATTCCCATCGTATCCTGGTTGATGCTGCGTGGTCGTTGTGCGGATTGTAAGGCAGCGATTCATATTCAGTATCCATTGGTTGAAGGCGCTGCAGTTATGTTGGCTGTGGTGACTGCCCTGCGCCATGATCCGTTTGCTTCGCCATTTTTGTTTTTTGGGGAGTTGATATTGATTCTTGGTTTTTTAGTTCCGGTGGTGATGGATATTCGTTGGAAGGAGTTGCCGATTGAATATCTGGTTATCTTAGGCATCTTTGGTTCGGTGATGCGCGTGTTTGGAACTACGGAAGTTATGGCGTTTGCACAGATTATGTTTGATGTTTTGTTGCCGGTCGTCGTCGCTTCAGCGTTTTTTGGTTTACAGGTTTTTGTATCCAAGGGTCGTTGGATGGGGAGTGGTGATATTTGGTTTGGTGGCATGATGGGTGCGATTCTTGGTTGGCCGGGGGTCTTGGTCGGCGTGTATCTCGCCTATGTGATCGGTGGAATGGTGGCGCTTTTTGGTTTGGCGTTTAAAATCTATAAACGAGGGGATCGCCTGCCATTTGCTCCGGCGCTCGCCCTCGGTACACTGATTGCCTATTGGTATGGCCCACAGCTGCTCTCTCTTTTTTCGTTGTAAGACGTTCGTGTCCATGCGGATGGGTGGTCGTCGTTTAGGATTCACGCTGCCCGAACTGATGATTAGCGTATTGATTGTTGGCTTGATTGCTACCGCCGCTTCGGTTGATTTACGCGCTTCGCAATATCATGATGAATTGCGTACGGCTACGCGCGTTTTGGCGGCAGATCTTCGTTCCCTTCAGTCTCAGGCACTAACCGGTCGAAATGTGGCCGTGTGCAATGATGCGGGTGGTGTATCGGTGATCTGTGAAGCGAATACGGCGTTGTGCGCTGCTGGTTCGGCCTGCGCTATGGCCCCACCCGGAGCCCTTGGATTGACGTTGAATGTCGGTTCTTCGACGTATCTCTTGTTTGCCGATGTTGATGCCGCAAAGAGTGGGGGAACACTGAGCGATGTAACAGAGATTTTGGAGACGCATAATTTTGCGTTACTGGGTTCTCCGCGTGTAGTAATTCACGCATTACGAATCCCGGCCAGCGTTGGGAGTGCGACGGTGGCTTTTTCTCGCCAAAACGGCGTCACCGGTATTAATGGTTGTTTTGCCCCCGCCTGCAGTTCACCGTCTGTTGTTCGTATTGAATTGCAACATAGCAAGACGGGTGATATCAGCACGATCGAGGTAGATGCGGTTACGGGAAGAGTCTCCGCTCCATGACGTGATATGATGCGAAGGATGATAAAAAGCGGTCAGACTCTCATTGAGCTTTTGGTGGCGATGACTGTGATTTCGGTCGGTCTTTTGGCGACGATTACCTTGGTGTACGGCAATCGCATGTTGGTGGAGCGGGATACAGATGAGGTGGTAGCCTTGAACATTGCTCGTGAGGGGATCGAATTAGCCAAGAATCTACGTGATAGCAATTGGTTAGCTAATCTTCCTTTTACGACCGGTTTTGTCGGCCCCAATGGTGCGCCTGCAGCCGACTATACCGCTGTTCCAGTTTGGGATGGACTTGCGAGCGTTCCTTCGTTTGATTTTACCCCAGATGCATTTACGCATCCGGCGACGATCGTGCTTCGATCAACAAATCCCGCGACGTTGGGATTTTTTGCGAACAGCAGTACGCTTGCTGCGGTTACGGGATCGACGACACCGTTTCGTCGCTTGTTAACGTTTCATCCGCTCTGCGCGGGATTGCCGGATGCGCCGCTTGCGAGTGGTGCGGCGTGCAGCGATACAGGTCTCGAAACGGTGGGGATACGCGTGGAGTCGCGGGTAGAGTGGAACCGTGCCGGAAAAGCGTTTAACGTGACGTTGTATAGCGATCTCTATGACTGGCGTTAAACGACCTTTAAAAAAGGCGATTTGTGCATCTCATCCTTTTGCAAAGGTCGTAAGAGGTAAGATGCATTCCGGTTTTTCTCTTCTTGAGATGTTGATTGTGATTGCGTTATTTTCGACGCTAACGGTGATTGTCTCGCAAACGTTTATTTCTTTTTCTACGCTTCATCGTCGTACGGCGAATGCAGCTGTGGTGGGCGCGGAGATGCGTTTTGTTATGGAGTATATCGTTCGAGCTGCCCGGAATCGGGAGTTGAATTATGTGCTGGCTCCCTTAGATCCGCAGGATACGGTTTTGCATTTGCGTGATTCCACCGGTGCGACGCTGGATGTTGGCTTGCGTCCGGGTGGAACGGGCGGAGATTGTGCAGATGCCACCGTGACTCAGTGCTTAGCGGTTTCGATTGACGGTGGAACGACGTGGCAGCCGCTTACGGGTAAGCGGGTTGAGGTAACGAGTTTTCGTGTGTATCCACGTCCGGCAGATTCGCCGTTCGCTTCGGTGAATGGAGTATACGCATCCAATGTTCAACCGTTTGTGACAGTGACGGTTGGGCTGCGCTACATGAGCGAACGGGTAAAAGAGCAGGCAAGTTTGGAGGCGCAGACGACCGTAAGCTCCCGTATCTATGTCCGGTAACATTGTTTTATTTGGCGAGCTTCGGGCGCTTCGGTCAAAAATATCCTCAGCGTACTTACGGTACGCTTCCAGTATTTTTGCCCTCCAGCATCCCAAATCTCATCCAAATAAAACAATGTTGCGTTTTCATCGGGGTCCTGGGAATATCTTGCCTTTGGCCATTATCATGACCCTGACGATTCTGTTGGGTGGCATTGGAATTGGCGCAGTTGTTTTGAGTGGATCAAAAGAATCAAAGCGCACGGATGCAAGCGTTGGCGCGTACTATATGGCGGATGCGGGCGTAGAGCGTCAATTGTATGAGATTCGAAAAAATAATCAGCCGATTTCGTTTATCAACAGTCTAGGCGGGGTGTATGCGAACGGTGGATCGTGGATTTCGACCGGAGGCCTTGAGCCGATTCTGGCTAAGACGATTGAAACGGTTGCGACCAGTAGCGTTGGGGTGATTGATCTGTTTGATCCGGATAATTTATTGACTCCTCCGGGTATCTCCCGTGTCGTGATCGCATGGCAACCGGATGCGAATTGTCCCACGACGCCTTCACTCGAGGCGAGTTATGCCTATTGGCAACTCGTGAATGGCGTTCCGGAGCTTCCGACGGATGATGCCTACGTGGTGTTACCAAAAGATACGCAGGGCAAGATTTCTATTGATGGTCTTGATCCGTCTTCTGCATATCGCATCCGTCTTCGCGCGTTTGAGTGTTCGGCGTATGCGATCACGGCCGAAGCGGAGGGCTCGAATGGGGCGGTGTCGTTTCCGGGAGACGTGACGTTGGCGGCCGAAGGAACGTACAATAAAACCACGCAGAAAATCGTGGTTACGATGCCTAAATTGGATGTGCTATCCGGTGTGTTTGATTACGTTTTATTTTCCGAATGTACCCTCGTAAAAGGATCGGGGGCGCAAGTATGTCCTCCGTAGCAGGTCAATGGAGTTTTACCACAAACTTTTCCATATAACATTTCCGTTTTTCGGGTTGAGTCCTAGAATCGTTCCGCCGATAAGAATGATGGCTTGATTGTTATGAAAGATAGCATGCGTGAGAGGTGGATTGGCGAGAGATGTGAGAGAGATGGCTCCTAGTTGGGCGGGGGTGGTTTGCCACAAGCGTTGCGCGTTTACGACACCGCTTAGTATCGCCTCGCGTTCATCGGTTCGGGTAAAACTTCGAATCAAAGTGATGTCTTGCGTGTGATCTTCGGCAAGAATAGCGCCGTGCAAGAATGTTTCTTGTGGTAAAACGGGGCGTTCTTGGGAATCTTGCAGTGTCGCGCGGGCATTATTCGTGAGGTGAAGTCGAGATGGGGTTTTTCGTGCACAGGGAGTGAATGTGTTCGATGAGGTGCTGGATGGTGGTTGGAGTGTTTCGAGATCAAACAGATAGGTCCGTCCATCATCCGTAAAGACATTTACGTTGAATGAGTCTGGTTGTACGACGAGTCGATCTATTCCGGCGCCAAGTTCCGGATGTTGCTTAAGGATCGTTTTTGCATTGACCATAAAGCGTGTTGCCCCATGATGCATGTCGATGCCGTGCCAATTTTGTCGTTCGTTCATCCACAATGTGGTGCCTTTAATACCGAGAAGTGTAATGGGGTATCGAAACATCCGACGAAATGTTCGTGTTTGATGTTCCAGATCAAATCCGTGCAGGCGAAATGTGTAACTCGGCTCGCCTTCGGGATCGGGAATGGTCAGTGTATCTGTTCCGATGAGTGTGGTTTGATCTACACAGATATCGTCAACTTCTTGAATGTAGCTTCCTCCCACCAGGGTGGGATTAATGAGTCCCATGTAAAACCAGGCGATTGCGACGGCAAAACTGGTCCCAGCGATACCGAGGTACCAGCAGATTTGCCTACATCGTTCGCTTTTGGTGAACATCATGATGGCCATCGGGATGATGCCCAGAGAAAACAAAACGAGCATGCCCAGTGCGGGTGAACGGAGGAATAGCGAGGTGACGTAATCAACGGGCGTCCAAATGGGATTCATGTTCGTAGGGAGTCCGGTGTTATCGTCTTACCACAGGCTTGTCCAGGCCACATTGCCTGTTGGTTGATCGATACCGACAATTGTTCCTCCAATAAAGAGAAGGGGTTGTGTGTTATGTGATGCAGTGTGGGTCAAAGGCGGCTGTGGTCGTGAAAAGGTATGTATGGCGGCGGCGCGAGCATCCACAGGGACGCGCGTGTCATCGGATATGCGTTGACCCCCGCATGGATAGAGACGTGGAAGAGATGTGTGTGTAAAAGCATCTGCATCTTGCGGAAGATCCAATATAGACACTGGAGCACTGACTGTTTGTTGTGTTTTACCGGTGTTGATATCGAGACCAAGGCGTCCTCGTTCCGTTTGAATCCAGACCGTCGTATCTTGAATACCTAGGAGCGCGATGGGGTCACGGAATATACGGCGAAACGTGCGCGTTTGAGAGGGGAGATTAAATCCATGGACGCGAAAGGTATAGCCGGTATTGCCATCGGTATCCGGGATGCGCATGGTGTCGATGGCGATGGCTGTATTACCCACGACGCACAAATCATCGACTTTTTGTATGTAGCTCGCGCCGACGGCGATGGGGTTAATGAATCCCATGAAGACCCAAGAAAAACCAAAGGCGAGCGCAACACCGATACCGCATAGTCGCCATAGCAGTGTATGGATGTGTTGTTTTTGAGCATCGACAAAGCGCGCGATGATGGCCGGAAGGATGCCAATACCAAAGAGGATGATCATGCCCCAGCCGGGGGCGTTGAGGTAAAGCGAGGCAAGCTGATCAAAGGGGGTCCATAGGGGGCTCATGTGGGGCATCATAGCAACGGGAGGCCGCCTTTGACAAAGTGCGAGACGATTGCTCGGTCTTTCGACAGCGTGCCTTTCTCTAGGTAAACTGCAGCCATATATGATGAAGGCCGAAGCCAAGGTGCGTATCCAAAAGCTCCGTAGCGAGATTGATCGTTATCGCTATCAATATCACGTATTGAATACCCTTGAGATTTCTGAGGCGGCGTTGGATAGCTTAAAACACGAGTTATATACCCTAGAGCAGCAATATCCCGATCTGATTACTCCGGATTCGCCGACGCAGCGTGTGGCGGGGGAGGCCTTGCCCGGGTTCACAAAAGTGCGACATGAAGCGCGCATGTTCTCGATGGAGGACGCCTTTTCGCGTCAGGATGTTGATGAGTGGTTGGCGCGTTTGCGTAAGCTGCAGCCTCACGGCGCCTACGAGTTGTTGGCGGAATTAAAGATGGATGGGTTAGCCGTGTCGTTGGTATACGAAAATGGTCAACTTGTTCGTGGGGCAACGCGAGGGGATGGATTGGTTGGCGAGGATGTCACGCATAATGTGCGGACGATTGAGGCCGTACCGCTGCATCTCCGCGTTCCGTCAGAGCAGGAAGTTGCAGATTTTATTCGACGTCATGCTGGACGATGTGTTCCGGAGCGGGTTCGGAGTGCGTTGATGCAGCAGGCTGGGCGAATAGAGATTCGTGGAGAAGTGTTTATGACGCGGACGCAGTTGGTTCGCTTGAATACGATGTTGGCGGCACGAGGTGAGGTAGCGTTTGCTAATCCACGTAATGCGGCGGCCGGTTCGATTCGGCAGCTCGATCCGCAGATTGCCGCAGAACGTGGTTTGTCATTTTTTGGATACGCGGTGATTGGGGATGTCGGTTTAACGACGCACGAGCAGGCGCACGAGTTTATTCGCTTATCGGGTGTTCCTATTAATCCTTTTTTTGCGGTGTGTGATGATGCAGAGGCGGCGGAGCGTTTTTATCGTGAGATGGAAGAAAAGCGTGAATCCATGGACTATTGGATTGATGGTGTCGTGTTGAATATCAACGATGATGCGCTCTTCAATGCCTTGGGCGTGGTGGGTAAAACGCCGCGTGGGTCTATCGCGTGGAAGTTTGCGGCCGAAGAAGGGACGACGATTGTACGTGACATTATTGTTTCCGTCGGTCGTACCGGGGCGCTCACACCGGTGGCTGTGATGGATCCGGTGAGTCTCGCGGGCACAACGGTAACGCACGCTTCGTTGCATAACGAAGATGAGATTGCGCGTCTTGATGTGAAGATCGGTGATACCGTGATCGTGCATAAGGCCGGCGACATCATCCCCAAGATTATTCGGGTTTTACCTCAACTGCGAACAGGAAAAGAAAAAACCTTTCACATGCCAAAGATCTGTCCGATCTGCGGTTCACCGACGGCTCGCGGAGAAGGTGAAGTGGCGACGGTGTGTAGTAATCCCCAGTGTTTTGCGCAGGAGCTGGCCCGACTGCAACATTTTGCCAGTCGGAAAGCTATGGATATTCGTGGCTTAGGTGAAAAAATCTCGGAGCAATTAATTCAACAGGGCTTTGTGCGTGAATTGGCCGATTTGTATCATCTCACGCCAAAGGAATTTTTAGAGCTCGAAGGTTTTGCCGAAATTTCGTCACAAAAATTATACGAATCGATTCAAGGAACACGTGAGGTGTCTCTTGATCGGTTTTTGTACGCGCTCGGCATTCGTCATGTGGGCGAAGAAACCGCGCGCGATGTGGCGCAGCGATTTTTGACGCTTGAGGCGTTACGCAACGCTTCTCTTGAAGATCTGACGGCCGTTTCTGGTATCGGTGAAATCGTGGCCCAGTCGTTGTACGATTTTCTACACGATCCTCGAGAGAAAAAAGCTTTGGATCATTTGTTGGACGTCGTCACGCCGTTAACGATGCAGCCGCGAAAGACGAGTGGTCTGCCGTTTGTGGGAACGACCTGGGTGTTGACTGGCACGTTGAGTTCACTGACTCGCGATGAGGCGAAAGAAAAAATCCGAGCTTTGGGAGGAGAAATTACAGAAACGGTTTCTCAAAAGACGAGCTTTGTTGTGGTTGGTGAAGATCCAGGATCGAAGTATGACAAAGCGCAAAAGTTGGGCGTACAGATTTTAGATGAGGCGGCGTTTATGCAAAAGATCGCACATCCTACATCATAAAAATATGAAAACGTTTTTGATTACCGGCGTTGGTAAGGGGATTGGTCATGCGCTGGCGGCAGCATGTCTCGGACAGGGCTATCGCGTGATCGGAACAGTCTACGCGAGTTCTTCGCCATTCACGCATTCGTTGTTTGCGCCGATTCAACTGGATTTGGCTTCGTCATCGAGCATTGAGCAGTGTGTTAAAGATGTACAGACATGCGGTGAATCTATCGATGTTTTGATCAATAACGCAGGCGTGTTGCTCGATGAAGATGAAACGCGAGTGAAGGTAGAGAAGCTGCGGCGCACGTTAGAGGTAAATGTGATCGGAACGATCGATCTAACAGAGCGCCTTGTGCCACTCATGCGAGACGGTGGACACATCGTCAATATTTCATCGACGGCGGGATCATTGGGTCTTGTGACGCGTGCGGGCGCGAGTCATCGTCCACATCACTATCCAAGCTATAAGATTTCTAAGGCTGCTCTCAATGTGTATACGCGAACACTGGCGGAAGAGCTCCGAGACCGTCAGATCACCGTTTCGTCGATTCATCCCGGCTGGGTCAAAACAGATATGGGCGGCCCACAGGGCGAACGAACCCCCGAACAGGCCGCCGAGGCGTTGCTTGCGTTCGCATTATCTCATCCCTCCACGGGTCAGTTTTGGTTTGCTGGAAAACGGTTTTTTGGGAAGCGGGTTCCGTGGTAGGTTGGGAGTTAGGGTGCATATAATCACTAGCCGGCTTGACGGGGACCGTTTTTTTGAGTACGATCGCGAGCCAAGTTGACCCGTTAATAAAACAGGTCGTTGGTTCTTAGGTACTTGCTTATATACGACGAATAGGCGCGGATTGTGGTGCATTTCAGCATCGTAGATGGAGGGCAGAAATGAAAAAGGGCACGCCGGGCATTCATCAGGCTGGTTGGTCGAAGGACGTGCGATGTGAGTTGACCGAGCTCACGGTAGGGGATGGTGGACCGTTCTGTTACGGGACTTTTACGGTCGAGCTCTCAGATCTCTTCTGCATTCCACCGCGTGGTGCGGCGAGGGGGATAGGGGCGGACATCTGCTGTTACTGCCCACACTGCGACCGCGAACTGAAGATCATCTGTGGTGCGGTCGTCTCTACCGATCCTCCCATTCCATCCCGGCAGAATTTCTTGGAAAAGCAAGAGTCCGAATAGTGATCGTTCCTTGTCGGAGGACGCGCAAATTTCTCAGCTGGAAGAGCCGACACTCTTCCGTTCGCGCACCTAGCGCGGCAAAGAGCACGCACTCGCTCTCGCCGTCCGGGTGCGCTTTTTGTTTTCTTGAGATTTGCGTATTTATTGCCTCCCTTGGTATTTCACGTTACCCTCTTGCCATATGGCATTATCTCGTGAAGATATCTTGGGGTTGGCGGAATTGGCTCGTTTGGAGCTGAATGAAGAGGAGGTGGCTCGCGCCGAGCATGATTTGGATGCGATTTTAGGGTATGTGACCCATCTGCAAGCGGTTGATACGACGGGTGTTGAGCCCTGGGCAATGCCTGCTATAGCCGAGGGGTTTCGTCCTGACGATGCTCGCGTGATTGATGAGCGAACGCGTGAGTTGATTATTTCTAATTTTCCGGCGCGTGAGGGGGATCTTTTAATGACCCCAGGTGTTTTTGCTCGGCCCAAAGGATCATCTTAGTGTATGCAACCAAATACCTTAACTATCGCCAAAGCGCGAACCATGTTGGATGCGGGAGAGATTTCTTCTCGCGAATTAACGCAGGCGTGTTTGAATGAAATACAAAGTTTGAACGGTGCCTTGAACGCTGTCATCGAGACGTACGAAGCGACGGCGCTTGAAGAGGCGGAGCGAGCTGATACGCGGAGAATTCAGGGTAAGGGCGATGGAGTGTTAGATGGAATTCCGCTCGTCTTGAAAGACAACATGTTGATTCAGGGTCATCGTGCTACGGCAGGTTCCAAGATACTTGAGAACTATGTGGCTCCAACGGATGCGACGGTTGTACAGAAGCTCAAAGATCAAGGTGCAGTGTTACTTGGTCGTACCAACATGGATGAGTTTGCCATGGGTTCTTCTACCGAACGTTCGGCGTATGGTGTGACCAAGCATCCGCGTGATCCGGATCGTGTTCCTGGTGGTTCGTCTGGCGGTAGTGCTGTGGCGGTGGCGGCGAATTTTTGTTTAGGTGCTTTGGGTTCTGATACCGGTGGATCCATCCGTCAACCGGCCTCGTTTTGTGGCATTGTCGGGTTAAAGCCGACGTATGGTCGCGTTTCACGTTCTGGGCTTATCGCGATGGCGTCTTCGTTGGATCAGATCGGTCCCATGACGAAAACCGTAGAAGACGCGGCGTTGTTATTTTCTGCCATTCAGGGTCAGGATATCTACGATCAAACAACAAGTGATGCTGCTCCGTTTGTTCCGGCGTGGCGCGAGCGCTTGGATGGCCTGCGTGTCGGGCTCCCGCGCCAAGCCTGGGGAGAGGGGATTGCTGATGGTGTGCGTGAAAAAGTCATGGAAGCAGTACGAGTCCTAGAATCTTTGGGTGCGACGGTGAGTGAAGTTGATCTTCCCTACGCGCAAGAATCTCTGGCAGTGTATTACGTTCTGATGCCGTGTGAAGTGTCGGCGAACCTCTCACGTTTTGATGGCATGCGTTATGGCTTGCGCCACGATCATCTTCCATTGCTTGAAACCTATGCACGTTCACGCGCTACTGGATTGGGCCCTGAAGTTCGACGACGTATCTTGCTTGGTACGTATGCGTTGTCTCGTGGATATTATGATGCGTACTATCTTCAAGCCAAACGAGTGCAAACCTTGATTCGTCAGGGGTATGAAGCGGCATTTCGTTCTGTTGATCTTCTGCTTACTCCTACGGCCCCGACCACGGCCTTTAAGATTGGAGAAAAGTTGAGTGATCCTTTAGCGATGTATCTCGAAGATGTCTTTACGGTTGGCGCGAATGTGGCCGGATTGCCCGCGTTATCCGTTCCGTGTGGATCGTCTGACGGCTTGCCGGTCGGTATGCATTTACTGAGTCGTCACTTTGATGAAGCGACGTTGTTGGCTGCGGCGCGTGCTTACGAAACCGTCACGGCGGAAGTACGATAAACTATATGGATCCAGGTCTTTATGATCCGCTGATTGATGTTTCGACGGCAGAGATACAAACACCGCTCTGGATGTATCTGATTGCGGGCGTTTTAATTCTGCTTATTCTCTTGTTGTTTATTTGGGGGATTTGGATGTTAAAACGTCGTCTGACCCGTCCCGAGATGTACGGATTGACGCGTGAGGAAATGGCGCGTCGTTTTAAAGAAGTTCGAGCTACGGCCAAACAAGGACTTCTCGGTTCCAAGATGGCGATTTTAGAAGCAGATACGTTGCTCGATGCGGCGCTTAAATCTCTCATGATGCCAGGAGATACGCTGGGGGAGCGATTAAAGGTCGCTTGTTACAAATACCCGGATCTTCGTCCAGTATGGTGGGCGCACAAATTACGCAATCAAATGGCCCATGACGTATCGTTTAACGTGTCGCGTCGTGAAGCCGAAAAAGCCATTGATGAATTCGAGCGCGCCCTCAAACTGTTGAATGTTTTATGATTCCCTATATTGAGTGGCACGCGTTTCAGGTTTTTGGTGTCACGTTTCAAGTATGGGGGATGTTTGTCGCTGTGGCGTTTATCGTTGCTACGGCGATTGCGGCACGACGCGCTAAAATACAAGGGCTTCATCCGCGTCATGTCTGGGATGTGGCGGCGTGGATTTTTATCGCCGCGTTTATCGGGGCGCGTCTAGTTCATGTCATATTTTATGAGCCTGCGTTCGCCTTGGCGCATCCGTGGAGTATTATCGACCCTCGTTTGCCGGGATTTGCTATCTATGGAGGCTTTATCGGCGCTGTTGTCGCATTTGTGTGGTACATACGACGGCATAAGCTTGATCTTCTTTCTTATGCTGACGCCTTGGCTTGGGGATTGCCCTGGGGGTGTGGGATTGGGCGGATCGGTTGTTTTTTAATCCACGATCATCCCGGAACGCTGACGTCGTTTGTCTTAGGGGTGAAATATCCGGATGGGTCCGTACACCATGATTTGGGTTTGTATCTATCACTTGTCGGTTTCGCGATTGGCTTGATCTTTTTGATCTTCCGTCGTCGCCGTCTGCCGCCTGGATTTTTTGTGGCAGCTTTTTTCGTCCTTGATGCTACCGCGCGCCTCTGGCTTGATTTCTATCGACTTGCGGATACGCGCTATGCTAGTCTTACTCCTACGCAGTGGATATCCATCCCTTTGATTCTGGGGGGCGGATACTGGCTCGTTGGTATGCTTCGGAGTAGTCCTAAATCTTCCGCTTAAACTTCCTCCTGTTTTTATGACTGAAGAGCGTTCTCGTGTATTTATTTTGGTCGGCATCATTGCGTTGGTGGCGGTAGCTATCATCGGCATTGTGGTGGCGATTTTAGCTGGCCCTGATCCTTCTACGGGACCCGGTCAGGTCGAAACAGGATTGTCATTTTCTGATGAGGCTGATCCGACGCAGGGTCCGGGAGAGGCAAAGGTGATTGTTCGTATGTTCAGTGATTTTCAGTGTCCGGCATGTCAGGCGGCCGAGCCGGCCTTGCAGGCGATCATGAAAAAATATGTTGATCGCGTTCGATTTGTTTGGAATGATTTTCCATTAACAACCATTCATCAAAACGCTTTAGCTGCGTCGAACGCGGCTCGATGTGCCGAAGAGCAAGGAAAGTTTTGGGAGATGCATGATGTGTTATATGCGCGTCAACGAAGCTGGTCGGATCTTCCGGCTCCAACGTCTGAATTTACCAAGTATGCTCAAGAGATTGGGTTAAATGAGGGTGCATTTACTGCGTGTGTGGGTGGTAGTCGCCATGCGCGTAAAGTTGACAACGATCGTGCCGAAGGAACGCGAAATACGGTTCGAGCAACCCCTACGTTCTTTGTTAACAATCGCCGCATTGAGGGTGTGGTTACTGAAGCTCAATGGGAGCAGGTCTTAGAAGCTGAACTATCAGCTACGTCGTCCTCTGGCGCGACTTCAACCCCTTGACGCGCCTCTCGACCCCTGCATTCCGACGCGCTATCCTCATTCGTACGATTTTAGGGTAGAAATTTAATTTCATTTATTTCATCACCATGTCTGAACAGCCTCATATGCACGAGCATCCTCATCCACACATGGACCCATCTTCTGTAGGTCCATTTAGCGGATCTCCTCGAACCATGTTTTATCTGGGTTTGTTTGTAGGGATCGCGGCGTATACGACGTTGTCGTTACTGTTGTTGCTTTCGTTTATTGTTTCTGGCAAGTCTGTTCCTGGTTTGGGTGGTTCTGGTACGGATTCAGTGGCTGTAGCTCCGACGCCGAGCGCCGCCCAGCCTTCCGCGCAAGCTCCTTCGGCTGCGGCTCCCGTGAAGCCTGTGGATGAAAAAGCTGATCATATTCTTGGTGCCAAGAACGCCAAAGTAACATTGATTGAATATTCAGACTTCGAATGTCCGTTCTGCAAGCGCCACTTTGATACGATGAATCAAGTGATGAAGAAGTATCCAAATGATGTGCGTTTGGTCTTCCGTCATTTTCCTCTCTCGTTTCATCAGAACGCCCAAAAGGAGGCCGAAGCTTCAGAATGTGCGGCCGAGTTGGGTGGAAACGACGCGTTTTGGAAGTTCCACGACAAGATTTTTACCGAAACAACATCAAATGGCACGGGTATCGCGTTGACGCGTCTCGCTCCGATGGCCAAAGAACTTGGCTTGGACGAAAAGAAATTTCAGACCTGTCTTGATTCTGGAAAGTACGCCGCCAAGGTTGCTCAGCAGATGCAAGAAGGTTCTGATGCCGGTGTGCAGGGTACGCCTGGCACGTTCGTGAACGGTCAATTGGTCGAAGGAGCTGTTCCTCTCGCTCAATTCACGACCATGATTGATGGGATGTTGAAGAAGTAAGTTGTTGCTTCAAGTAGCAGATACAATAACAATCCCCTCTAAAACAGAGGGGATTTTGTTATTGAGATTTCTCCCGCTCCAGCACATGCCTCTTCCCGGTCTGCGGATTCCCTTTAGGTGGATGGTCAGCGTCCTATCCCGTCCAGAGACATGTGCTGGAGCGGGACAAATATTCTTTATAAGGATGTCTCCATTGGATATCCTTTCTTCTTCCATGCGGCATTCACATCGTCAAATGGTTCGGTGTAAGTGCGACCAAGACGTTGGAGGCGGATACCGAGGACTTTGGCGTAAAAGCAATTGACGTAGCTGTTGCAGTAGATAAGTAGATCGGCCGTAGGGGGGACGAGAGAGATGATGCGGTTGACCTCGGCCGTCGTTGTGGTTTCGAGGGGTAGAGACAGGGCGCCTAGAAGATGGCCGTCGGCATAGTCTTTCGGAGATGTTACATCAATGATCGTGGCCTTGTTATCGAATTTCTTTTTGGCTTCGTCGAGTGACATAGAGTAGGAGGGCGCGAAGACTTGGCTCCAACGTGTATGGCCCCGCCATGGTAATCCAGCATCAATCCAGCCCGGTTGTGATGGCATGTTGATGTCGCCTTGTAATCCTCCCTGGATGGCATATGCGCGAGGAAAGCCGTGTGCCCGTAACCAGGTGGCAATTTCTTGGCCACGGAGACTGGTCCAGCAAATGACGAGAATATCTTTGTCATGTGGCAATGTCTCGGCCTGTCCGTTAATCAAGTCTCCATACCGGATCCAGGTTGTCGTCGCATCGATGTTTCCTACCTCGCGTTCTTCAGCTTCGCGGATATCAACCAGAAACGTGCGGTCTGACCAGCCTGGCTCGGCTACCACTTGACGTAACGTTTCAATTGGGACCAGGATAGTAGAAGAGGAGACACGAGACGAGAGGAGATTGGCTGATGTCATTCCGACCGACGAGTCTTCGAGGAGCGGAGGAATCCCTTCGAAGGGGTCCCTCGGTTCGTCGGACTCACTCGGGACGACAGATGGGATGTTTTCGTTTGCGTGTTCTATTTCGTATTGAGCCCGTTCGGTTTTAAATGCTTGTTGAGAGCGACGCAGATGGAGATAGGCAGAGCTGCTCACGATGATGAGGGTCAAAGTAAAGCTTCCTCCAAGGCATATCCAGGCGGCGCGGCGATGTTTGGGGGTTAGGCGCTGTGCGGTACGCTTGATCCAGATACCGAGCGCTCCAAATACCGTTGAAGCAACCCCGATCATGGTGAAGATCCAGGCGACAACGGGCCTAACGAAGTCGGGTGAGGGGATGGCAAAGGTGGGGGCAGCGGTAAAGAGTCCGATGCAGACGAGAGCGGTAATAAGGATTATCATGGCAGTATGATGCATGATCTAGGGACAATTCCGCAAACCGCGGATGTGGGAGGAAAAGCTCGGGAGCTGGATCGGCTCATGCGGCAGGGTTTTACGGTCCCTTCGGGGTTTGTCATAGATACAGCTACGTGGTCTGCGGATGGATGGCAACAAGAGGTGAATGCGAGAGTTCGGCGGGTGGGCGGATTATTTGCCGTGCGTAGTTCTGCGGCGATTGAGGATACGGCTGACGAAAGTATGGCCGGGATGTTTTTATCAAAGATTCGTGTTCCGGCTGCAGAGGTCGTGGCTGCGGTGCACGAGGTTGTGGCTCATGCGCGTCGCGTGTGTGGAGAGCCGATCTCGGTCCTTGTTCAGGTGTGGATTGAGGGAGATGTTTCTGGTGTGATGTTTTCTCGTCATCCGACCAAGTCGCTGGGAGAGATCGGCGTGATTGATGCGGTACGTGGAGGTGTGGCGCGGGTCGTCAGTGGGGAGGCAACGCCGCAGCGATGTTTTATGTGGGAGGGTGGCGCCTTGATTCCCGAATCGTTTCCGTTGACGCGTGATCATGTGGGGATGATGCAGCAGATAGCGTGGAAGATTCATGCGACGTGTGGTACCGCGGTGGATGTGGAGTGGACGATACGGGATGGGTCCATCTATGTGTTGCAGGCGCGGCCCATGACGCGTATACCGCCAGAACACGCGGAAGATCGAGAAGAGGGACGAATAATGCAGAGGTATGCTCAAGAAAAACAATTGTGTTTACAACGAGGGGATTTTGCAGAGACGATGCCTCGCCCTTCTCGTGCCACGCTTGATATGTTGCATGTGTTGTATGCTCCCCGTGGACCGTTTGCCGAGGCTGCAGAGGCGCTAGGCTTGGTCTTTGATCCTCATGCCGCGATAGGATATTTGACGACTGTTTTTGGATGGTTGTATGCGGACATGTCGCATGAGCCGATTCGGTTTCTCACGGGATGGGTGCGACATATGCGTGTGAGTTGGCGATTGCACAAAGAGATGCTTGTATTTCCGCAGCGATTTTATGCGACGAAGCGTTTCGTGATTCCATCTTCGGCGGATCGCAAAACCTTATTTCATCTGTTGACGCAGATACACGGTATACAGTATGCCTGTGTTGCGTTACTGGCGCGTATTGCCGAGAAGCAGCCGCGGATACATGGCTCGGTTATTCATGAGGCGTGGCATGCGCGTCGACGATGGCTCGATCAGCGTGAGCGAACGTTGATCTTGCAAGATATGGAACTTGGGCACGAAGGTGTTCAAGGTGAGCGTCGAGAGTGGAATGAGCCAGAACAGTTAATAGACATGTACGCTATTCTGCGTGAGGATGCGAAGGATGAGCTTCGTCCGCTTTTTTCAGCCTTGCGGCGTGCGTATGCGCATGATGATCCTGCCGCACTCGCTCTTCCTTCACCGATGACGTCCGCAGCTCCGCCGCTGACAATTCGGTGGTCTGATATATTTGATCTGCAACAGGCATCTGCGCGAGAGGGATCAGCGAATGGGGTGCACGGTACGGGCGTGTCGTTTGGCGCTGCGCGTGGTTTGGCCGTTATGCCTTCTAAACCGTCGATTATTCCATCGGGTGCCATTCTCGTTGTTCCATCATTGTCGCCAGAATGGTTTCCGTATCTTACGCCAACACTAGGTGGAGTTATTTCGGAAGCGGGGAGCCTAATGAGCCACGGCGCGATTCAGTGCCGTGAGCGGGGGATTCCGGCGATTTTTGGCGTGGTGGGAGCGACGCATCGTATCCAGGCGGGGGAATTAATTGCCATAGATGGAAAGAAGGGAAGTGTTTTGCATGTGGGGGAGCGAGATGATAAGTGGCTTTAAATGGAGGATATCTGTTATGCTGGACATCTATGCTTCATCGCTTTATCCGTGGAAAGCTGTCTCAAGCTGGCCTGCTCGCAGGTTTAGCCTTGATGTTGACCATCATTTTTCATAGTTTGTTGGCCCATTGGCCGTATGGTCGGAGTTTTGCCGTCTTCGCCTTTACTGCTGTTTCTTTGTCATTCATTGTCTTAGCCTTAAAATCTGGGCCACGGAATGGATGGGGATATATATTTTTTTTGCCAGTCATTATGGCGGGAGTTTCGCAGCTTCTCTATGCTAGTGAAGACAACACGGTGCTTTCCTGGATGGTTGCGATTGTGGCATTTGCGACCGCGATGTATTGGAGTTCCATTCCGCGTGTAGCCTATGGGGAGGTGAAGGGCTTTTGGCCTCGTGAAGTTATTCGGGCTACCTTGCTACCATTTGCTTCACTACGTTCATATATTGAGGTTCTTTCGGCTGAGCGTCATTGGGTGATGATTGGTTTGGGAATCGTCATCGCTATTCCGTTTTTACTCATCTTCGCCTTGCTGTTTGGTTCGGCGGATCCGCTCTTTCAACGCGTCCTCTCCGATATCTTTTCTTTTTCAGACGGGGGAAAAACGGTTGTTCGTTTGTTGCGTGATGTTTTTCTCTTTGCTTGTTTCTTGGGGGCGGCGTGGACCATGCTTTCTCGGGCCGTTGTCCCGACGATGCGTTCGTGGACGGTGATCGCCATTTCCTCGATTATTCCACAGACCGTTTTGAGTTGTTTGAATGTTCTCTTTCTTATTTTTCTGGGTTTCCAAATTCCGTATCTCATGGGTGGCGGTTCCTTTATTGCCCAATATGGCATTACGTATGCGGATTATGCCCGGAACGGATTCTTTCAGCTTCTGATTGCCGGAGCTATTGCCCTTACGTTGATCCTCGCGATTCATGTGACTACGGAATTCCGCGAGCGTTTTACGCGTTTACTCGGAGCGCTCCTTATCATCCAAACGCTCGTGATTTTGGTCTCCGCTGCTTCGCGGTTGCGTCTCTATATTGGCGCCTACGGCCTCACCGTCGATCGTTCTTGGGCAGCCTACGGTATCTTCTGTATCGCTGTTGTTCTGATCATGACACTTGTAGCGCTGGTGACTCAAGTGGAAAGTTTTCGTTTGCGGAAGCTCTTGAGTCTTGTGGCGATAGCTTCTTTCTCGCTGCCGTTGCTCGTCAACGTTGAGAGTATCGTGGTCACATATAATATCCAACGCGCCGAAGCGCATCCGGAGCGGCCTATGGATATGGGATATCTGCAATCCTTGTCTTTTGACGCCATCCCTCCCCAGGTTGCGCTATGGCAGCGTGCGCAGCTTCCAGAATCTTCCAGCCCTCTATCTGCTGGCGATGTGATTGATCTCCGCGAACATCTGCTGAACCAAAAAACGCAGGTTTCGCAGGAGTCATGGTGGGGGAGAACGTTGTCACAGGATGTTGCCGCAGAATCCTTGCAGAGCGTGCGTTAAGCGATATTATCCAGTTTTTCTTAAAAACACACATACGTTAATCATCACTATGCCAACAATCAATCCGTACATAAACTTTAATGGAAACGCCGAGGAAGCATTTACATTTTATAAATCAATATTCGGCGGAGAATTCGGAAAGATTATTCGTTTTAAAGATATTGCTAGCGCTGAATTTCCCGTACCAGAGAATGAGGCGAATAACATTATGCGCATTGTTTTGCCGATTGGTAACAATGTTTTAATCGCGAATGATGTTCCTGAAAGCATGGGACGGGTCAATGAACGTGAAAACCGATCTAAAATAGCTATCAGCGCAGACAGTCGTGAAGAAGCGGACAGATTGTTTCACGGGCTTTCGGAAGGTGGGGAAGTTGAAATGCCTATGGCCGAAAGTCCCTGGGGTTCATCTTTTGCCATGTTGAGAGACAAATTTGGTATTGAGTGGACGGTGGAATATACACACAAATCGTCATGAGCATGGTTCCGCTGATTATACGCTAAGATCTACGTCAAAAAATACATAACATGAAGAATATCGCAAAAACGATTGCTGAATATCATAAAGCGCAGACACGAGATATACGGAAGATGTGTGATTTTTTGAGATTGCATATCGATGCATGTTTAAAGAAAGCTGAATCAAAGGTGTGGCATGGTACACCTGTGTGGTTTATAGACGGCAACCCGATCGTTTCGTATTCTGTTCGTACGAATGGCTCCGTGTCGCTCATGTTTTTTAGTGGTCAGAGTTTTGAAGAGCAAGACTTGCAGCCAGAAGGAAAATTTAAGGCGGCTGAAATATTGTATACGGATGTGCAAGAGATCAAGATCACTCATCTCAAGCGGTGGTTGAAGAAGGCGAAAGATATACAATGGGACTATAAGAATATCGTAAAAATGAAAGGTGTTTTGAAGAGGATCTCGTAGGATGCTCTGGTGAAGATGACAAATAGGTTAAGAGCTGGCACACTCCTGTTTCATGGCGATTGTTTTGCAGTTGCAGGAAATTTCGAAGTCGTTTGGACCACGGCAGTTGTTTGATGCGGCTACGGTGTCGGTGGCTGAGGGGCAACGTATTGGGCTCATCGGGGCGAATGGAGCGGGAAAAACCACGCTGTTTCGCGTTATGTTAAAGCAGGAATCCCTCGATAGCGGAGAAGTCGTCCTTCACCCCGGAGCCCGACTTGGATATCTGGAACAGCAAGAAGTCATTGATCCGGCTGAGCCGATTCTTGATTATCTGATTCGTGTTTCGGGACGCGAGTCGTGGGAGTGTGCCAAAATGGCCTCGGCCTTTTTGATTCCGCATGAGCGCCTAGAAGAACCATTCGCCAATTTTTCTGGTGGCTATCAAATGCGTGTCCGTCTCGCCGGCATTTTAGTCCGTGAGCCGAATTTGTTATTACTCGATGAGCCGACCAACTATTTGGATTTGCAGACCGTCCTGTTGTTGGAAGACGTCCTTCAGAGCTATCGTGGGGCATTACTGCTCATCTCGCACGATCGTGAATTTTTGAAAAACGTGTGTACGCATACACTTGAATTGGAGCATCACAAGCTCACGCTGTATCCCGGTGACGTTGAAGCGTATTTTGAATATAAAGAACAGCGCCTGATCGAGGCACGGCGCTACAATAAAAAGATTGAGGCGCAGCGTGAGCATCTGCAAACATTTGTCGATCGATTTCGATACAAGGCGTCTCTCGCTACGCAGGCACAATCCAAACTGAAACAGATCGCTCGACTGCATACGATTGAGATTGCTCATTCCCTGCGAACGGTACGGATAACGATGCCTGATCCTCCGCCAAAGAAGGGCGTTGCGTTGACCTGTACGGATCTTTCCCTAGGCTACCATCCTGATAAGCCCATTCTCGAAAACGTGAATATCGAGATTGAGCGTGGTGATCACGTAGCGGTGTTGGGAGAAAATGGCCAAGGAAAATCTACGCTACTCAAAACGCTGGCTGGTGAGCTTCCGGCGCTCGTTGGGGCGCCAAAATGGGGATATAAAATGCGTATTGCGTATTACGCTCAACATGTTCCGCAGATGCTTCCTAAGGATGGAACGGCGGGCGTGTATCTTGCCTCTGTCGCTGGGACCACGTTGCCCGAGGATTTGTTGCGTATGGCCGGGAATTTTTTGTTTACTCCCGACGATTTAGAAAAACCGATTTCCATTTTATCCGGAGGTGAGCGGGCTCGATTGTGTCTGGCCGGAATCTGTTTGGGAAAATACGATGCGTTATTGCTTGATGAGCCGACAAACCATTTGGATTTTGATACGGTCGAAGCGTTGGGTGAGGCGCTCCATTCGTTTGGTGGAACGATTATTTTTGTCAGCCATAGTCGAACGTTTGTTTCGCAGGTTGCCACTTCGATTCTTGATGTGCGGGATGGGCGTGTCCGTCGCTATCCGTATCCATACAATATTTACGTTCACGAGCTGCAAACGCATGAGGCATATGTTCCCCCGGTGGCCGAAGTTGCGGCAGAGAATGGCGCAATCCCATTCGTGCGCTCTAAGCGCGAGGTGTATCACGATATGCAAAAAGAAAAACGTGCCCTGGAGCGTTTAGAAGAACAGATGCAGGAGCTACTGAAGGAGCGTCAAAGCATTCTGGATGCCTACGCTGAGGCCCCGACCGCGCAAGATGTCCAAAAAGCGAAGCGGCTCAAAGCGATCGGCGACGAATCTATTGAACTTGAAGCGGCTTGGTTTAGCGGCCATGATCGGTTGGAGATTTTGGCGGGTGAGATGAAAACAGCGAAAGATGCTCACGGATAATCTATGAATATTGCGATCGTAGGTGGAGGGGCGGCCGGGCTTATGGCTGCGGCGAGCGCACTGGAAGAACATCCAGAGGCGGAGATTTTTTTGATTGAAAAGAATGATGGACTCGGAAAGAAGGTCATCATTTCTGGTGGTGGTCGTTGCAATGTGACGACGGGAATCACAGATGTGCGGACGGTGCTGACGCGCTATCCACGAGGGAATAAGTTTTTGTCATCTGCCATGCATCAGTTCCCTCCTCAAGATGTTTACGCGTGGTTTGAATCGCATGGGGTTCCGCTGAAAGTGGAGGAAGATTTACGCGTTTTTCCCGTTTCAGATAACGGCAAGGATATCGTCGAAGTTTTTACCCGTCTGTTTGGTGCTTCCTCGGTTCATTTGCTTTTGCGAAAACAGGTCATGCGTATCACGAAAGAGCAAGATGATTTTTTGCTTTTCTTGAAAGATCAAACAGAGCCGATACGAGCACAGAAGGTGATTCTGACGACCGGTGGACAGGCGTATCGCCATACCGGCTCTACGGGCGATGGGTATGCCTTAGCTGAATCATTGGGTCACACGATAACGCCCTTGGCCGCGAGTCTTAACGGATTTTTTACGCGCGAGACCTGGCCAAAAGATCTTTCGGGTCTGTCATTTGAAAAAGCGACATTCACTACTGAACGCGCCTCTCGGCCTTCGTATACCGGTCCCTTTCTGTTTACCCATAAAGGCGTGAGCGGGCCGGCGGTATTTGCATTGTCGTCTTTGGTGGCTTTTGAGGCCTACGATGTGCAGCAGCCCTTAGAAATCTCTATTGATCTTTTTCCTGACATGACGGTACTCGAGCTGAAAGCGTTAATCGAGGCAAAGATTGCGGCTAATAGCAAAAAAAGTTTTTGTAATATTTTTCCCGGCCTTATCGCTAAATCGTTGGCCGATGTTTTGTGTCAGGAGCTTGGTATTCCTTTCGAGAGGCATGCGGGTGAAGTTTCTAAGAAAGAGATTCTGCGGGTCGCTGAATGGTTGAAGCATGTTTCGTTACACGTTATCGGCCGAGGAGCGGGGGACGAGTTTGTGACGGCTGGAGGGGTTGATTTACACGAAGTGAATCCTAGCACGATGGAATCAAAAATTTGCCCTGGTCTCTTTTTTGCGGGAGAAATTTTGGATATCGACGGATTTACCGGAGGTTTTAACTTGCAGGCTTCGTGGGCCACGGGGAGATTGGCGGGAAAGAATGCAGTAGGATAGTTTTTCCTGTATCATACGCGCGCTTCTCATTTCTATCTTTATCGTATGCCCAACTTGCAAGATGTTTTTGCTCGCATCAAACAAACTTCAAAAGAAAAACGCGATATCAAGCGAACGTATGATGACGCGTTGCGTGCTTCAAAGCCGTATCAGGATGTTTTAGATGAGCTGAAGCGTTTAAAGGATAAAAAGAGTTCCATGGAAAGTGCGATCCAGGCAGATTTTCAACAAGAGCTGCAAAAGATGGAAAGCATGAAAGAAGCGCTCAACACCGATCGGCAATTACTGACGGACATGGCGCTCACACAGATGATGAAGGGGGAGACCGTCGAGATCACGGATGAAAATGACGTTAAGTACGAACCGGTTTTTAAGGTTTCGTTTAAGAAGGCTGATTAGTTCTTCGTCGGCTAGATCTATGAATGCAAAGACCGTGCCCGAGAGGCCGGTCTTTGCGCGTTGCGCGAATGCCGGAGGTGGGCACGGTCAAGCTGTGGCGGGAGCAGCGATGCTGTTGGGGGTGGCGCGAACCGTAATAGGCCCGCTGTCGTCGTCGCTATTGGCGGCTGCCGGCGCAGGATGGCCGGTCAGGAATTTTCGTAGCTCAAAAGGTCGTCGTAGGCCAATCCGTCGAGCCACTTTTCCTTCGGGGATGCCGTCATTGAGGAGTTGGCGAGCTTGCTCCGCTCGGCACGCGGTGTAATGCTGCTTTGGAGGGATCCCGAATCGCGTTCGGAACTTACGCATGAAATCGAACTCGGACATGTCGAGGTCGAGCGCGACCTCGTACACCCGAAGTCGCCTTCCTTCGATCCCCGCTCTCCTGATTATCGCTTCGGCGATATCCAAGCGTTGCTCCAGGGTGCGCGTATCCTTTTGAGTCGGTTTACTCATTGTTTTTTCCTCACTGTAAGGGGCTGGTGCTATTGAGCCATACATCGATGAATTTTGTAAAGAAGACTATCTCTTTGGCAGTTCACACCGCTGATCTCGCGGATCAAAAATAGAAGGAGGAAGATTTTTGCCACTCAACAGCTCGCCAATCCGTTTTCCTCCGTAGATTGAAGGAAGAATGCCCACGCCGTTACACCCGAGATTGTATAAAAGATGCGGATTGCATGGTTCGGTCCCGATGAGGCGAATGCGGTTTGGGGTGTATCCCATGAGCCCATGCCACATGAAGCGATAATTGGGGTCGGCGGGGGAATGGCGATAGACGGTTTTTAAAAATGTATCAATTTGAGCAATAGCCCGATCCGGAAAAGCGGTACCGGGATGATAGGTGGTGCGATCGGGTAATTCTTCGACCGGTCCACCGATGCATACTAGATTGTGTCGCTCTGACCGTTCTCCCTCGTATGGTCGTCGAGTAAGGTAGATATAATCCTCGTTTGGTTCGTGGGTACTAGGGAGGTAGCTGACGGCTGTAGGCGGACGATCTAGGCCCTCTAAATACCCCGTCATATATCCTACGACTCCGTTGATATTGGCATGAAACTTGGTGTCGATTTCTGCCCCCACTTCATTGATGAGGGTTACGTGTTCAAAGCCATTCGTGCACAGCACGACATGATCTGTTTTTATGATGAAGTCTTGGACAGTGAGGCGTGCGCCCTCTGTCTGAAGCCGCACCTCGTTGACCGGCGAGTGTTCGAATAAGGCAAAGCGATCGGCATAGGTTGTTTGTAAATAGACCGCCAATTCTTCACAGAGAGCGGCGCTATTGGTGCAGCCTTTGGGAGTTGTACCGGCGGCGATGTATTTTTCGTCTTTGGTTTCTAATAAATCTAAAATAGCCTGGTGAGGCAGGGTGCTGTAGGTGTCTTTATAGGTAGCGGACAGTGTGCCGAGGGCGGGGTGATTATCGGCTACGTGGATTTGTTCAAAGGGGAGATTCGCCTCGCGTCGCAGGACGTTATTTTTTAAAAAATCGTGCAAGGTTTCGATATTGGCGATGCCGACGTATCCGGTGCAGCGCTCTAGAGGGGTTTTGAGTTTAGCTTCGGCGTACATCTCGTCGAGGAGCGTCCAGGTTGACTCGATGCTGCGTTGGGCATCGGCGGCCATGGGGAGCCCGAATTCTTCGGCGATATCCCATAGAGGACGTTCAAAGTAGCTCACAATTTGCCCGGCATTATGCCCGGTTGCTCCGTGGGCTACGCGGGAGGCTTCGATGAGGATGACCCGTTTTTTGGTGAGCTTCAGCGTAAAGTAGGCGGTCATGATCCCAGCGATTCCACCGCCAATAATGGCGATATCCGTGGTTTCGTTTTTCGTAACACGCTCTTCGGGGCGATGTCTTTTGAGTTCATGGAGCCACGGCGAATTGGGCGCACGTTGAGCATTTCGAGGGGATTCTGGCATGTCCCTAGAATGCCAGACTCGG
>CAYWEE010000002.1:0-5419 GCA_964457295.1 uncultured Gammaproteobacteria bacterium
CGATGGTGACTCGGGTGGGGCTTGAACCCACGACCGTTGGCTTAAAAGGCCACTGCTCTACCAGCTGAGCTACCGAGTCAAAAGGGAACCTTTAAAAATCGCGATCTGCTTGGGCTTCGGTCAAAAATATCCTCGTCGTACGTCTAAGTACGCCTGCGGTATTTCTGCCCTCCAGCCCTGCGCATCTCATCGATTTTTAAAGGTTCCGGTTGTTGCTGCATTCACCACTACCAGTATCTTTTCAGATGCGGTAAGATGATACGGAATTTTGCCAGAAGAATCAAGGACCATGCGTATTGCCATGATCGGGACCAAAGGGATCCCCGCCGCGACTGCCCAGGGGGGTGGTATTGAGACGCATGTGGAAGAGTTGGCGCAGCGGCTCGTGGAACGCCATCATCAGGTCATGGTATACGTTCGTCCATACGCGAATCCAGAGCGTCGGTCACGCTATCGGGGGATTCGATTGATCACGCTCCCGACTATTCGACGCAAACATGTTGAGGCCATCGTCCATACATTTCTCGCGACGATACATGTTTTGTTTCAAGATGTTGATATTATCCACTATCACGGCGTTGGTCCTTCAACACTCGCGTGGATCCCGCGTCTATTCAAGCGTCGCGCCAAGGTTGTTGTGACTTTTCACAGCCGGGATCGTTTTCATGAAAAGTGGGGATGGTTTGCTCGAATGTATCTTGCGTTCGGCGAGTGGACCTCGGTGCGTTTTCCGCATGCCACCATTGCGACCTCGCATGTTATTCAGGTGTTTTGTCGTCGGATGTATGGAGGAAAAAAGGTTCAGTATATTCCAAATGGGGTAGAGGTCCCTGCAACGGTACCTGGTCACGAGACGTTGCGTTCGCTCGGTTTGTCGAGTGGCGGATATTTTTTCACCCTCAGTCGTTTGGTTCCACATAAGGCCGTTGAGGATGCTATTCATGCCTTCATGCGTTTAAAGACGGATAAGCAATTAGTAGTCATTGGGAGTGCGACGTACGATGATGTGCGGTATGAAGAGGCGCTTCATCGTATGGCGGCAGAAGATCCGCGTATTATTTTTGCCGGTCATCTTCAAGGGGAGCCGCTTCGCGAGCTGATCGCTCACGGATATGCCATGATCCATGCTTCGCGCAGCGAGGGGCTGTCTGTGGCCGTTTTGGAGGCGATGGCCTATGCGCGTTTAGTTATCATGAGTGATATTCCAGAAAATTTGGAGCTCATTGATCATTCAGGACTTGCGTATCATGTAGGGGATGTCGATGCTTTACGGGAATCGATGCAGATTGCTCTCGAAGACCCCATGATGGTCAAGGCTCGGGGAGAGCGGGCACGGGGCGTTGTCGGGGTTCGGTATTCTTGGGAATCTGTCGTCGTTCGAACCGAATATTTATACCGTTCTCTATGAAATCTTCAGAAGTTGTTTTTCGTGCGTTGCGAGATCGCGTCGTTGCTTTGTCCGAATATCGTATTCGCTTACAACGCACGAGTTCTGACATGGAGCGTGCTTCCAAGCAGGCGATTTTTGCATTACAGCGTGATGATGTAGCGCGTGCCGAGGCGTTGCTACGTGAAGCGAAGGGGCACGAGGCTACGGCAGAAAAACTGATCGCTAAAGAACCGATGCTGGGTCGTGAGGGTATGTGGCATGCGGCGCGTGAGGAGTATGCCGAAGCGCGATTTTGTGAACGAGCTGTGCGCGGTGACGCGATCGTAACCAAAGAAGATTTGAAAGAAGATCCCGACATTGTGCTCGGTGCCTTGTCTGATTTGATTGGAGAAAACGTCCGACGCGCCATCGCAGCAGCGACTCGGGGGGATGCGAAAACCGTCGATCGTATCTACGAACAGAGTGTCGTCATTGTTGATTTTTTAACCTCGCTTGATTTAACGGGAGGTTTGCGCAGCAAAGGTGATCAAGCCCGCGGCCATCTACGTCGTTTAGAAGATATCCGTTACGATTTATCGCGCCGAGGGGTATGAAGAAAGTATCGTGGAAGGGAAAACGCGTCCTCATTCTTGGTCTTGGACAGTACCCTAAGGGAAGTGGGATTTCAGCCGCTCTGTATGCGCTCAAACAGGGAGCGGAGGTTTGCGTTACCGATCATAAAACAGCCAAGGAACTTGAGGGCAATGTGAAGATATTAAAAGCCTATTCCGGTGTGCGGTATCGGTTAGGTGGACACGATCTGCGTGATATCGATTGGGCGGATATCGTGATTCGAAATCCTCGGGTGCGATACTCGTCGCCCGAGATGGTGTATGCACGAAAGCAGGGAAAGCAGATCGAGTCAGCCGAATCGTTGTTTTTTCAAGCTTGCCCGTGTCCAATTGTTGGAATCACGGGAACGCGAGGTAAAAGCACGACCACGACATTGGTGTATGACATGTTGGCTGCGACTCCCCGCAAGGGTCGGGTGTGGTTGGGGGGGAATATTTTGATTGCACCGCTTTCGTTTTTGTCACGTGTTCGTTCTGCTGATCTTGTGGTGTTGGAACTATCCAGTTTTCAGCTCGAAGCTATTGGTGAGGCGGGATATTCTCCATCGGTCGCTTGTTTGACAAACTTACTGACCGATCACCTCAATGCGTATGAGGATATGGCCGCGTACGGCGAAGCCAAGGCACAGATTTTTCGCCACCAGCGTCCTGATGATGTGTTGGTCGTGAATGGAGATGATGCGTTTTGTCGTACCGCTGCGGTCGAGGCCCCGGGTGTTGTTCGACGATTTCATCAGCGCAAACAAAAGACGTCGGATGCGTGGATCACGTCGACCGCTCTCGTGTTGAAAGAGGGGACGCGAGAAATAACCGTGATCGAAAAAAAGAAGCTGTGGGTTGGTGGAGATCATGCCTACAGAAATATGTGCGCTGCCGTGTTAACCGCTCGGGCTGCCGGAGCCTCGATCGCGGCGATACGAAAAGCCCTGCAACAGTTTCGCGGCCTACCGGATCGTCAAGAGGTGATCGCTCAACAGAACGGTGTTTTGTACGTTAATGACACGACGGCGACTACGCCGGATGCGGTGATGGCAGCATTGCAGACGTTCGCACAACCAAAGCGCACGATACGGTTAATTCTCGGTGGAGCGGATAAAGCGTTAGTATTTGATGAATTAGCTCATGCGCTGCGTCGTGTTCGTGTAGATATCGTGGTGCTGCCTGGCACAGCACATGCTGCACTCACGCACGCGCTCCGTTCTGCGTCTGTCTCATACGAGGATGTCGCAACACTGGAGGTGGCTTTGAGGTCTCTTGAGTCACGAGCCCAGCCTGGTGATGTTGTTTTGCTTTCACCGGGGTGTGCGAGTTTTGGGTTATTTGAAAATGAATTTGCCCGCGGCGAGGCTTTTCGTCGATTGGTCCGTACGCGGCTGTAAACGTTGACCAAATCAGAGAAATATGAAATCATACAATTCATACTTCTATGAAAAAGAATAAGCCGGGGCTTTTGCCGACCAATGGGTTTATGGATACCGCCGTGGTAGGCGAGCGGGGTCAAATTGTTATTCCCAAGGAATTGCGCGATGAGCTTCATTTGGCTTCAGGAAGTCGTGTGGTGTTTATGCGACACCATGAAGGTCCGGTTTTGATGTGTCCCGTGGAATTTTTTCAAGAGTTTGTGACGCAAATGAATACGCAGTTTGCTAAAATAGCTCCTCGAACTAAAAAATAATTTTATGACTCTCCCTGCATTCTTACGCCGAAAAAGTACCTACATCATCCTTATTCTTGTTTTGGGTGGTGGTGGGTGGTTTGCGTATCGTCGCTCGCGTCCTCCGGTTATTGTGTACGAAACAGCTACGGTTGAGCAACGTGATTTATTGCAGACTGTGGAGGTGACGGGAGAAATTACACCCGCTTCGCGGATTGGGTTGGTGTTTCAAAATGCGGGAGCGTTAGAAAAATTGAATGTGCGTACGGGTGATGTTGTGAAACAGGGCGATGTATTAGCGGAATTAAAGACGGATGATGCGCGTTTTGCCGCGCGAAGTGCGGCGGCGGCGCTTTCTATCGCTCGAGCTAACCTTGGTGCACGTCTTGCGGGAGAAACAGCGCAGTCAATTCAGGTCGCTGAAGCACAGGTAGCGCAAGCAAAAGCGAGTTATGATAAGGCGGTGAGCGATATTGAGACAACCAAGCAAACAACGCAGGAAAACGTGAAGAGTGCCCAGATCGCGCTGCAAACGGCACAGAATAATTTGAACAATCAGGAGGGGAGCGTGAACTTGGTGGTGACGCAGGCCTATGAATCAGCGCGGACGTCGTTGTTAACGGCTCTGGGACCTCTGCAAACGGGTTTGTCTGATGGTGATCAAATTGCAGGAGTTGATAATACGGCTGCGAATCAAAGCTATGTGAATCAATTAGGATTTTTAGATGCTGGATCTTTGGATCGGGCGAAGGCTTCGTATAAAGTGGCAAAAGCAGCAAAACAGAGCGCTGATCTTGTTGTGCAGCAGCTTTCCGGAAATTCCAGCAAGGCAGAGATTGAAGCGGCGGCTGATCTGGTACAGGTTGCTATTACGCAGGTGCAGGTCTTTTTGACGGATGTTCAAAAGGTTTTGGCAGCCACATTAACGTCATCCTCGTTTACCTCGACGGATTTGGCGAGTAAAAAGACGATTATCGATGCAGATCGGAGCACGGTCTCGGCTCAAAATTCAGCGGTCTTAGCCGCGCGACAGGCAATAGATACGTCCGAGCTCACACAAAAGAAGACGGTTGATCAATTACAAGATGCGCTGGCGAGCGCACAGTCTGCATATAATTTAGCCATGACGAATGCGACGACGCAGGTTGCTGCGGCTGTCGCTGTCGCGAGCATTCAAAAGGCGGCTTATGATGCAGCGCAGGCGACATTGGCTTTGAAAAAGGCTCCTCCGCGTCAGGCGGACATCGCATCACTCCAGGCGGCGGTTGAGCAGGCTCGGGTGGCGGCCGATAAGGCAAATGCTGATTTATTAAAGAGTCAGATCATTGCTCCGGTTGATGGAACGATTTCTGACATTATTCCCACTATCGGCGAACAAGTTGTTCCAAATACGGTTGCTATCAAGATGGTCGGAACGTCTGGATACGAGGTTGAGGCTCAAGTTCCCGAGGCGGATGTTGCAAAAGTTGTTGTAGGTCAAACGGCCACCATGACGCTTGATGCCTATGGTGATGATGTCGTGTTTCAGGGTTCTGTTGTCGCTGAAGAGCCGGATCAAACAAAGATTCAAGAAGCGATCTATTATAACGTTCGCATTCAAATTGATCCATCTGGAAAAGATATTAAACCTGGTATGACAGCGAACGTGACGATTCGTACGGGGGAAGCGAAGAATGTGTTGGTCATTCCGTTGCGTGCCGTGCGCACGAAGGCAGATACGGGAGAAAAGACCGTCCGTGTTTTGGTCACGGAGGTCCCAGAAGA
>CAYWEE010000002.1:5519-39148 GCA_964457295.1 uncultured Gammaproteobacteria bacterium
GGGGAGTTTGTGGCTATCATGGGTCCTTCGGGTTCGGGGAAGTCCACGCTCATGCATATCTTGGGATTCCTCGATACGCTGACGACGGGAACATATACATTTAATGGGCAAGATGTATCAAAATTAGAGGAGGATGCGTTGGCAAGCATGCGTGGAGAAAAAGTTGGCTTTATTTTTCAAGCCTTTAATCTTCTTCCAAAAACGAGTGTTTTAGAGAATGTAATGTTGCCGTTGCTCTATTCTTCCGTTCCGGTCGCGGAACGTGAAGCGATGGCAAAAGAGGCTATTGCATCGGTCGGGTTGACGCATCGAATCAATAATTTATCCAATCAATTATCCGGCGGTGAACGTCAGCGTGTGGCTATTGCCCGTGCGCTTATCCGCAAACCCGCCATCATCTTTGCCGATGAGCCAACGGGAAACCTGGATTCAAAATCCGGTGCTCAAGTCATGCAATTGCTGCAGCGTTTGAATTTGGAACAAGGTCATACGATTATTCTCGTCACCCACGAAACGTACACATCAGAACATGCCGAGCGTATTATTCGTGTTCGCGATGGGTTGATTCAGTCTGATGACAAGGTGACAAATCGTCGCTTGGCCAGTGCGACTGAGTTGCTCAAATAATGCGAGACTCCCCATGACCGTTCAAGATTTAATGACGAGTTCGTTCCAGAGCCTATCCCGAACCAAGGGGCGGTCTGTGTTGACGATGATTGGTATCGTCATTGGCGTGCTGTCTGTGATCTTGATGTTATCGATCGGTGAAGCGGCGCAGCGGTATATTTTGGCTCAGATTTCTTCGTTTGGATCGGATGTTATTTTTATTCAAAACGGTGCGCCCGAAGAGTCAGGACAGCCGACGTTGTTTATCAAGCAGAGTTTAACCATGAAGGATGTGCGTAAACTGGCATCGTCTTCGTGGGTTTCGTTGGTTGTTGGCAAGTTGAATCAGCAGGATCAAGTGACGGGGAACGGCGTGGATATGAATGTGCAGGTTGTGGGGACGATGTCGGATGATACGCAATTAAATGATTTACGTGTTTTACAGGGGACATTTATTACAGCGGCAAGCGTTGATAGTCATGCGCGTGAAGCGGTTCTGGGGTATACCGTCGCAAAGACCATGTTTGGTGTTGATGATGCTATGGGGAAGACGGTGAAAATCAATGGGAGTGGTTTTCGGGTGGTTGGTGTGATGGCTGAACAGGGGACGAAGGGATTTCAGGACGTTGATAAACAGGTGTATGTGCCGGTTTCTAGTGCGCTCGATTTATATAATAAGCAGTACCTCACGTTTATTACCGTTAAAACGACGTTACCTTTGGCGGAGGCTAAGGAGCGTTTACGCATCGTCATGCGTGAACGTCACAATATCGATAATCCCGCCGGGATATTGTCAAAAGATGATTTTAACGTTCAAACACAAGAGGATTTAGTTAAAAGCGCCAGTACGATCACTGATATTTTACAGATTTTATTGGTGGCTATTGCGGCGATTTCATTGCTCGTTGGTGGTATCGGTATTATGAATATCATGTACGTTTCTGTAACGGAGCGGACAAAAGAAATTGGATTACGGAAGTCTATCGGAGCTCGTGAGCGGGATATTTTGCGACAGTTTTTATTTGAAGCCGTGGTGCAAACGCTCTTAGGAGGGTTGATTGGAACGGTCTTAGGTCTCGCCTGTTCATGGTTGGCGGTGAATATCATTAATAATTTTCAGCCGGGCTGGACATTCGTGCCCTCGACGCGCGGTATGCTGTTGGGGGTTTCTGTTTCGGGGTTGATTGGAGTGCTGTTTGGGTACTTTCCAGCTCGTCGCGCAGCCCGCTTGCATCCTATTGATGCGTTACGCTTTGAATAAGTATGCAGTATCGTGATCTGTTTCCTCTATCCCTACGAGCGCTGCTTCTTAATAAGCGTCGCACGTTTTTGACGATGCTGGGTATTGTCATTGGCATCATGTCCGTGATTTTAATGATCGGTGTTGGTCAGGCGGCGGAGCGGTATTTGTTGTCCCAAATCGCATCGTTTGGGAGTGATCTTGTGTTTGTGTCTAATGGCAAGGGCGATGAAACGCGTGGCGGACCGCCGGATGATAACGTCAAGCAAACGCTGACGATGAAAGATTACGAAAAATTGCGCGCATTGCCCTGGACAAAAGGGGTGAATGGTACGGTTGTGATGCGTGATTTGGTTGCCTATGGAGGTCAAGAAAAAATTATTCAGATATCGGGTTCATCGCCAGATGAAGTGATTATTTTTAACGAAACGCTACGAGTGGGGCGATATATCCTTGATGAAGATGTTGATCGTCATGCGCGGGTGGTGGTGTTAGGGTCGGGTATCGCGAAGGCGTTGTTTGGTGAGGAGGATCCATTAGGTCGTTCGATCAAAATCAGTAAGCAGCCGTTTCGCGTGATTGGTGTTTTGGATCCGGCTGGAACGCGTTTTTTTAGTAATGTGGATGATCAGGTGTATGTTCCGTTTACCACGATTTTGGATCTTACCAACAAGAATCGATTAAATTTTCTCGCTATCAAAACTGGTGCTGTCCCGCCGAGCGAGGCGAAAGAATTGGTGCGCATCGCGTTGCGTGAAACACATAACCTAGATAATCCAGAAGGAATATTGTCCAAAGACGATTTTCGCGTGGCAAGCCAAGAAGATGCGATCCGTAACGCTAATGTGATCGGTTCTATTTTGCAGATCCTGCTTGGATCGATTGCCTCAATTTCGTTGCTCGTGGCGGGAGTGGGGATTATGAATATCATGTACGTGACGGTGACGGAGCGCACACGCGAAATTGGGTTACGAAAGGCGATCGGAGCGCATCGGTCTGATATTTTGCGACAGTTTTTAGTCGAGGCTGTTGTGTTGACAGCTGTTGCGGGGATAGTCGGTATTATCTTTGGTATCAGTATTTCCTGGATTGCGATTCAGGTTATTTTGCAGTTTCAGACCGGCTGGACGTTTGCGATTCCCTGGAGCGGCGTTGGTATTGCCTTTGGCGTCTCGGCCGGGATTGGAATTATTTTCGGCTACTTTCCCGCTCGCAGAGCTGCGGGCCTTAATCCGATTGAAGCGTTGCGATATGAGTAGTAGCCGGTTGGAATCCTTCGATGCCGCTGGTGTGGAGTTTACCCTGGGTTCGTCGAATGGGTTCAGGAAAGAATAAAGGAAATTCGTCCCTGAGCTTGTCGAAAGGCTACAATGACGAAATTAAAATCATGCTTCTCCTCCTCGCCATTCTCCTCCTGATTCTCATCGGATGCATCTACGTGTCTTATCTGTTGATGGCGGCATTCAGCGCGGCTCCGTATGTAGCTTCGCAAAAGGCCGCGTGTCATACAATGCTTGATCTTGCGAATATTAAACCTGGAATGCGAGTGGTGGAGCTTGGGTCTGGTAACGGAGAGGTGTCTATTGAGGCGGCGAAGCGGGGAGCGATGGTGATAGGTATTGAATTGAACCCGGTTCTGGTGTGGTGGGCTCGTTACCGAGCTTGGCGCGCCGGTTTACATTCAAGGGTTACGTTTATACAAGGAGATATTTGGCGAATCCCGCCGCAACCTGCTGATGTAATCTGTTTTTATCTTTTGCCTGAAACTCTTGAGCGTTTATGGATCTATCTGTGCGATATTTTCCCCTCCGGAACGGTAGTCATCTCTAATGCGTTTGCGATTCCTCGAGTTGATGCTGAGCAGACTGTAGCGGCGGTGTATAAGTACCGTATATAGGTATTTAAAAAGTAACAATAAAAAATCTTCTTAAACGACAAACCCCCGAGAACGAGAACCGGGAGAATGCCGGGTGTTCGCGGGGGGTGCTGCTCAGCGAGCAGACGAAGGCTGCGTCTTGTTGACGCAGTTGATCACTGCGTCGATTGCTGGCGACAGGCCTGCCGCAATCTTGCCGCCTGTGAGTAGCGGTTCGACCGCCGTGCGTAGTCCGCTCGGTGCTTTGCAGTTCTGCGTGATCAGGTCCGGGGGGAAGCTGTCCGGGAGACCCACGACCAGGTTTTGGACATACGTCTGACACGTGTTGTCGCACGACGCTGCGGTCATCCCGATGGCCGCAGGCACGAGTGATTCGAGGCTTTCCTGATAGTGGCTCAAGTCCACGATCTTCTGCCGCTGCTTGGTGATTTCTGCCTCTTTCGCCTGGTCGCTCTTCGTCGCCCATTGTTGTAGGCGGTCGACCTCGATGATGTTGTCGCGGATCCCGAAGAATCCACCGAGAGCGACGAGGAGGCCGGCGAGGAACATTCCGAACCTTCTGTCACTCTGCCGATCCAGGAACCAGCCGATGGAGACGAGAGCGATGAGGCCGAGGATCAGGCCGATGACTGTGAAGTACGGGTAACGGATTTCCATGATGACCTCTCTCAATAGACTGCTGCGCCGACGACGTGCCGGGCATGTCCGTGTCCCTTTATCGAAAGAGGCATAGATCTGCCCAGCACATCTTAGTTTTGATTGTTTTAAAAAAGAACCGTCATTTATACCACTTTTATCCCATCCTGTCAATACTTGACAGTCTTTTTAAGTCTCCGTATCCTGTAACTAGCACTCATTTATATAGAGTGCTAGATCATGGAAGACCGTTTACGCCATCTCTTAACCCTGGTTGTTCAGGATGTGATCGCTACCGGCGAACCTGTTGGTTCGCAGCGTTTGGTTGATACCTATCGGTTAGGGGTCAGTCCGGCTACGATTCGGAATTGGTTTACCGAACTTGAGAGTGCGGGCTATATCACTCAGCCGCATACCTCCTCTGGTCGTATTCCAACCGAAGAAGGGTATCGCCTGTATGTGAATGAGCTCATGCCTCGTCGGATGGCGACCAAGCGTGAACAGCAGGATATCCACGAAGTCGCTGGTGCGTTTCCGTGGCCACGCTCCATAAAGGCAGTGGCTAAGAGTGTCGCTCATGAAACGCATGCCGCTGTCGTTGTCGGGCTTGATCAGGCGGATACGTTTTATACGGGACTCTCGTTATTGTTCGCTGAACCGGAATTTCGTGATGCCGGACGAGTCGTCAACATGACGCAAGTGCTTGATCGATTAGACGATATCTTGCAGATCGTGCGTAAGCAGCGTTTTGCCGAGCCCACCGCCTTTATCGGCCGCGAGTGTCCGTTTGGGCCTACGTGCAGTACAGTCTTGGTGACGCTAGGGGATAACACCCTATTTGGAGCGTTGGGACCGTTGCGTATGGATTATGGCCGAACGTTTGCCCTGCTTTCTACTATTTCGCAACGTTTTACTTCTCCCTCCTAAAAACTATGGACGAACCAATTTCTCAACAACCGCTCACTGACCCTTCGACTCCGTCGAATGAACCCACTGAAGCTCTGTCCTCCGAAGCCAAGTGCGAAGAATATCTCGCCGGATGGAAACGCGCTCAAGCGGATTACGCTAACTTGAAAAAAGATTTTGAAAAGGAACGACGGGATATCTCGCGCTACGCCAATGAGCGCATGCTCATGGAACTGTTTCCCGCTATTGAACAGTTTGAGATGGCGATGTCGTTCATGCCGAATCTCGAGGAGATTCCGTCCGAGCAACGCAAGGGGATTGAGTCGTGGATTCGCGGCGTCCGACAGGTGTACGAAACGTGGCGTAAGACGTGTACGGAATTAGGACTTGTTCCGATTACTCCTGCGGCCGGTGATGTCTGCGATTTTCTTCGCCATGAGGCGGTGGGTCGCGAACCGAGTTCGGAGGTTGCGGCAGACACGATCCTGCGTGTCGCCCAGGTCGGTTGGGAGTATCAAGGAAAAATTCTTCGACCCGCCAAAGTGATCGTCGCCTCATCTTAAATTAACAATTATTTTAATTCTTTATTCATCCTTCTATGTCTCTCATCAAATGGTCACCGTTTTTTGAACCGTTCCAGAACGTAGATACGTTTTTTGACGGCGTTGCATTGCCTGCGCTGTCTCGCAGTCAACAGGGCCTTGTGCCGGCGATTGATGTGTATGATCAACACGATTCCGTCGTAATCGAAACCGTTTTACCGGGTGTCGATAAAAAGAATATCGAGATTTCCATTGAGCATGATGTCTTAACGCTCAAGGGAAGCTCGGAGCGTAAAACCGAGGTTGACGAGCACGATTATTATCGTAAAGAAATCCGCAGTGGTTCATTCATGCGCCAAGTGGCTCTGCCGGAGGGTATCAATACCGAGGCCGCCAAAGCGGATTTTAAGGACGGTATTCTCAAGATTGTGTTTCCAAAGATGCAAGCACCTAAATCAAAAACGATCACGATTGATATTAAAAACGACAACTAATCTCTATGGGAAAAATTCTTGGAATCGACTTAGGAACAACCAATTCATGCATGGCCGTGGTCGAAGGTGGCCAGCCAAAAGTTATTGAAAATGCAGAAGGCGCAAAAACCACGCCTTCCATTGTGGCTGTGTCAAAAACCGGCGAACGTTTAGTTGGTCAAATCGCCAAACGTCAATCCGTAGTTAACCCGGAGAGCACGTTGTTTAGCGTTAAGCGTTTGATTGGCCGTCGCTGGAATGATCCGGAAATTCAACGTGATGCCAAGTGGCTTCCGTATAAACTGGTGCAAAAAGGTGATGCTGTTGGCGTTGTCATGGGCGGTAAAGAATATACACCCGAAGAAATTTCGGCCATGGTGTTGCAAAAATTGAAAGCCGACGCCGAAGCGCGTCTCGGTCAATCCATCACCGAAGCGGTTATTACCGTTCCGGCCTATTTTGACGATTCTCAACGTCAGGCGACGAAAGTGGCGGGTGAAATCGCCGGCCTCAAGGTTTTACGTATTATCAACGAGCCGACGGCCGCAGCTTTAGCGTATGGCTTTGATCGTAAAAAGGATGAAAAGATCGTCGTCTACGATCTCGGCGGTGGGACGTTTGACGTTTCTGTCCTTGAAATCGCATATGACGCGGCAACGAGTCAGAACACCGTAGAAGTCAAAGCGACGAACGGCGACACGCACCTGGGTGGTGATGATTTTGATCAAGTAATTATTCAGTGGATTGTTCAAGAGTTTCGTAAAGCCGAGGGCATTGATTTGAGCAAGGATAATCTGGCCGTGCAGCGCATCAAAGAGGCGGCAGAAAAAGCCAAGATCGAGCTCTCGAGCGCCATGGAAACCGAGATCAACCAGCCGTTTATCACGAGTGATGCGACCGGTCCGAAACATCTCCTGTTGAAATTATCTCGTGCCAAGCTCGAAGAATTGACGAACGATCTCGTGCAGAAGACGTTGGAGCCGTGCAAAAAAGCTCTCTCGGATGCGCAACTTTCTACCTCGGATATCCAAGAAGTCATCCTCGTCGGAGGTATGACACGCATGCCGTTGGTCCAGGCGGCAGTTGAAAAATTCTTTGGCAAGAAGGCCAACATCTCGGTCAATCCGGATGAGGTTGTGGCCATTGGTGCCGCTGTGCAGGCCGGAAATCTCCAAGGAGATTTGAAGGGCGAACTTCTTCTTCTCGATGTCACGCCATTGTCTTTTGGTTTGGAAACGCTGGGTAGCGTCATGACCAAGATCATCGAACGTAACACCACGGTTCCGACTGCCAAATCTCAGATTTTCTCGACCGCTCAAGATGGGCAAACCTCTGTCGAGATTCATGTCTTGCAGGGTGAGCGTGAAATGGCGGCAGATAACCGTTCGCTCGGTCGGTTTACCTTGTCTGGTATTCCTACGGCTCCGCGCGGTGTCCCGCAGATCGAAGTCACGTTTGACATTGATGCCAACGGAATCCTTTCGGTGAAAGCCGTGGATAAGGCTACGAATAAAGAGCAAAAGATTACCATTACGGCTTCGACCAATCTGTCCAAAGACGAAGTCGAGCGCATGAAGAAAGAAGCCGAGATGAATGCCGAAGCGGACAAAAAGAAGCGTGAATTAATCGAGGCTAAGAATATGGCCGAGACCATGCTTTACACGACCGAGAAGATGATGAAAGAGGCGAAGGATGTGTCCGAAGAGGATAAAAAGATCGTCGAAGAAAAAATGGCCGCTCTCAAAGCGATTAAAGATAGTGAGGATGTTGAGGGGATTAAGAAGGCGGGGGATGAGCTCGCTCAAGCTGCTCAAAAAGTCGGCGAAGCCATGTATAAAAAGCAGCAGAATGATGGCGCGACCGTTCCTCCAGAGGGAGAAGCAAAGAAAGAAGACGGGCCCAAGGCGCAAGAAGGTGACTTTACCGCCGGTTCTTAATTCGTACGTTATTCCCATTCTATGAGCGAACCGCAAAAACAAGAGATCCGTATTACTGCCGAGCCAGAAGATTTGAAGGGTCGCTACGCTAACGCCATTTCTGTGACCTCGCAGGAGCGGGATGTGGTGATTGATTTTTTGGCTCATGTTCGTCCGGGTCCGCAGGCCGATCAAGCGGCGCTCGTAGCGCGTATCTTCTTGAATCGTTTTACGGCCCAGGATTTGATCGATCTTCTGCAAAAGACGCTCAAACAATGGGAAGAGGCGCGCTATAACCAAGGAACCCCTAATCAGAATGGCTAAAGATTATTACGCGATTTTAGGCGTACACAAAGGTGCCAGCGAAGACGAAATCAAAAAAGCATTTCGTCGGCTTGCGCATGAGCATCATCCGGATAAAAAAGGCGGAGATGATAAAAAATTCAAGGACATCAACGAGGCCTATCAAATCTTAGGTGACAAAAAGAAGCGCGCCACCTACGACCAATTTGGTTCGGCAGCCTTTGAGCAGGGCGGGGGAGGGGCGGGGTTTGATCCGCGTCAGGGTTTTGGTGGATTCAATGGCGGGTTTAACGTGAATGTCGAAGATTTTGGTGATCTAGGAGACATGTTTGGTGAGATGTTTGGATTTGGTGGTAGCCGCAAGAGCCGCGGAAAGCAGCGCGGATCAGATATCGAAACCGACGTTACCATCGAGTTCTTGGAATCCATGCGCGGGATTGATCGCGTTGTTCAGCTCTATCGTCATACGGCATGTTCGACGTGTAAGGGTGATGGCGGTAAACCGGGTTCGACCCAAGAAATGTGTAAGACGTGTAGTGGCAAGGGTCATGTGCAGCAAGCGGTACGTACAGTGTTTGGCACCATGCAGTCGAATGTGACGTGTGGAGAATGTGCAGGTCGTGGTACCAAGCCGTCCGAGACCTGTTCGACGTGTAAGGGGACCGGTATCGAACGAAAAACCTCGGATATCACAATTAATATTCCCGCGGGCATCTCTTCGGGAGAGGCGTTGCGCCTCAACGGTCAGGGTGAGTATCCGGGTGCTGGTGGTGTCGCGGGCGATCTCTATATTCGCGTTCACGTAAAATCACACCCCGTTTTTTCGCGCGAAGGCGACGATATTCATTCTACCGTTCATGTGCCGTATTCCCTATTATTGCTCGGAGGATCGTGGGAAATAGAAACAATTGACGGTAAAGGCTCACTCAAGATTCCTGAAGGTACAGAAGCGGGGACGGTGTTCCGTATTCGTAGCAAAGGCGCCCCTCGCGTTAACGGTAGCCATCGAGGTGATCATATTTGTACGGTTATACCGCTAGCCCCACGAAAGTTAAGCAGAGAGCAACGGAAGAGTCTTGAAGCGTTGCGCGAAGCGGGATTGTAGGGGCATACTATCCCTACCCATGGATCAGCGGCACTTCACTCAGTTTTATCGTGACCACGTGAGCCGCGTGTATCGTTTTTTGTTTTATCGCGTCGGCGGCCGACGCGATGTGGCAGAAGATCTGACGCAGGATGTTTTTTTGAAGGCATTTTCTGCCTTTGATCGTTATGATCCCGCCATCAGTCAAACCTCGTGGATTTTTACGATCGCGCGGAATCATCTGATTAACTATCTTCAAAAGCAAAAACCTACCGTTGATTTGGAGGAGATAGAGAATACCCATTTGGATGGGGTTGATTGGGTTGAGCGTTTTGCCTTGAAAGAAGACGAAGCGCATCTTTGGAAGGCGCTTCAGACTCTCTCGCCCCAAGACCGTGAGTTGATTACATTAAAGTATCTTGAGGGCTGGGGATTTGAGGATTTGGCCGAAAAATATGGCAAAAGCTCGGGTTCGTTGCGTATCCAGGCCCATCGCGCCATGAAGAATCTTAAGAAGCACTTGAAACATTCCCCAGCATTTTCGGTATCAGTAGATACATAACTCCTTATGCACTGGATCCTTCAGCGACGACTCAAAAAATTAAGCCAGCATGCCGAGCCAGACCCGCGGTTTGTTCGGGCGTTAGAAGCGCGATTACATGCTCAAATGAAGCCTCGAGGTTGGCATAGCCCATTGTTGCGTTTTGGGGCGGCTTTGGCGTCGCTTGTGTGTATTGTGGGCGGCACGACGGGGGCCTATGCCTATGAGTCCGAACAGGTTGTTCCGGGGCATTTTTTGTATCCGGTTCGTGAGCGCATTGAGCATATTGAAGAGCGTATTGCCACTACGCCAGAGAAGCGCGTAGAGGTGACGGTTAAGCACGTTGAGCGACGCATGCATGAGTACGAGATTTTGAGCCGCACTCGTCGACCAATCCCTCCCGAGCAGGTAGCAAAAATTGACGCATCTATTCAACGCGCCGTTGATGAAACGCTTTTGATTGATGCAGAGCAAGAGGAGGTATTGCCTACGGAGATACCTGTAACGGTCAAAGAAGAGCCGGTGCCGGTGAGCGTTCCTCCGGTTCGTGCGCCAGAGCTTCAGGCGCCTGCTGGTATGCCGCTTCCGGTCAAGCCTTCTGTTGAGATTAAAAAGCTAGAGACGGTTGTTGTAGAAAAATCAGAACCGTCACTCGAACAAAAAATTCAACGTCTGAATCCACAAACCCGTTTGCGCTTTGAGCAACTTCAAAAGGAACGACAGCGCATCATGAATGCACGGTCAGCTACGTCTTCGCGTGAAGGTATTCAACGTCAAAATGGAGATGTGTTGCAGAATCGCTTACTCGAGTTACAACGACGAATTGAAATGGAGCGCCGAAAGGCTCGCATGGAGATGCTGCAGGGCACAAGCCAGTAAATCAAAACAGCGAAGTAATCTTGAGCCCGAATTTCAGGAATCAATATCGCTTCGCTGTTTTATGATGTTGTCGTTTATGAGCGACGTGACTTGTAGCCACGGAAGAGAGGGGGCTGCTCTAAGGTTATTCTAAAGTTACACTAATGCGGGTTGCGGTGATGTGTTCGAGGGTTCGAACATCTTGGTCGCTTTCAACGTGGACACGAGAACCAACGGGAATATCGCGGAGCTGCACAAGCTCTTCGCTAATTGGTAAGGGTGGCGTGGCGGTAGATGAGCCAGCGGCCCGAACTCGATTAAATTCGGACATGTCTTTTTGGAATTGTTCTGGTGATTTGGCCGTTGAGCGTACCACGATGGTTTGTGGTGTTATGCTAATCCAGCGTTGGTTCGAAACGCGATCTACGAGTTCATCGCTTTCTAGTGAATCCTGCAGAACCGTGAGTGAGCCATCCGCATTGACGCTTTGCACGGTGCCATTCAATGAATATGTAGGTTGATTCGCAAATGGGCACATGGCCTGATATTTTTGGCGAGCTGCGAGGTAACCTTCGATATATTTGGCATTAAGTTCGACTGTCCCGGCTTTTCCAAAAGAAGACGAGGCGAGGCGTTTTTCTAATTGCAGAGCATTGAGGCCGACAAGGATAAAAGCTGTGATGACGATAATGATGGCCAGGGTCGTTAGAATGTAACGACTGGTTGAATTTTTGGTGTCCATAAAAAATGTTAAAAACAGTATAGCACGCGCAGCCTTTTCGTCGTTGCGAGCTACGTTGTTTGTGAACGGATACGTGGCAAGCATATACCTAAATGCGAAGCAGTCTTGAGCGGGGTGGAGCAGGATCGGAAGAGGTCTGTGCTTATTACCGTGTCGATTTTTTATAGCCCGTAGGATTTAAAAATCGATTATTTTCTCTCAACCAAGCGAAATAGTTGACAAAATGGGGTTTTTATGCCATTAATATGTGTACCGTTGGGTCGAAATGACCCCGCGAGCTGGCCTAGATCGGTGCTGGTACCGGTCAGGCTCTTTCACAAGTCAGTTGCAAAAAAGCCTGTCGAGACGTTTTTGACGCTGACAGAAAGGTTGTGCCATGAACGCTTCCCGCTGTTCGGGCTGGGCCATCATGGCCTGGCTCGTGTTCTTCGGTTTTGCTCTCGTCGGCACCGGGTGTGTCGGCGAGGAGGAAGAGGCTCCCAAGGGAGCTGTTTCTGTCGCTCCGTCGAGCTCTTCGAGCTCCGGAACTGGCGGAACGGGTGGTTCGTCGTCTTCGACGACCACCACCACGACGTCGAGCGCAAGCTCGGCGAGCGCATCTTCGACCGCAACCACCACGACCGCCGCTTCTGGCGGGGGTGAGGGTGGCGCGGGTGGCGAAGGCGGCGCTGGAACCGGGGGCGACCCTGGAACTGGCGGCGCCGGTGGCCAGGGCGGTGCGCCGCCTGCCGTGGTTTGCGGGGACGGCGTTCGCGTCGATCCCGAGATCTGCGATGACGGCAATCTCGTGAACGGCGATGGATGCGATGCTAACTGCGCGCCTTCGGATTGCGGTAACGGCATGAAGGCGCCTGGCGAGCAGTGCGACGACGGCAACACGGTCGACGGCGACGGATGCGACTCCAACTGCAAGCCCACGGGCTGCGGCAACGGAGTCGTCACAGGCATCGAGCAGTGCGACGATGGGAACGCCGTCAACGATGACGGCTGCACCAACGGCTGCAAGCTCGCCGCTTGCGGCGACGGCATCCTTCAGGCCGGCGAGCAGTGCGACGACGGCAACGCGGTCGACGGCGACGGATGCAGCGCAAGCTGCATCGACGTGCCGGTTTCTATCTCCTGCGATGCTCCTGCGGCTGACCTTGCCTTCGATGCGTTCAAGATCGGGGGTCAAGACGTTCAGTTCATGAGCGGGATCTGGGGAACGGACAACTCCAACGTGTACATCGCTGCTTCGACCTACGGGCAGGGGGCGATTGCGCACTGGATGGGCGGACCCGCGTGGGTCAACGAACCGTTGCCGACTTCCTCGCAGAATCAGGCGAGCCAGCTACCCAGTGCCCTGAACGGTATCCATGGAGTTGACGATGACCATGTGTGTGTCGTCGGCCAGGCGAATTTCGCTGGCTACATGGCTTGCCGGTCTGCGGGAACATGGGGATTGGACATCAAGGCGGAAAGCCTTGCCAAGAACTTGACCTCGGTATGGATCGCTGACCTGGCCCATGCATGGATCGTCGGCAACACGGCTGCACAATCAGTGGCTTGGTTGAAGACTGGTGCTAACTGGGCAGTGCAAAGCTTCCCTTCCGGTCCCCTCGGGATCGATCCCGCTGCATGCAACTTCCGTCAGATCTGGGGTCTGGATTCCGGCGATGTCTTCATCGTTGGTGATCAAAACGGTGTTGGCATTCTGCTGCGCTTCAACGGCAGCAGCTGGGTCCGGGTTCAAACCGTTCCGAACACGATTACGGATTTGAGAGGTGTCACTGGTAGCTCCGTTAACGACGTGTACGTTTCCGGTCAGGATACGTCGGGTCACGGCGTGATCTACCATGTCACCAACAACCTCACGGTCTGGACATCGTTCTCCAACGGTACAACGGACAGCTATGTATCGATCGTCTCACCGAAACCCCAGGCTGCTGTCACAACAGCTATGGGGACGGATCCGATGACCGGTCTTCCTGTCACGGAGATGACGGCGATTGCTCAGGCGGCCACGACTCAAAACCTGCCGTCGCCTTCCTACGGCGTCGGTGGCATGTGGACGGATTCCTCTACGGGGAAGGTCTACATGGGGACTTTTGGTCGCCTGTTCAAGGCGACCTGCAACTGACGATCTTCTCGGCCGCGGGTACCGCTCTCTCTTCGGAGGAGCGGCGCTCGCGGCCATCGTCTTATCTGAATGATTTTTTAGACATATTTCTGCTTTCGCAGGAATGATAGAGAGTGTGTTATACTTTTAAAAATTATGAAACGCTTTTCATACATTCTATCTGCAGTTTTTGTTGTCGCCAGCATTCCTCTACTTGTTTTGGCTCAATTTCAAGGCCCTTCGCAATCTCCGCCTAATGGTAATGTGCCTGGGGTTATTTGGAATGCTGCGGGGACAGGTGTTCAGCAAACAGGGGCTCAGATTAATATTGATGGAGATGTTAATTCTGATGGAAGCGTTAGTGCTAAAGGTGATATTACGGGGAATGATATTAATGCAGGGGGTAATTTAAAGAGCGCGGGTGATGTCATCACTCGAACTGTTAGTACCACGATGGAAACCACTCCCAATACTCTTTTTAACTATAATTACGGAAACATAGTTCTTCAATCAGGAAGAGCTTTTCATATCGATCAATCTGGCTCTTCAACGTATTGGATGGGTAATTGGGCGAATGGCTCACAGACTCCTTTAACTTTTTATTTAAATGGGGATTTGCAAGTATCTGATTTAAATCTTTTTCCCCTCAAACAGGGTAATCGAGGGCGTGTTCAAGCAACACAGTTTTGTTTTAATCCCGGCACAAACCCCTCTGACTGCATCACCTCCTGGGCCATGAATTCCGGTCTCTACGTTCAAAAAATTGGTGACGCCATGACTGGTCCTTTGAGTATTGCTGCGCCTACGAATGTGACGGGTTTAACCATCAGCGGTGGTTCGATTGGTGCGGATTTAAGTGCAACAACTGTTGGGTTACAGGTGTATGGTGGCAATTACGGTGCGTATATTGCTGGTGGTGGATCTGGTTATGGAACGTGGTTGAGTTATCCATCATACGGAACGTACGTGACCGTCCCTGCTTCTAGTAATTATGGCTTGTATGTCAACGCGGCCGGAGGTTTAACCGGTGCGCAGCAATCCGCCGTGTATGCGAACGTTCCGGTTGGGACGGTTGGTTTAGCGACGGCTGGTCGTGTAGAGGCGACGGGGGATTTGGATGTTGCCGGGAATACCTGGGGTGGTGTGAACTCTGGTGATTTTACTGGTCGCTATCAGCAATCTGTTTTTGGAGCTCCGCAGTGGCAAGACTATGTACCAGCAAATAATAAATGTGCGAATCGAGTGAACGCGATTGCTGGTGGTGGATCTTATACGTGTCCGAATGGGACGTATATGGGTGGGGTTCAGTTGAATGCGAATCAACAAGTAACGAATCTTATTTGCTGTACGCTGTAACCCTCAATCGATTTAACCCTATATTGTCATTTCCGCGAAGGCGGGAATCTATCCTAGCGCGTTCAATGAGTAAGATTTAGATATTCTCTGGATTCCTGCCTTCGCAGGAATGACGTGTAGAGTCAACGGAGCGAAATAGTTCGAGGATGACAGTATTAAAATAAACAGCTAGGATATTCGCATGCTACGCCTTTGGAATACCGCGACTCGTCAGATAGAAGAAATCAAACCCACTACGCCGGGACACATCGGTCTCTATACCTGTGGCCCAACCGTGTATTGGGATGCGCATATCGGCAATATGCGTTCGTTTGTGTGCGAGGATATTTTGCAGCGCGTATTGGAAATAGAAGGTTTAGAGGTTCGTCGCGTCATGAATATCACGGATGTTGGTCATTTGGTGGGAGATGGAGATGAGGGGGAGGATAAAATGGAGGTTAGTGCTAAAAAAATGGGTAAGACGGCTCAAGAAATCGCTGCCTGGTATACGGCGCGATTTATCGAGGATGCCGAGAATCTTAATATTCGCTTGCCATCTCCGCCATATCTCTGTAAAGCCACGGATTATATTTCGGAACAGATCGAAATTGTTCGCGTTTTAGAAGAAAAAGGCTATGCTTATCGCACGAGCGATGGCATGTATTTTGATACATCCAAATTTTCTTCGTATGGACGTTTCAGCGGTCAACGAGTAGAGGAGAAGCAAGAAGGGGCGCGAGTTGCTGCTAATCTTGAAAAACGGCATGCGGCGGATTTTGCCTTGTGGAAATTTTCTCCTCCGGGCGCGCGGCGTCATATGGAGTGGGAGAGCCCATGGGGGATAGGTTTTCCGGGTTGGCACATTGAATGCTCTGCGATGAGCCGTATGTTTTTAGGTCAGCCGTTCGATATCCATTGCGGAGGAGTGGATCACATTCCTGTTCATCATGAAAATGAGATCGCGCAGAGTGAGGCGGCTTTTGGTACACAGCTCGCACGGTATTGGATGCACGTGGAATTTTTGCTAGTAGACGATCAAAAGATGTCCAAGTCGTTGGGTAATGTCTACACGGTTTCACAAATCAAAGAGAAAGGTTTTGATCCATTGGCTTTTCGGTTGATGGTTTTGGGTACGCACTATCGTCAAAAGCAAAACTTTACATGGACGGCATTGCGGAGTGCCGCTCTGACGCTTCAAAAGCTTCAGCAGACTGTTCAAGGGTGGGATGCGCCGGGTCAACTGGATGAATCGCTGATGCAGGAATTTTTGACTGCAGTAGAGGATGATCTCAATATGCCTAAAGCATTGGCGGTTCTTTGGAAGGCTGTCGATGCCGATCTGCCAAGTGCTGTAAAAGCGGCGACGGTGTTGGCGATGGATCGTGTTTTTGGCTTGTCCTTATCCGAATACGTGGCTCGTCCAATCTCTATTCCTTCCACGATCCAGGATTTTTTGAATCAGCGCCGTGAAGCGAGGGAGCGCAAGGATTGGTCGGCTTCTGATCGTCTACGTGAGCAGATTCTTGCTGCCGGTTGGGTTGTTGAAGACGCGGCGGATGGCCAACATGCGCTTCCCGCTCTGCCAGAGCTGCCGTCAGTGTGATACGATAGGGCGGATCGATGCCTGCCTCATCTCCGTTTCCTCGCAATCCTCTTGAGCAGAAGCCCCAAGAGACGACGTTGCCCGTTGATGAACATCCGCTAGAAACGGATGAGCAGGTGTTTGAGAACCTTGAGGGCAAAGAACATTTTTTAGAGGAGGCTCCGACAAGTCCGGTCCCTGCGCTAGAAAAACCGACGTCCTCCGCTGGGTCTGGTACCTCTGCACCCGCCCTGCAAAGAACGACGGATCCGATAACATTGCGCGTTGAGCAGGTTTTAGAAACTGGTCTTGGTGATCTGTATGTGGCCCTCCCTCCCGAGGCGAAGCCCGCGTTTAAAGCAAAAGGAGAAGAGGTTTCTCAAAAGATTGCTCAAATGATTCGATCAGCGCATTTTACATTAAAAGAAGCGCTCATGTTGATTCGGAATTGGCTCATGACGATTCCTGGAGTTAATCGATTTTTTTTAGAGCAGGAAGCAAAGGTCAAGGTTGATGCCCTAAAACACATGGCGGAGGAAGAAATTAAAAAACATTTGTAATTTCCATGTTTCCTTTTCTTGCGTTGCAGTTTGCCGTTACAGCGGATACGCCGCTCGATTCCGTCGTTAGTGCGTCTAGCGGCTTTGAATTGCCTATTATTTTGGCGCTGATCTTGTTGGGTCTGGGGGCTGTTGTTTTTTTGATTTTGTTTATTATTCGAACGTTGTACGCGAATCGAGGCAAGGCATCGCGAGCATTCGACATGCGCGTTCTGTTGATCCGTGTTCCCAAAGAACTCAAAAAAGAAGATGTTGAGCAATCCAAAAGCACTCAACAAATCCAGGAATTGATTTCGGTCATGGAGACGGTTTTTTCAACCATCGGCTCGATTCCCGCCGAACATGGGTTTGGCGCCTGGCTATTTGGTCGGCATGATCAACTTTCGTTCGAAATCGTAGCTCATGGAGGCAAGATTTCTTTTTATGTGGCCATTCCGGCACGATATCGTCAATTTATTGAAGAGCAGATTCATGCGCAATATCCGCACGCCGAGATTGAGGATGTGGTGGATTACAACATGTTTTCTCCGACGGGGATTGTCTTGGGCAGCTATCTCTGCCTGCGTCGATTGAGTGTTTTTCCTATTAAAACCTACCGAAAATTGGAATCGGATCCGTTAAATTCGCTAACTAACGCTTTATCAAAAATTCAAGATACAGATGGCGCATCTGTGCAATTTATCGTGCGTAGTGCGGACAAGAGTTGGCGTCGAGAGGGGATACGTATTGCTCGCGAAATGCAGCAGGGGAAGCGCTTATCTGATGTTGAATCACATGGTATTTGGTCCGCGGTTTTTAAGGGCATGGGTAGTTTGTTTAAGGAGGCACAAAGCCAATCTTCACAAGAAGTAAAGCAATCGGAGACGTATCACCTGTCTCCCTTAGAGAATGAGATGATTAAGGGCTTGGAGGAAAAGGCGTCTAAAGCCGGATTAGACGTCAATATCCGCGTGGTTGTATCTTCTACGAATCTAGAGGTTGCGAAGCGTTCGTTGAATGATATTTTAGGTTCATTTGGTCAATACAACATTTACGAATTCGGAAACTCGTTTGTTAAGGCTTCGCCGTTTCGTAAGACGGCCATGATTCGGCATTTTATTTATCGTCATTTTGATGAAAAATATCGTTTAACATTAAATGCCGAAGAACTGGCCTCGCTATTCCATTTTCCGCTCGCGAGCACCGAAACGCCCAAGATTAATTGGCTGCTTTCGCGTAAAGCCTTGCCGCCTTCAAATTTGCCGGCCGAAGGAATTATTCTCGGCTCGTCGGATTATCGTGGTCATCACTACGATATTCGCATGAAGCAGGAGGATCGACGGCGCCACACATATATTATCGGTAAGTCAGGATCGGGTAAAACGGCGTTTTTAGCCTCGGTTATCCGTCAGGATATTTTAGCCGGTCGTGGCGTGTGCGTGATTGATCCGCACGGAGATTTGGTCGAAGAGTGTTTAACGTTTGTTCCCAAGGAGCGTGCTGATGACGTTATCTATTTTAATCCGTCAGATGTGGAGCGTCCCATGGGGCTCAACATGATGGAGTTTGATCCAAACTATCCGGAGCAAAAGACGTTTGTGATCAATGAGATGTTGAAGATTTTTGACAAGCTCTACGACCTCAAATCCACTGGAGGACCGATGTTTGAGCAGTACATGCGCAATGCGATGCAGTTGATTATGGATGATCCGGAGAGTGGATCTACGCTCATGGAGATTCCAAAAGTCCTGTCTGATGAATCATTTCGCGCCATGAAGTTGGCCAAGTGTAAAACGCAGGTTGTGAAAGATTTTTGGACCAAAGAAGCGCAAAAGGCGGGAGGAGAGGCGTCATTGCAAAACATGGTGCCGTACATCACCTCCAAGCTGACGCCATTTATCGCTAACGACATCATGCGGCCGATTATTGGCCAGCAAAAGAGCGCATTTAACGTGCGTGAAGCCATGGATAGCGGCAAGATCTTGCTATTGAATTTGAGCAAAGGAAAGCTCGGTGATCTGAACGCGTATCTTATTGGTATGGTTTTGGTGGGCAAGATCTTAATGGCCGCTTTGTCGCGGACGGACATGGATCCAAAAACGCGTCGTGATTTTTACTTGTATATCGATGAGTTTCAAAACTTCTTGACCGATTCCATTGAGTCTATTTTGTCCGAAGCGCGAAAATATGGGTTGGACCTGATTGTGGCTCATCAATTTATTGGGCAACTCATGGGAAAGAATAACGATACCAAGATTCGTGATGCTATTTTTGGTAACGTGGGTACGATGCTGGCGTTTCGTGTTGGCATGGAGGATGCGCAGTTTTTAGCCAAAGAATATTCTCCCGTGTTTAGTGAATATGACTTGATTAATGCGGAATCATTGACCGCTAATGTGAAGTTGTTGATTGATAACACCGTTTCGCGTCCGTTTAATATGAAGGTGGTGTTTGCTCCGCGTGCCGGCGCTAAAGAAAAAGAATTAGCTGAGATGATTAAAGAGCTATCGCGCTACACCTACGGACGACGACGCGAATTGATCGAGGCCGAAATTCAAGAACGCCAACGCGCACAAGAAGATCCTTTTGCCTTTGCAGATGAAGAACTCTCTCAGGCATGATATCCTTACGTCACATGACCGAAGAATCTTTTCATGACATAGATGCAGAAGACGCGACTGCCGAACAAGGCGCGTCTTCTATGAGTGCTGTTGAGACCAAGCTCGCGCTCGCAAAAAAAATTATCACCCGCATGCGCGAGGAGCTGATGCATGTCGAGCGGTTGTTGATGGATGCTGAATCGGTGGATGAGGCGGACATGGTCTTTTCACGCTTGGCTCGCGATGCGGCCCGTGATGTTGCCAGCGCACCTCTTGATGATGGTCGCATGATTGAGGGTGTTTTTAATGGTGAACACATGGTGGGATCGGATGGGCGAGAGTATATTGTGCCGCCCAATTACGCCTCAAAATCAAAGCTGGTCGAAGGAGATATCATGAAGTTGACGATTCAACCCAATGGGACGTTTCTATTTAAACAAATTGGTCCGATTGAGCGTCAACGCGTCATGGGCGCGCTTACGCGAGATGAAACGACGAACGAATGGCGCGTGCTGGCGATGGGAAAGAAATACACCGTTCTACCTGCCGCCGTTTCGTACTACAAAGGTGCCGTAGGAGATGACGCTATTATTTTGATTCCCAAAGCCGCCCCTTCGCGTTCAGCAGCCATCGAAAACATCGTCAAACGGACGTAACCTCCCTTATTCCCTCCCTCGACTCTCCTCCTTACAAAGGAGGAGTTAGAGGAGGTTCTGGACAGGTGGTTGGGTTATAGGAGGCTGTGCTATAGTTCTCCCCATGCCGACGCTTAGCCGAACCTATCGCCCCCATTTTTTTGCTGATGTCACCGGTCAGGGCCCGATTACTGAGACCTTGCGCTTGGAGATTGCAACCAATAAAATTGGGCATTCCTACCTTTTTTCTGGCTCTCGAGGTATTGGAAAAACCACTGTGGCGCGTATTTTTGCGCAGGCGTTGAATTGTTTGGCGCGCAAAGAAGGGGAGCCGTGTGGGACGTGTGAAGCCTGTCTCGAATTTCAGGGCGGGCGAAGTCTCGATATTATCGAGATGGATGCTGCCTCGAATACAGGCGTAGACAATATTCGTGAGGCGATTGTTGAACACGTACGCTTTGCGCCTAGCTCTCGTAAATACAAGGTGTACATTCTGGATGAGGCGCACATGCTCTCAACGAGTGCCTGGAACGCGCTCTTAAAGACCATCGAGGAACCGCCGGAGTACGCTGTTTTTCTTTTTTTGACAACGGAGCTCCATAAAGTTCCGGCTACTATCCAAAGTCGTTCACAGCGTTTTGATTTTCATCGTATCGCCGATCAGGATTTGACAAAGCGCCTGCAAGAAATTCTTGTCCAAGAAAAAATCGAGGTGGCCCCTGAGGTGTTGACTCGCATTGTCGCTTTAAGTGACGGGTGTCTCCGTGATGCCGAGACATTGCTCGGACAGTTGCTGGCATTGGGTGAAAAGACGATTACGTCGGACACGGCGAATATCGTTTTGCCCGTTTCCCGTTTACCGATTGCGGCTGATGTTTTAGATATTTGTTCGAAACGTGAGTTGGGGTCAGCTTTACAGAAGATCCAGGAAATCGAAGATCAGGGGATTCCCTTATTGCCCTTATACGATGAGCTGATTCGTTCGATCCGCTTCCTTCTTCTTGCGGCAGATGTGGCCTCGGCTAAGAAAAAACTTGAACAAGGAGATGAAGGAGAGCGAAAACTTGGCGAATTAGTTTCGCGCTATGCGCCTGCTGAACTTGCTGACATGGCCTTGATGTTCATGGAACGTCGGCGTGATGCAAAGCAGGGTGCAGATCCGCGTTTTTGCCTTGAGCTTGCCGTTACGGCCATCGCTCTCGGTGTTCTGTCTCATGGACCAAACGCATCCGTTCAAGTTCCCGTTACCCCGAATCCCGTAGGGGCGGGGTCACCCCGCCCTGATCGGCCGACCGATAGACAGTTGGATCGACCGATGACGGATCAATTGACTGGAGGGCAGGGGGACCCTGCTCCTACGAAGAACGTCCCTCCTCCAACCGCGCCACCTTCCCAATTCCCACCAACCCCTACGCCTCCTTCTGCTCCTCCTGCCGCCCCTTCGACGGCTTCATTGAAGGATCTGGATCTTGGAACGGTCTTAGTAGGCTGGTCAGCCGTTTTAAAGTGTATGGATGAACGTAGCCCATCGTTAACGTTTGTTTTAAAGGTAAGTAAACCTGTTCGTGTTGAGGGCACAACGGTCACGATTCAGTTTCAATATCCGTTTCATCGAGATAAGGCTGTAGGGGCGATTAAGAACAAGCGATTGGTCGAAGAATGTGTTAATCAGGCCCTGGGACGTTCTGACGTACATGTGGAGGGCATCGTGGGGGCGGAATCCCCAGAGGCCCAAGAAAGTCGCGCTGAGGGCATGGTAAGCGCAGTTTTACGAGCGTTTGAGGGCCGGGTCGTCGAAGAAGGCGAAAGTCCGGCCGCTTGACCATCGCCCGGATTATTCGTACACTCTGTCGCATCTTCGATTCCTCAGAAAGAACAATTATTCCCTGAGCGGAGCAGTAGCGGAGTCGAAGGGTTACCGATATTCGGGGATCGTCTAATGGTAGGACAGAGGACTCTGAATCCTCTAATCTTGGTTCGAGCCCAAGTCCCCGAGCCAACAAAAAATCAGCTCATCCGGCTGATTTTTTGTATAAAGCATTGTATTCAGGATATCCTACTCAGGATATGTTTCTTCCGAAGAATTTCACTGGTTTGATTTCACAAAAAAAGAAGCTCTATGCTGCTGTTTTATTCTGTGTGCTCAGTCTACTCATCTTTGGTGCTCAATTACATAGCCTTAGGTACTGGCGCGAGGGTGAATTGACGCGTGTGCGGGTCGTCTTGCATGATCAAGTGCAAGAACAGCGGGATCGATTTTGTGAAGTATTGCCTGGCAGCTTGCAAGAAGCCGTATGTCCTGATTTTTATAGGCGTGCTACATTTTTGGATCATTGGTGTGGTAATGATATTTATTTTAGCCAAACAAATCTGAACCTATGACCCCTTTTCCCAATCTTAACTTCAAGACCTCTGATATCTTCAAGGTTGTTGGCGTAGGCCTGCTAGCCATTATCGTTCTCGTTATCGTCATCCGCTTGGTCGGCTCTTCTTTTCAGTCGGTGATGCAGAAGCGCGCTGTGACTTCGTCTGCGGGCTCTGTGGGGGTGGCCTACCCTATGTATGACGCTGCCGTGGCGCCATCTGTCGGAGGTATGCCTGAGCTTTCGGTGCGGAATATTGCTCCCATGCCTCCTGGAGCCGGTGGAGGTGTGAGTGGGGCCGATGCCGAAGCGTTTGAGGTGACGACGTATCAAGGGACGATTGAAACGCGGAATTTGGATGAAACTTGCGCTAAAATTGCTGATTTAAAGAATGGTCCGTATGTGATGTTTGAAAATGCAAATAAATCCGGACATTCATGCAATTACACGTTTAAGGTTCTTCAAAAGGAATTGGACGTGGTACTCGCGCGAATCAAGGAGCTTGATCCTAAGGAGCTATCAGAAAATACCCACACGATTAAGCGAACCATTGATGATTTTATAAGTGAGGCAGATATTCTCCAAAAGAAAAAGCAGTCTATTGATGAAACGCTGGATGGGGCAATAAAGGCGTATGATGAGATCACCGCCCTCGCGACGCGCACGCAAGATGCCGAGAGTCTGGCTAAAATTATTGATAGTAAGATTCAGATTCTCGAGCGTTTAACTCAGGAGCGGATCAACATCAACGAACAAATTGATCGCTTGAACCGCGCCAAAGCCGAGCAGCTAGATCGTTTGGATTACACGTATTTTACGCTGAATGTTTACGAAAATACGTACCTAGACGGAGAAAGTTTAACTGACTCCTGGAAATCCGCGCTCAAACAATTCGTCCAAGACGTCAATCAAACAGCGCAAGACATCACGATTCGCTTAGTCGCTTTGCTCTTCGTGGTTGTTCAGTATATTTTATACTTCTTTATCCTCCTCGTGCTAGCTAAGTACGTCTGGCAGTTTGCGAAATATATTTGGAAGAAGTAAGGCTTTTGTATCGTATGATCCATCGCTGGTATCGCAGTTTGCGGGGTACGAATGTTCAAGAAATCCAAACGCATAAGCCCGGATCGTGGATTCACGTTGAACATCCATCCGAAGAGGAGTTGGATGCTTTGGCGGCCGCGCATCAATTAGATCGCAGTGTTTTGCATGATGCACTGGATCCCTTTGAAATGCCTCGATATGAAACGGATCATGCGACGTTGTATATCTTTATTCGATATCCCGTGTGCGACGGTGAGGCATACTCGACCATTCCGTTGCTCGTGATTCTGCATGAGGAGTGCGTTATCACAATTTGTCATCGTTCGATTGCGGAATTTCCTGAAAAATTTATCCAAAAGGAATCAATCATCACCACGCAAAAAACAAAATTAGTGTTACAGATTATTGGATGGACGAATTACCTGTACACAATGCACCGCCGAGCGATCACGCGGCATATTCTTGGTTTGCGCCGGCAGATGACGCTCGAAAAAATTACCAATCAAGACATCATGCACTTTGTGACGCTCGAAGAGGCACTACAGGAGTTTTTAGGCGCGCTGATGCCGACGTCGATGTTACTCGAGCGCTTGCTTTCGCATAAGCAATTACCTGTGTTTGAAATGGATGTCGCGTTAATTGAAGATATTCAACTATCTACCAAGCAATTGATTGATTTGTGTGCGAGTGGTGTGAAGTCTCTTGTGGCCGTTCGTGAATCCTATTCGACGATCATGACGAACAGCTTGAATCGCATCATTAAGGCGCTGACATCACTGACGGTTATCCTGATGGTGCCAAATTTGTTATTTAGTTTTTACGGAATGAATATCCCTCTTCCATGGAGCGGAGCAACAGGGATGGCGCACATGATCCTTGGAGTTGTATTTGGTGGAACGGCCGTGGCGCTCATCTTTTTGTTTCGTATCGGCTGGTTGTAGCGCGTGCACATTGCGTATATATTGGCACCCTATGGCACAAGCATTAACCATCAACCATCTTTCAAAAACATTTTTTCCTCCAAAACGTCCTGCGTTTACCGCGGTAGACGATGTCTCGTTTGAGATTGAAGAGGGGACCATTCATGGGCTCTTAGGGCCGAATGGGGCCGGAAAGACGACCCTCATCAACATGATCAGCGGCATGATGCGCCCTACAAAGGGGGATCTACAGATTTTTGGTGTAGATGTGTTAACGCATACAGATCAAACAAAGCAACTCGTTGGACTTGTACCGCAAGAAACCGTGGTCGAAATGGCGTTTACGGTAGAGGAGGTGCTGTATTACTTTGGCGGGATGTACGGTGTGCCTCGTGAAGAGTGTAAGAAGCGTATCGCTCAGGCGCTAGAAGACTTGAGCTTGTCTGATAAGGCAAAAGAACGAGCACGTAATCTGTCTGGCGGCATGAAGCGGCGATTGATGATTGCGAAGGCGATGATTCATCGTCCAAAATTGTTGATTTTAGATGAGCCAACGGCAGGGGTAGACGTCGCTCTCCGACAGAAGATCTGGGAACTCGTTCGTCGCGTCAACGCCGAGGGGACGACGATCCTATTTACCACGCACTATCTCGAAGAGGCAGAGCAGCTTTGCAAGCGGATTACGTTGATCGATCACGGAAAGATGATTAAGAATGGGGTCTTAAAAGACATCCAACAGGAGTTCGCCCAGAACGTCATCCATTTTGAATTATTCGAACGAAATGCTGAACATTTACCGGGGGTAAAAAATATCGGTTCGGAGTTTGAATATCCCACCACAAACCTTGGAAAGGATTTGGCGGACCTGACGAAACACTACGGCGATAACATCAAAACCATTCGCAACGACGCCGCCTCGCTCGAAGAAATATTCTTAAAATTAACAAATCGGTAGCCCTTCGACTCCGCTGCTGCTCCGCTCAGGGACTATTGGTTTCTTTTCATCGTTCCCCCTAACTACTAACTACAAGCTGCTAGCTACTTTTTCTCCCCCTCTCTATGCGTACGCACATGTGGGCGCTCTATGCCCGTGAAGTAAAACGATTTCAAAAGATCTGGCTTGATACCCTCATGAGTCCGATTGTCTCGATGATTCTATATCTGGCGATCTTTGGGATTGTGGCAGGGGATCGCGTGATCGGAAACATTCCGTACGTCACTTTTGTGTATTCGGGTCTTTTGGCCATGATGCTCGTGAATAGCAGTTTTTCCAATCCCTCGTTTGCTCTCATCATCTCTAAAAACGTAGGCACGATCGCTGATCTTCAAGTTGTGCCTATTCCTGCTTGGCGTATTGGTGTGGCCTATGCGTTGGCAGCATTAACCCGCGCTATCATTACCGTGGCGTTCGCGCTGTTGCTCACGGTCTGGTTTATTCCCGGTTTAACGGTTCAGCATCCGTTGATCCTGTTGGTTGCTGCTCTCCTGACCGGCATTGAATTTGGTATGCTTGGGGTAGCTTTTGGCATGTGGGCTAAAAACTTTGAGGCCATGACCTTTTTAACGACGTTTATCATGCAGCCCATGATCTTTTTAGCCGGGGTTTTTTATCCCATCTCGCAACTCCCGGGGAAATGGGCCGTTATCAGCTCGTGGAATCCACTTCATCACAATATCAATCTGCTTCGATACGGTATGACTGGCTATCAGGACGCTACTGTCGTTGTGTCTTTTTCGGTCGTCGTCGTTGCGAGTATCTTTTTGTTTTTTCTCATGCAATATCTAGCTAAAAAGAAGCTCATCATGGTATAGTGGATGTCTATGAAAACTCCATCTTCCCCTAAAAAGTCTTCACATTTTGGTGCTGGATTGTTGGCCGGCGCCATTATGGGCGCAGCAGCAGGTTTATTTCTCAAAAGCTCAAAAGGTAAGGAATTAACCGCAGAGGCTCAAGTCAAAGCTAAGGAGCTTCAAAAGAAGCTCATGAAAAAGCTAAAGAGCGCCGAATCGCTGACAAAGGAATCCTACGAGTCTTTGGTAGAAGAATTGATGGGACACTACGAAACCACCAAAGAAATCGCTAAAAAAGATATCCCGCAGATTCGTACGTACATGCTAAAGAAGTGGTCTGAGATTAAAAAACAGCTCGACGACGTAAACGACGAAGAATAAAAAAATCCCCGCTTCTTTCGAGAGCGGGGATTTTTTTATTTGGTCAAAATAATTTTTCCTGCTTTAGCATCCACCTGGATGGCATCACCTTCTGCGAACGTGCCGTCGACCATTTTGAGGGCCAGCTCATCAAGCACGAGATCTTGAATAGCGCGCTTAAGAGGGCGGGCGCCGTAGGCCGGGTCATAGCCTTTTTCGACAATGAGTTTCTTGGCTTTGTCACTAAATGTGACCGTCATGCGTTTTTCGGATAGTCGTTTTATGACGTCCTGAAGCTGAATATCCACGATGTGTGCCAATTCTTTTTGCGTTAGCGCGTGAAACATAATAGTTTCGTCGATGCGATTCAAAAACTCCGGACGAAACTGGTCACGCAATAGCTCAAAGATTTGCGTTTTGAGATCTTCTTCTTTGGGCTTCTTTGTTTTTTCTTCGTTGAATCCGATCTCGCCACGACGCGTGCCCCATTCAAGAATCTTATCTGACCCGATATTCGAGGTCATGATAATAATCGTATTCTTGAATGATACTGTTCGGCCTTTGCCGTCCGTTAAGCGACCGTCGTCTAAAACCTGGAGGAGGGAATTGAAGATTTCTGGATGAGCTTTTTCTACCTCATCTAACAACAGCACAGAATATGGGCGACGACGAACCTTTTCGGTGAGTTGACCGCCCTCATCGTGGCCGATATATCCTGGAGGAGAGCCGATCATGCGCGATACAGCGTGACGTTCTGCGTATTCACTCATATCAAGGCGCACGAGTGCGTCTTCGTCATCGAACATGATTTCGGCTAAAGCCTTAGCCAGTTCTGTTTTTCCAACCCCTGTCGGGCCCAAGAAGATAAATGAACCAATGGGGCGTTTTTCCTCGCTTAACCCCGCTCGCGAGCGGCGTAGGGCATTAGCCACGGCCTTTACGGCCTCGTCTTGTCCTACAACGCGTTTATGCAGTTCATCTTCGAGATGCGCCAAGCGTTCCGTTTCTGATTGCAGCATGCGAGAGACAGGGATACCCGTCCAACGTGCCACGACTTTAGCAATATCCTCATCCGTGACGGCCGAACGCAGCAGACCGCGTTGCCCTTGAAAGCCACGCAATTTTGTTTCGCTCGTCTGTAATTCCTGTACAAGTTGCGGCAGACGTCCATAGCGAATCTCTGACGCCTTTTCTAAATCCCCGCGGCGTTCGGCGATTTCAGCTTCACTTTTTAGTTTTTCGATCTGTTGTTTGAGGTTGGCGTTGGCATCCAAAACATCCTTTTCTGCCTTCCAGGACAACTCCATGTCGTGCACCTGTTCTTGGATTTCGGCTAAGTGCTTTTCGAGTTCTTGCAGACGTTGTTTTGATTCAGGATCTTCTTCTTTGGAAAGCGCTCGTTTTTCAATTTCTAGACGCGTCATTTCGCGTTTGGCCCGGTCTAATTCTTCTGGCATGGATTCAACCTGCATCTTGAGGGCGGCAGCGGCTTCGTCAATCAAGTCAACGGCTTTATCGGGTAAAAATCGATCCGCAATATATCGTGACGATAATTTGACAGCCGAAACTAACGCGCCATCTGTAATGCGGATCCCAAAATGTAATTCGTATTTATCCTTAATGCCACGCAAGATGGCGATGGTATCATCTGGAGAGGGCTCATCAACGTAGACGGGTTGAAAACGACGCTCAAGTGCTCCATCTTTTTCAATATACTTTTGATATTCTTTGAGGGTCGTTGCTCCAATGGCCCGTAACTCTCCGCGTGCCAGGGCTGGTTTTAACAGGTTAGAAGCGTCGAGTGAGCCGCCTTCGCCCGAAGCGCCGGCCCCAACAAGTGTATGCAGCTCATCAATAAACAGGATAATTTTTCCGTTCGAACTCTCCACCTCTTTAACGACCGCCTTGAGTCGTTCTTCAAATTCACCGCGAAATTTGGTACCAGCCACTAATGAACCAACATCTAGAGATACAATTTCTGAAGATTTGAGCAGTTCCGGAACGTCGCCCGAGACAATGCGCTGAGCTAACCCTTCGACGATCGCCGTTTTGCCCGTCCCTGCTTCACCGATGAGTACGGGGTTATTTTTCTTGCGACGTGTGAGCACCTGCATGACACGTCGAATTTCTTCATCACGGCCAATGACCGGATCAAGCTTTTCTTGTCGTGCGAGTTCAGTTAAATTTTTTGCGTATTTTTCGAGCGCTTGATATTTGGTTTCTGGCTCTGCGGAATCAACCTTGGCGTGACCGCGAACGTCCTTTAGGGCCTTCAGAATACTGTCGGTCGTTACACCGCCGCGATGCAAAATTTCGGCTGTATCACCGGACGTTTCAACTAATGCCAGTAAGAGGTGTTCGGTAGAGATGTAGTCGTCTTTAAAATTTCGGGCGGCTCGTTCGGCTCCGGTAAAAACGGTGGTCATCTCTGGTGAGAGATAGATCTGCCCAAGATTGCCACTGGCACCTCCTGTGGTTTTTGGCAGTCGTTGTAAGAGCGCATGCAACGAAGAGGTGAGGGTCGTGGGGTCCACTTGCAACTTTTTTAAGAGAGAGGGGACGACGCTGCCTTCTTGTTGAATCAATGCCGCTAAGAGATGCACCGGCTCAAGGGCTTGTTGGCCATTTTCGAGGGCCAACGTATGCGCCAATTGAATGGCTTCTTGGGATTTGGTGGTAAAGTTTTGCGGAATCATATTGATTAGCAGTCTAACACTATGAGTGCTAGATGTCAAAGAACCGCTCGACGGTTTAAATAGGCTTTTCGATCAAAAAGAGGCTATTATAATCAAAATAACGTAAGGCAATTGGTCCTTGGGCCGTCTGGAGATCGAGGTAGCGGGGTAGGCCATTGGCAAGACAAACCTGGACATCATTAAGCGTTTCATCGGCGGCTCGTACTTGAGTTACGTAGAGCTCACATCCGCGAACGGCATCAAAACGAACGGTAACAGGAAAGGATTCATCCGCGGCCACATTTTCTAAATTTGAATCTCCGTTAAGGGCGTTGCGCAGTGTTTCACCGATCACTTTAGCGCTTGGTGTTTTAGAAAGATTGGCCCATGAACCGCCATTAACCCGCATGTACAGTGCGTCACCTACGGCGATCATCTCGGCTTCTCCGGCTTTTTCGATTTGGATCGTGCCGCGAAAACGATTCGGCTTGGTGTATTCAAGTAAAGCTGTAACGCTGCCTTGTGCGGGGCGTACGGTGACATCTGCGCGAAACGATTTTACTTTTTTAAACGCATCAATGGCTTGTCGCAGCTCGGCACGTCGTTCGGCTTCTGTTGGTAGTGGTTTAACATCGGTTTCGGAATTTTGCGTGACCTCTCCTGTTGAGGATGGTGTAACGGCAGGTGGGGAATTGCGTTTACAACCCGCGCCAACCATCAGGAGGCTTCCAGCGATTAAAATCCAAAAAAAGCGATTCATAAGGCAAGCATAGCATGGGTAAGTCCTGTTCTTCAAAGACAATGATGACTAGCTTCGTCGGATCCTGCTCGGGATGACAAAGGGTCTCTATGTTATGATGCAGCATATGTCTCTTGGACGATTATCCCTCGTGGCCACTCCTATTGGAAACTTAGAAGATTTGAGCCCCAGAGCCCGACGTATTTTAACGGAATGTTCCGTTATTTTATGTGAAGATACGCGCGTGACGGCTAAGTTGTTGCGAGCGTATGGCATCACTACTCCCGCCCGATCGATTCACGAGCATTCGACGAAGGATCGCATTGCAGAGGAAATTGCCGAACTGCAACGTGGAAAACATGCAGCATACGTCTGTGACGCTGGAACTCCCGGCATGAATGATCCGGGCGGAAAGCTAGTCGCTGCCGCCTACGAGGCGCACATCCCCCTTGAAACAATCCCCGGACCTTCGGCGCTAACGGCTATCATTGCTGTGTGCGGTTTTCCTATGGACGATTTTCACTACGTTGGATTTGTTCCGCATAAAAAAGGACGTCAAACATTATTTGCTGAAATGAGCGCCCGCGAAATTCCTTCCATTTTTTTAGAATCCACTCATCGCATCGAGAAAACGCTGGATGCGCTCGCAGTAGCTTTGTCACCTACACGCATGATTTGTCTCGGACGTGAACTGACGAAGATGCACGAAACGCTGTATCGTGGGACAGTCGCCGAGGTTCAAGCTGCTCTTCACGCTACCAGTCATAAAGGTGAGTTTATCGGGGTTGTCGGACCGGCGAAGTTTGCGCTATCATCAAAGCCATGATTCTCGTTGACATTATTTTAGCCGCCCTGTTTCTCGGTTTTATCGGGATGGGCTTAAAGGATGGATGTATTCATACCTTGGGTCGTTTTCTCGGAGCGATTGTTGGGTTTGTGGTGGCTCGTGCCTGGTCTGTGCGCTTTGCCTTATGGTTGGGTGTTTTTCTTCCCTCCGGCTGGGCGCGCATCGTTGCCTTCGTCATTATCTTTTTAGTCGTGACGCGGCTGGTGGGTTGGATATTTAAACTGGTTGATGGGTTATTTAATATCGTGTCTATTATTCCGTTCGTCACCTCTATTAACCGTTTGTTAGGCGCGCTACTTGGAGCCGTCGAGGGGTTGATCGTGCTAGGTGGTGTCATTTATATCGTTCGAACCTTTTCGCTAGAGCCCCATCTTATTCAATGGCTAGCACCCTCAAAAGTCGCTAATGCACTCCAGACAGCTTTTCAGACTACGCTGGGGGTGTTGCTGTAGGGGGTACACGTATTCCTCTTGTTCTAAATCAGAAAATAAACTATCTGTCATACGAAGGACGCGCCTCTTCTTTGTCATTCCGAGCGAAGCGTAGGCGAAGTCGAGGAATCTATACAGAAAAATGCTCATTGGAGGTATTTTCTTATAGGTCTCTCCGCTGCGCCTCCGGCTTCGGTCGAGACGACAGAAAATGATTTCTACATACATGCCACAATTTTTTGATACACATTGCCATCTGCACGATCAGCAGTTTCGCGAAGATCGTGAACTTGTCCATGCGCGGATGGTGGAGCAGGGGATTCAAGCAGTGACGATTGGTACAACCCATAAGACAAGTCGCGAGGCGATTCAGGATGCCGAAGCTCATGAAGGCGTATGGGCCGCTGTTGGATATCACCCAGAATATTTTACGAGCAGCTTTCATAGTGAAGACGAGAAAGATACGGAGGCGTATGACATTGCCGAGATTCGTCGTCTTGCGCAGTCTTCATCTAAAGTTGTGGCTATTGGAGAAACCGGTTTGGATTTTTTTCGGATGGACGAAGGCATTGACCGTGAAGAGGGGAAACGTAAACAAGAACAGGCATTACGTGAACAGTTTCGTTTAGCGTGCGAATTGGATGTAGCTTTGATTGTTCATTGTCGCGATGCACTTACACGATTGGCCGAGATTATGCACGAAGAGAAGGGGGGTGGGGATCTGCGCGCGGTTGTCCATTGTTTTACCGGTACCTGGGAAGAAGCTAAACCTTTGCTTGATCTCGGTTTTTATCTGTCTTTTACTGGCATTATCACGTTTCCACCCAAAAAGACGGAGGATCCAGACAAGCATGTTCATCGTGTCATTGAACGTATGCCGTTAGATCGTATGCTGATCGAAACCGATGCGCCGTATCTCGCGCCCGTGCCGCATCGTGGAATGCGCAACGAACCGACGTACGTGTCTCGAGTTGCTGAGACGATCGCGCAAGTGCGAGGGATGACGCTGGAAGACATTGCGAAACAGACCACCGGCAACGCCCAGGCCTTTTTTCGTCTCCATTGACGGTTTATCGGTAGAAGGGTAAACTTTCGGCGTCTTTTTTATGGACACCCCGCGTTCCAGTTCACAGATTCAAGCCATCGCTTTGGTCTGGGACGTCATTCTCTCCGTTGCTCTTCCTCCAGTTATTTTGGCATTTATTGGTCATAATCTGGATCAGCGCTTTGGAACGAAGCGGTTCTACACACTCATTGGATTAGGTCTCGCCTTTGCCGTTTCTAGCGTTCTGGTGTACCGGCAAGCACGACGCATGCAGCGAGCCCTCAAAACCCCTCCCTCATCCGACCACTCTTCTCTGACATGAATATTCCATTAGCCGCCGAACCCGTCATGACACTTGCCGGGATTCACATCACGAACACGCTCGTGATGGCGGTGATTGTATTAGTCTTGTTTATCGCATTTGCCGTTAAAGTTCAGCTTGGATTGCAAAAAATCCCTGGGCGTTTTCAGGCCGGAGTAGAAATGCTGTTTGAGTCTCTGTTGGTTTTTTTTGATCGAGTCACAGGTAATCGTGCGGCATCACGACGGTTCTTACCGCTCGTAGGAACGTTGTTTTTATTTATCCTGGTTTCCAACTGGTTAGGGCTTTTTCCGGGCATGGGAACGATTGGGATTTGGGCCATGCACGAAGGACACCTTGAATTGATCCCCATTTTTCGAGCACCGACGAGCGATTTAAATACGACGGTCGCTTTAGCCCTGACTTCCGTCTTGGCTTCACATGTTTTTGGTATGGTTACTTTGGGTTTCTTTGTTCACTGGAATAAATTCATTCAATTGGGAACGATCTGGACGGCTGTAAAAACATTGAGTCCTATCAAGATTCTCACGGCGCTGGTTGAGTTTATGGTGGGTATCATCGAAATTTTTTCTGAAATCGC
>CAYWEE010000002.1:39248-59475 GCA_964457295.1 uncultured Gammaproteobacteria bacterium
CACGCGCATTAAGTGTGAGTCAGGACTTCGTCTCTCTGAGGCGACTTCCTCCTCTCATTCTTAATTCCCGGTTTTCTCGCGACGTTAAACACCCTCCTCAAACGTTCATCGTCGAACGAGCCCCGGAAATCCTATGAATTCAGAAATGTTCATGCTGATGATTAAGGGTGCGACCATTGTCTTTGGTGGTGTCATGCCCGCTTATTCCATCGGTCGTATTGTTTCAAAGGCCATGGAATCCATCGGTCGCAATCCTGAGTCCGGTGACAAGCTCTTCGTGCCGATGTTGCTCGGAGCTGCTTTTGCCGAAGCTATTGCCGTGTACGCCCTTGTTGTTGTTTTCACCTTGTAAGATTCAAGTCCCCCTCCTTACGAAGGAGGGGCTAGGGGAGGTTCCGGATTCAAACAGAACCCCCTCCACCTCCCCCTTCGTAAGGGGGAGAGACAGATCGTGTGATATTCTGTGTGCCCCGAAGGTTTCGGGGCACCTCTGAGGATCACACACCTCTCATTTCTACGTATGGTTACTGAATCACAAGGAGTTCTCGGTACGCTCGGATTGAATCTCACGGGCTTTATTGGACAGCTGTTCAATTTTGGCGTGGTGTTGTTTATCCTATGGCGTTTTGTCTATCGACCGCTTACGCGTCTCATGGATGAACGATCGGCCGAAATCAGCACTGGCTTGGCTAACGCGAAAGAGGCGAGTGCCGCTCTCGAACGCGCCACGGCAGAACGTGAGGCGGTTTTGCGTGAAGCTCGCAATGAAGCGCAGACGCTGTTAAAGGATACGGCGGCACAGGCTGAAGAGCTGCGCAAAGCTCATCTGCAAGAGACCAAGCAAGAAATTGAAAAGTTAGCCGCAGAGGCGAAGGCACAAATCGCTACCGAACGCGAGGCAGCTTTCGCGACCGTTCGTCACGATGTGGCTGATTTGGTGACCGCTGGAATCACGGCCGTGTTTAAAGATATCGATCAAAAAACCGCACAAGCGTTTTTGGAGCGAGCAGTAAAGGATGTTGAAAAAAAGGCGTAATATATGGCACTTTCTCGCGTTGTTCCTGATACAGCACAAGCGCTCATTGAAGCGGCTATGCAGGAGAAGTGCGTTCCACGCATTGTGAGCGATGCGCAATTGATTCGTGACAGTTTTCATCTTGAACGTGGACTTTGGATGGATCTGCAGAATGTCGCCATTCCCCTTAAAGATCGTCAGGAGGCCTTATCCGCGGCTCTAAAAGAAGATGTGCATCCATTTGTTTTGTCTGCGTTAGTACTGCTGCAAGAGCACGGTGTTTTAAAAAATATAGATGCTTTTGTCACTAACGTGTTAGAGGCCGCTCTGCGCTTAGCAGATCATCATGAGGTCCGGGCTACGACAGCCGCGCCCCTACCTTCTGCTTTGCGGGACGAGCTGCAATCCTTACTCGAAAAACAGCTCAAAGGAACAATCAGCCTTGAAGAAAAGATTGATCCCGCTGTGATTGGAGGGATTCGTCTCGATATCGGGGATGAACGCATCGATGCAACTATTCAAGGAACTTGTAAACGCTTACACCAAGCTCTCTATGTCTGAACCAACTCGAACCAATGTAACGGCCGCCGCTCGTATCGCTGCCCGTTTACGTGAACAGATCGCCGGATTCAAAGCCACCTCCGAATCAACCGAGGTCGGCGTTGTGCGTGATGTCGGTGACGGCATCGCCTCGATTACCGGATTAAAGAATGCTAAATCCATGGAGCTCTTGCAGTTTGAAGGCGGAGCAACCGGTGTAGCATTGAATTTGGAGCGCGATCGTATCGGTGCCATGATTCTGACCTCGGCCTCGAGTGTCGGCGCCGGAGAAGAGGTAAAGACCACGGGTCAGATTCTTTCTGTTCCTGTTTCATCCAGCATTATCGGCCGTGTTGTTAGTCCGCTGGGTGAAGTGATTGATGGCAAGGGCGCTCTCAAAGCCGAGGCGCAATATCCGGTCGAAAAGATCGCTCCGGGCGTTATGCAGCGCGAGCCGGTCAATGTTCCGCTCATGACCGGTATCAAGGCGATTGATGCGATGATTCCGATTGGTCGCGGACAGCGCGAGCTTATCATCGGAGATCGTCAGGTTGGAAAAACCGCCATTGCTCTCGATACGATTTTGAATCAAAAAGGACAGGACGTGATCTGTATTTACGTAGCTATCGGACAAAAGGAGTCCAAGGTCGCTAAAATTGTGGCCAAGCTGGAAGAAACGGGAGCTCTAGCCTATTCGGTTGTTGTGGTAGCCGGCGCATCCGATCCAGCGTCACTGCAATACATCGCCCCGTATGCCGGTTGTGCCATCGGCGAGTTCTTCATGGCTAAGGGCAAGGATGTGTGGATCGTGTACGATGATCTTTCTCCGCGCGCTTCGGCGTATCGCGAAGTATCGCTTCTACTTCGCCGCCCACCAGGACGTGAAGCCTATCCTGGAGATGTGTTTTATCTTCACTCTCGTTTGTTGGAGCGCGCCTGCCGTCGCAATAGTGAAGCCGGTGGGGGATCGATCACTGCTTTGCCGATTATTGAAACGCAATCCGGTGATATCTCGGCCTACATTCCAACCAACGTCATCTCGATTACGGATGGACAGATTTATTTGGAAAGCGATTTGTTTTACAAGGGTATTCGTCCGGCTTTGAACGTAGGTCTGTCCGTTTCTCGTGTCGGTGGGGCCGCTCAAACAAAGGCCATGAAGAAGATTTCTGGCCCAATTCGTTTGGAACTCGCACAGTTTCGTGAACTAGAGGCCTTTGCGCAGTTTGCAACGGATCTTGATCAAGCGACGCAACAGCAAATTGAACGCGGTCGTCGTATCGTCGAAGTCCTGAAACAAGATCAATACAAGCCCATGATCATGTCTCATCAAGTGGCGATTTTGTACGCTGTCACCAAGGGGTATGCGGATAGCATTCCTGTGGCTGACATGAAGGCCTGGGAGGACGGATTGCACGCGTTTTTAGATTCTTCGTATGCCGCCTGGGTGCAGACGCTGCAAGAGAAAAAAGCCTTAGAACCGGATATTGAAGAAACCTTAAAAGAAGCGCTCGCCGCCTGGAATAAAACCTTCCGCTCGTAATTACGACCATGGCTCTTGCCCCACGTATCATTAAGCGACGAATCCGTTCTGTCGCTAATACCCGCAAAATCACGAAAGCGATGGAGTTGGTTGCTGCTGCCAAAATGCGTAAATCCGTCGGTCTCGCTCAAGCATCTAAAGGGTACGCTGAGACATTGCAACAAATGAAGGAACGCGTTCGTGGATTGGTTGAACAAGGAGCGCACCCGTTATTGAACGGTCGAGTTGTTCCCACCAAAACGCTTGTTGTTATTGCCGCTTCTGACCGAGGGTTGTGTGGAGGATTTAACGCACAATTACTCAAACAAGCGCTACACTTTTTACAATCACGAACCGAGAGTATTGATGTGATTACGGTCGGAAAACATGCGGAGCGCGCGGCTCGACGAGCAGGCTATCACATCATTGCTTCATTTGAAGCTATTTCAAATGCGCCGTCATTTGAACGTTCTGTGCCCGTCGGAACCTGTATCGCAGAACAATTTTATGCAGGAACCGTCGATCGTGTCTTTTTAGTGTCTACGGTGTTTCGTAGCGCGCTAACACAGGTACCAACCGTTCGTCAGCTGCTACCCATGACTCCGGAGCCGGATATGGTCCCCGTGCCAGTGTCCGCTCCGCGTCAACAACACTCCGAAGAAGATGGATCCGATGAGGTTGACGAAGACGTGGGAGTTGAAGAAGAGCTGGACCAGCAGAGGATGAATGAACGAAGAGATGTGTTTGAGCCTGGTCCTGATGCGGTTCTCGAAGAACTGCTCCCGCGATTACTCGAGATCGAGGTCTACCAAGCGCTTCTTGAGTCTGCCGCCGCTGAACATTCTGCTCGCATGCTCGCTATGCGCAACGCCACAGAGAACGCCTCATCTATGCTGCAAGAACTAACCTTTACGTTTAACCAGGCCCGCCAAGCAAGTATTACGCGAGAAATATCAGAAATTAGTGCCGGTAAGGCGGCCATAGAATAGGCCTAAGACAAAACGACTATTCTATGGACGTCCTGAGCGAAACGAAGTGGAGTCGAAGGACCCCTTAAATAACCCAATCATATGTCCCAAGGAATCATCACCCAAATCATCGGTCCGGTCGTCGACGTGCGTTTTGAAGGTAATCCACCTCCAATTTATAACGCTCTCGAGATTGAATACGACAAAAAGACACTCGTGCTCGAAGTTGAACAACATTTGGGCGGAGGTGAAGTTCGCGCTATCGCCATGTCTTCAACGGATGGGCTGACTCGTGGTACGGCCGTAACGGATACCGGTAAGCCGATTTCGGTTCCAGCGGGGCGTGAAACTCTGGGCCGTATGTTTGGAGTCACTGGATTGCCTATTGATGGTTTAGAGCCCATTAAAACCAAAGCTCGTTTACCTATCCATCGATCAGCGCCATCATTTACCGAACAATCTACCAAGACCGAAATTCTCGAAACCGGTATCAAGGTCATCGACCTTATCTGTCCCTTTTTGAAGGGAGGAAAGGTCGGTTTATTTGGTGGAGCTGGAGTAGGGAAGACGGTTATTATTACGGAGCTCATTCGTAACATTGCCAGTGAACACGGAGGATTCTCGGTGTTTGCCGGTGTCGGTGAGCGCTCGCGTGAAGGAAACGATCTCTATCGCGAAATGAAAGAGTCCGGTGTTTTAGATAAGACCTCCTTGGTTTTTGGTCAGATGAATGAACCACCGGGTGCTCGTGCGCGCGTGGCTTTAACAGCCTTGACTATGGCTGAGTATTTCCGCGACGAAGAAAAACAAGATGTGCTGTTGTTTATCGATAACATTTTCCGCTTCACCCAAGCCGGTTCGGAGGTTTCTGCTCTTCTTGGTCGTATTCCGTCTGCCGTGGGTTACCAACCGACGCTTGCCACAGAAATGGGCGCGCTTCAAGAACGTATTACCTCGACCAACAAGGGCTCGATTACTTCGGTTCAAGCCGTATACGTTCCTGCGGATGACTTAACCGACCCAGCTCCTGCCACCACCTTTACCCACCTCGACTCGACGGTGGTGTTGGCGCGTTCGTTGGCTGAACTTGGTATTTATCCCGCTGTTGATCCGCTTGACTCATCGTCCACCATTCTTGATCCTAACATTGTCGGCGAGCGCCATTACGCCGTCGCTCGTGGCGTCCAGCGCGTGTTGCAGCGTTATAAGGACTTGCAAGATATTATTGCCATTTTGGGCATGGAAGAGCTTTCTGCCGAAGATCGTCAGGTGGTCGCTCGTGCGCGTAAAATTCAAAAATTCCTCTCGCAGCCTTTTCACGTTGCCGAGGTGTTTACCGGTAAGCCTGGTAAATACGTTACATTAGACGAAACCATTCGTGGCTTCGGTGAAATTTTGGATGGAAAGCACGACAGCGTCCCCGAACAGTCCTTCTACATGAAGGGCGGCATCGACGAAGTGCTTGCCTAAGGGAGCCGCAGTGTTTCTTTCGCTACTACCTACCGCCTACTACCTACCTCTTCTCATATGCCTCTCCACCTTGAGCTCATCACGCCAGAGCGAACCCTGTTTCGTGAGGAGGTGGATGCGATAAGCGTACCGACTCCAAAAGGGGAAATTACGGTTTTATTGAATCATGCACCTATCGTTTCGATTATCGCTCCTGGCGTCTTACGTATTACAAAAGGCGATGTTCGAGAAGATGTGGCCGTAGCCGCTGGATTGATTGAGGTTTTGGCGGGGAACGTCGTGCGCGTTGTGGCAGAAAGTGCTGAACGTGGTCACGAACTACACCTCTCTATTATCGAAGAAGCTAAGGCTCGCGCTAAAGCGGCCATGACAAGCGCGATTCAGCAGGATGACGAAGCCTACGCGTCAGCAGCCGCTCTGATGGAACGTGAACTGGCCCGTGAACATGTGGCTCGTCGCTTCTTAGGAAATCGTCGCGCTCCTACAATTGATGGCATCACTCTTCCGGATGAGAACAATGTCTCGTAATCTTTCTATTTTTTCCTGCTTCGGCCTCCAAATTGAAGGATATTCGTTTGAGCTCATTGTAGAAAAAATCGTTGAAGCGTTTGAACAACACAAGCAACTGTTTATTGTCACGGCCAATGCCGAGATTTTGTTAGAGACTCGAAGAAATAAGGCATATCATCACATTGTCGAGTCTGCCGATCTTCGGACGGTCGATAGCTTTAGCCTCGCTTGTCTTGGTTATCTAAAAGGCGCACATCCTGTGCGTTTGCCGGGTATTGATTTAGCGGAGCATCTTTTACGGATCTCAGAAGAGCGTGGCTGGCGGGTAGCCTTTATAGGCGGGGATCCCGGCAATGCCGAGAAAGCTTTAGAGGCAATTCATCTCCGTTACCCGCGTCTTTCTCTCTTTGGAGAACGCGGGGGAGTCGTTAGCCCTGAGGGCGAAGATGATGCTCAAGGCGAAGACACGGCGTTCCGTCTCACTCAATTCGCTCCGGATATTTTATTGGTGGGCTTTGGCTTTCCTCGCCAAGAAGCTTGGATTCATCGTCATCTCCATGAGTTTCCGACCGTTCGGGTAGCGATTGGTGTCGGTGGGACGATTGATTACTGGTCTGGTATGAAACAGCGAGCCCCGATATGGATGCAAAAAGTGGGACTGGAATGGGCTTGGAGATTATACAAAGAACCCTGGCGAGTTGGCCGTATCTTTCGAGCCGTGGTGGTTTTTCCTGTCTTGGCCCTGACTGACTGGATTTCGGAATCAAAGAAATAGACACTTTGTCATCTCGACCAACGCGGAGCGACGTGGTTCGGTCGGAATGACAAAGAGGGCTCAACACGCCTCAAATAGCTCAACGCCTCGATGAAGATCGAGGCGGAGGAGAGGTCTGATTTGCTGGGTCATTTCGCTCGAGAGCGCCGCGAAGAGCTCGCCGCGAACGACAGAAGGAATAAGGCCCACCAAAGCAATGAACCCTTCCAGCAAGCTACTACGAAAAAAATAAAGGACAACACGGGTGCCATTCAAACCCTCCCGAAGATTATTCACCACGCCCGTCGTGGTGAAGCAGATAGACTACTCCACTGTGACGCTTTTTGCAAGATTACGGGGTTTATCGGGATCTATGCCCTTAGAGACGGCCACAGCATAGGCAAACAGCTGAACAGGGATAACGGTCAAAAGCGGCATCAAGGGTTCGATGGTTTTGGGAACCGTAATGACGGTTTGGGCCAAATGGGCGACGTCTGCGTCCTCAGTCGTGATCGCAATCAGTGGTGCTCCGCGGGCCTGCAGTTCTTGCATGTTTGAAAGCGTTTTTTCGTAGACGCTATCTTTGGGACACAGCGCCAGGCAGGGGAACGAGGCGTCGGCTAGCGCGATCGGGCCGTGTTTCATCTCTCCGGCCGCATATCCTTCGGCATGGATGTAGCTAATCTCTTTCAATTTCAAAGCTCCCTCGTGGGCAATAGGGGTCTGATATTTACGTCCGATATAAAACATCCCCGGGGCATTGGCGTATTTTTGAGCCTCGCGCTCGATATGTTCTCGGTTGTCTAAAATGGTTCGAATAGAGGAGGGCAGTAAGGAAAGCTCGCGTAGCCAAATATTCACCGCCTCCTGAATCATAGTCTCGCGTTCTCGGCCTAAAAAGGCGGTTAGGAGGGCAAGAACGGTCATTTGGGATAGAAAGGCCTTAGTAGAGGCCACGCCGATTTCTGGACCAGCGTGGGTGTAGACGCCGGCGTCGGTTTCGCGAGCAATAGCTGATCCGACGACATTAACGATGCCCAAAGTTAATGCACCGCAACGTTTGGCTTCACGAATAGCGGCGAGGGTATCGGCTGTTTCACCTGATTGAGAAATCGCCAAGACCGCAGTCTTCGGAGGGATGACGGAGGCACGATAACGAAATTCGCTGGCGAGCTCGATTTGGACAGGTAGTCGTACCTGTTCTTCGATCATGTATTGACCGACCATACCTGCGTAATAGGCGCTACCACAGCCGACGATGATAAGACGATCGATGTCTTTGAGTTGCTTGGCCACGTCTCGTAGTCCACCGAGGACGGCTCGTCCGTTTTCCAAATCAATCCGTCCACGCAGGGTAGACTCGATCGTCTCGGGTTGTTCCAGCATTTCTTTGAGCATGAAGTGCGCGTGTCCATTCTTTTGAACCTCTGCGCCCATCCACGCGACCTCTTCGATGGTCTTTTCGACACGTACACTGCCTGATGAGATATCGCAACGTCCATCGTCCGTGAGGGTCGCGTATTCACCATCTTCCAAAAACACCATGCGTCGAGTCTCGTCGATAATCGCCGCCGGGTCAGAAGCGATCCAATATTCACGATCACCAAAACCGATAACCAACGGACTGCCCATACGGGCGGCAGCGATAATACCTGGAGCATCGCGATGAATAACCGCAACGCCGTAGGTACCACGAACTTGAGCTAAAGCTAGCCGCAGGGCTTGTTCCAGATTTCCTTTAGATTCTTTCCACGTCTCTTCGATGAGATGGGCCAATACCTCGGTATCAGTTTCAGAAACGAATACATGCCCCATAGCCAAGAGTTTTTCTCGGAGAGGGCGATAATTTTCGATAATCCCGTTGTGCACTAGAGCAATCTTGTGCTCGCAATCCGTGTGTGGATGCGCGTTCGTAACGCTCGGTACGCCATGCGTAGCCCAACGCGTATGCGCAATCCCTATACTCCCTGTAACACCTTTATCTGCGAGCGCTTCGTGCAAGGCGCTAATTCGTCCTTGAGCTTTAATGATTTGCACGCGGCTATTATCGGCAGCGATAACAGCGACCCCGGCAGAGTCATATCCTCGATACTCCACACGGGCAAGGCCCTGAAGCAAAAAGGGAAGTGCCTCACGCTGTCCAATATATCCAACGATGCCGCACATAGTTCTGTAACTATGCGGAATCAGCATTACATTGGCAAGTGGACTTTTTTCCTTATCTTACGTAAGATTCTTTCAGTATGGATCGAATTCGCGTTCGCTTTGCCCCAAGTCCCACCGGCTTTTTACATGTCGGAAGTTTGCGCACCGCCCTCTACAATGAGCTTTTAGCGCGTCATAGCGGCGGCGATTTTATATTACGCGTTGAGGATACAGATCGTAGTCGCTATGTAGAAGGAGCTATTGAGAACCTGTGTCGATCCTTACGAGCCACCGGAGTCATTCCAAATGAAGGTATCTGGCTGGATGAAGCCGGAAATATTATCGAACGTGGTCCGCATGGTCCATATTTACAGTCTCAACGAAAAGACAAGCACCTAGCCTACGCGCAACAACTTATTCAAATGGATAGGGCCTATTATTGTTTTTGTACAGCTGAACGCCTAGATGCCGCACGCAGCGAACAGCAGGCTGCCGGTAAACCAACCATGTACGATAGGCATTGCCGTGGGTTGGATACACAGGCAGCACAGCAGCGTGTAGCTCAAGATGAACCGCATGTTGTTCGTCTTAAATTGCCGCTGACGGGAGAGGTGACGTTTTCGGATATCATTCGAGGTCAGGTGACCTTTCAGTGGGCGGACGTTGATGATCAGGTGATTATTAAATCGGACGGATTCCCGACCTATCATTTAGCAGCCATGTGTGATGATCACGACATGATGATCACACATGTGATTCGAGCTGAAGAATGGATTTCTTCAACGCCAAAACATCTTTTCATTTATGAATCGTTTGGCTGGAAACTTCCCGCTTTTGCTCACCTACCTCTTTTGTTAAACGCTGACCGTTCCAAGCTTTCAAAACGTCAGGGAGATGTGGCCGTTGAAGACTATCTATCCAAAGGATATCTGCCCGAGGTTCTATTAAATTTTGTCGCATTGCTAGGCTGGAATCCTTCGGCGGAACAAGAGATTTACACGCATGAAGAGCTTATTGCAGCGTTCGATCTTTCAAAGGTTAACAAAGCAGGGGCTATATTTAATATTGAAAAACTAGATTGGCTGAACGCGCAATACATGAAGGCGCTTCCAGAACATACCTATCTCGAACTCACGCGCCCACATGTAGACGCCTCACCAAAACACGACGCGACATTTATCGATCGCTGCTTACTCCTGGTCCGAGATCGAGCTGTCCTGCCATCAAATGTCAAAAATCTGACCAACTTCTTTTTTCAGGAGCACCTTGAGTACCAAAATGTTTCATTGACATGGAAGACTCAACCAAAGGCAGAAGCTATTGAACGGCTCGAGGGAATTCGGACGTGGATGGAGGATCAGTCGGAGGCTATTTTTATGGATGCGCCGACTGTTGAGCAGTGCTTGCGTGTTTTGATGGTCGAAAAAGGGTGGGGGAACGGGGATACGCTCTGGCCGTTACGCGTGGCCCTGTCTGCCCAAGAAAAATCTCCTGGACCGTTTGACCTGCTCGTCGCCTACGGTAAAGAACGCTCTCTTGCACGTCTTAACGACGCTTTGAAATTTCTTTCCCCTCAGGCATAATAGGAGCATGCGACAAATGGTTCGCCGCTTTTTTTACGGATGTTTCGTTCTGGTATTTAGTTTACAAGGAATATTTCCCGTTCATGCACCGTTCACGCACGCGGATACGAAAGAAGAAGTCGACGCCCTGAACGATCAGGTTAAGGCCCAGCGAGCACGAGTCAAAAAACTAGATCAGCTCATTAATGGATATAAGCAACGGATTAACGAGCAAGAAAGTAAGCAAGCCTCGCTCGAAAATGAAGTGGCACTATTAGATAATCGGGTCGCCAAAAAACGACTAGACATTGAGCGCTCAAAGGCCGAGCTAGAGGCATTACGTCTTGAAATCGCATCCCTTGAAGAGCAGATTGGGGAGCGTGGGGCCCGTATTGAACGCCAAAAAAATCTTGCCGCTGATATGTTGCGACGTATGCATGCCGCAGATGGCGTCATGCCGTTAGAGGTTTTATTAACTGAGGAGTCGCTCTCAACGTTTTTTAATCGCATTGAAGAGATTACGCGCCTAGAGCGCGACCTAGAAGATGCTCTTTCTCGTGTTAAACAAGAAAAAATCGCTCTAGAGGGTATTCAAAAAGAAGAAGATGCAAAGCGTCAACGTGTAGAGATTGAGCAAAAAAACCTACGTAAAGAAGAGCTCGCACTTGAGGCGGAGCGTAATTTTAAGGCTTCCCTTACACAAGAAACAAAACTAAAACAGTCTGAATTTGAACGAGTCGTTTACGAGCTCAAAGAACAACAACAGTCTACAGCTGATGATATTGCGAGCTTAGAGGATAAATTGAAAGAAAAACTTGATTCTATCGATGCCGCCTTAGCGCGAGGGGACGTGCTCTTAAATTGGCCGGTTGATCCTTCGCGGGGTATCACCTCTAAGTTTCATGATCCTGACTATCCATTTCGTCATCTATTCGAGCACCCAGGAACAGATGTTCGCGCCAAGGTAGGTACGCCCGTGAAAGCTGCGGCCGGTGGCTATGTCGCTTGGAATAAAAAAGGGAGATTATACGGCAACTACACCATGATCGTTCATCCGGGAAATATCGCCACCGTGTACGCGCATCTTTCGCGTTTTGTGGCCAAAGCTGATACGTACGTTGATCGTGGGGATGTGATTGCGGAATCGGGCGGCATGCCTGGGCAGGCTGGGGCGGGACTATCTACAGGCCCGCATCTTCACTTTGAAGTTCGCCAAGATGGTATTCCGGTAAATCCAGAAAACTATCTGCCGAGCGCGGATTAGATTATTTTGACTCCTTCGACTCCGCTGCTGCTCCGCTCAGGAAAGAATAAAAGAATGTTCGTCCCTGAGCTTGTCGAAGGGCTACCTACTAAAATTTTTACAAAATTCCATCCAACACTTGATTCAAATCTTCCAACGTTGAAACGTTGACGAGTTTTGAGCGTAAATCCGTAAAATTAATGTGCGGATAATCCTTGGCCATTTCTTTTTTAAAGTAATAGGGAAGATGCTTACGCAGTTTTACGAGTCCGCGTTCCCCGTAGCGTTCGGCGTGAAGAGCGGCGTGCCTGCGTACCGTCGCAACTCGTTCCTCGAAAGACGGAGCTTGAAACGTCGGATGCGTTTCGGGAGAAAGGGCATGCAGCATCTCGGGAAACACCCACGGATTCCCTAAGGCTCCACGACCCAATAAAACTCCATCGGCTCCGGATCGTCGCAAAGCCTCTTTAGCAAGCTCTGGAGTGGTAATATCGCCATTCACGAGAACAGGGAGAGAGGTGTTGCGGCGCGCTTCTCCAACACGATCCCAATTTGCCGTACCGCTATATCCCTGTTCCTTTGTTCGTCCATGGATCGAAATCAGGCTTGCCCCAGCATCTTCGAGAACCTTCACGAATTCCAAAACGTCCGTGTCCAAACTCCAACCTAGTCGCGTCTTTACGCTCACCGGTACTTTTACAGCCTTCACCATAGCCTGGATGATTGCTCGAGCTCGATCCGGTTCTTTGATGAGAAACGCGCCATTAAAATTGGACACGATGTTGTACACCGGACAGCCCATGTTGATATCGATTCCGTCCGGATGATACCGCTCCTCAATGATACGCGCCGCTTCGGCCATCACCGCCGGATCCGAACCAAAAATCTGTTGAATCAACGGACGCTCACGCTCATCAAAGCGTGCCATCTCAAGCGTTTTCGGATTCATGCGAATAATAGCCTCGGATGAGACCATTTCGCGAAACATGAGGGGCGCGCCCTGTTCTTTGGCAATCAAACAGAACGGCAGATCCGTCATGTCTGCCATCGGCGCCAAGGCGACAATCGGTCGCGGAAACGTCTTCCAATCAATCATTCTTACGCTGAGGCTGGTTTTTCGGAAACCGGAGTTGGTTTGGTAGCCACGAGTGAGTCGTAGAGATGTACAGAGGCAACCATGACGAACAGCGTACGTGCCACACTAAAGACGATAGATACAGCTAACAAGATAAGAAATACGAACACACCAACAAGGCCGGCGGCGATTTTTCCTCCGAGAGAAATTGAAGCGATCAAAGCTGACCAGTCAATAGAACCTAAGTTCATGCCAGAGAAGTTTTGTAGAAGAGCAAAGCCACTCAAACCGAGAACAATAATGATCGCAGCAACAGCTAAGCCAAAAGCGAGTTGAATGGCAAAAAAGACCAGGCTGGGCGCAACAGTTCGGGCAAGCGTAGCCCACCAGCGTCCTTTGACCAAAGCGTATGACGAGGTGAGTGATTGCCAAGGGGCGTGACTCAACACAATGATGTTCCAAGTGGCCATGCTAAACATAATAGCGAGCCATACACCCGGTACGATTAAGAAAATGGATGCCCCCAGAACCAACAGACCGGCAATAATCCCAGACAGCAGAAGTTTCCACATGGTTTGTCCGTTGGATTGAGACGGGAGCGTATGTCCTGTTTTTTGTGCTACATGGCGCATCAATTGAATCACGATCCACAAACTGGCTAATCCTCCAATCACAGCAACAAGAAAATTGTCATAAACACGTTCTCGCAGAACAGGATAAACAGCTTCCAGTAACCCCGTTACACCGCCAATCAGGCCTTGAACCAAAAACAAGCCAAGTGTCCACTTGAGCGTAGCGCGCCATTCTTGCTTCAAAAAAACATAGCTTTTATCGAATAATTCACCAAACGTGATCAGGGCGGGTGTGTTCATATATTTGAGAGAGTTTAGCAAAAATAGGCGAAATATTCAAGTTTACGGGTTCAACCATTTGCGAACACGGACATCAAAACAATGCTCTCCTCGAGGATGGTAAGAGAAGTCAACGTTTTCTGTTGATGCTTCACGAGATATCGTAGGGGCTCGTTTTGCCATGTATTGCGTTGAAACATTATCCGTTTCAAACACGGCACACAGCGTATATGTATCGGCAGTTTTTACATGATAGGAATACGCGCGACCCGTGACTGGATCATATAATGACAGGACGCCGTATATTTCCATTGCGGCTAAATCATAATACAGGTCTCCCGGAAGTTTTAGATTTTCACGCGCATTGTAGTACTGCTCAACCGCTGTGTGGATGCTATATAAATTCTGAACGCGACGCTCATCAAGACGGATGGCTCGTGCAACACCCGGCGAACCGCTTACATATAAGCCTAAGACGACAACAACGGCGACAAGCGCTGTAACAACAGCGGATAAAATTACGACTCGGCTTTTTTGAGATCCCATAGATAATAGCCAAAAATGAGTGAAGCGATGCCACCAACGATCAGAACTTTAAGACCAAAACGCAGGGTGAGTTCTCCGTTCAAAAAGTTATTTACCAAACTAATGAGATCTCCCATGATCGTACCCGCCGCAAAGAACAAGGTAATGTAGGTGAGCCACTGGCGAATTCCCGAGGTTCGGCGGTCCGGATATTCTTTGAGAAACTGAAAAACACTACGCGACATCCATAAAAAGAGGGGAAAGGTCACAATTAACGCTGAAACGCTAAAACGAATCGTTTGAAGGGTGGAGTCGTATCCACCGTAATTTTCAAGACTATCCGGAAGCCAGCGATTTACGAACTGAAACAAGAGAGTTCCAAGACTAATAGCGCTAACATATAGCGCCAAAAATTGGAGGAGGTATAAAAAAGCTTCACGAGCTTTGGATGGTGTTTTCATAAGGGCTAGGCCGAGCATAGCAAAAACGAGGACGTTGTGCCAAAATACAGTTCTTATGTCAGAGTTCGCTCTTCATCTCCCATACCAGCCCTCCGGTGATCAGCCGGAGGCTATTCGAGCGCTATCTAAAGGGGTGAAAGCGGGGGAGCGCTATCAGACTCTGCTCGGAGCTACGGGTACGGGTAAGACGTTCACCATTGCGAATGTGATCGCGGAGGTAAAAAAGCCCACGCTCGTGATCGCTCATAATAAGACGCTCGCTGCCCAGCTCTGTAATGAGTTTCGTGAATTCTTTCCCAATAATGCCGTTGAATATTTTGTTTCGTACTACGATTACTACCAGCCAGAGGCCTACATTCCGACATCCGATACTTATATCGAAAAAGAAGCGATGATCAATGAAGAGATCGATCGCCTTCGCCACAGCGCCACCCAAGCGCTTTTGACACGTCGTGATGTTATTATTTGCGCCTCAGTTTCGTGTATCTACGGTCTGGGTGCGCCGGCAACCTATGCGGATACGGCCATCCATATCAAGGTAGGAGATGATATGACTCGCGAAAATATTCTTTCGCGTTTGGTTGAAATGCATTTTGTTCGCGTCAGTGGAACAGATTTAACGCGTGGCATGTTTCGCACGACCGGAGGTGTTCTCGAAATCATGCCGGCGAACGCCGAGATCATCTATCGCATCGAGGCGCCGCGTGGGGTCGTTGAAGCGATTATCCCTGTTGATCCCGTTACACGACAGATGAAACGCGAGATGGACGATGTATGGATTTTTCCGGCTAAGCACTTCGTGACCCTTGGACCAGAACGCGAACGCGCCGTTAAAGCTATTCGTGAAGAATTAAAAACGCAACTCAAAAAATTTGAAAAAGAGGGAAAACTGTTAGAGGCCGAACGGTTAGATCGTCGTACCAAATTTGATTTAGAGATGATCGAGAATCTTGGCTACTGCAATGGTATCGAAAATTACTCACGTCATCTTTCAGGCCGCGCCGCCGGTGAACCGCCGGATACGCTGTTCGCTTATTTTCCCAAAGATTTTCTTTTGGTCGTAGATGAGTCGCATGTCACAGTGCCTCAATTAGGCGGGATGTACGAGGGGGATCGATCGCGAAAGAATACGCTGGTCGAATATGGGTTTCGACTCCCGAGCGCGAAAGACAACCGTCCGCTCCAGTTCAAAGAACTTGAGGAGCGCTTTCATCAAGTCATCTTTGTCTCCGCCACGCCAAGCACATTTGAACGTGAGCACTCGACGCAGATTGTCGAACAGATCATTCGTCCGACCGGATTAGTTGATCCGCAAATCATCATTCAACCTATTACGCCAAAAAAAGGCGGATTATCGCAAGTAGATGACGCCATCCAACGCATCAAGACCGTGGTCGAGACGGGCGATCGCGTCCTTGTCACGACGCTTACCAAAAAGATGGCAGAGCAATTATCGGAATATCTCACAGAACAAAAGATTAAATCTCGCTATCTCCACTCGGATATTGATACCATTGAGCGTTTAGAAATTCTCTCGGACTTTCGTCGAGGGAATTATGATGTCATCGTCGGTGTTAACTTACTTCGTGAAGGCTTGGATCTACCGGAGGTTTCTCTGGTGTGTATTCTGGATGCTGATAAAGAGGGATTTCTCCGTTCTGACGTTTCACTGATTCAGACGATCGGCCGCGCGGCGCGTAATGTCCGTGGGCAGGTAGTGCTGTATGCTGATCGCATCACCGGATCCATGGCTCGCGCGATGGCCGAAACGGAGCGTCGACGACAAAAGCAATTAGCCTATAACGCCGAACACGGCATCACGCCACAAACAATTATCAAGGCCATTAAAGATATCCGTGGTGAACTTGGACTCTCGAGCTCGACCAAAGATGTCAAAGAAATTCTCAAACTAGAACTGACGGGAGAAACGCATGATCTAAAAACCGTCCTCAAACAAAAAGAAGAAGAGATGAAGGAGGCGGCCAAGAATTTGGAATTTGAGTTGGCTGCCATCTTGCGTGATGAAATCTCCGTCTTGCAAAAAGAGATCAAACAACGCGAAAAAGGAGAGAAAGTTAAGGACGGAACAGAAAAACCCAAACGACCTCGACGACCTGCCCGACATGGGAGAGCGAGATGATTGCGCCAAGGTAGCCCTTCGACGAGCTCAGGGACAATTCCTTTTATTCTTTCCTGAGCCCATTCGACGGGCTCAGGGTAAACTCCGCAGCGGCGGAGTCGAAGGATTTCGAGGGATTTTTCTTTTCACACTCATCCTGTAAGGTTCCTGTATGGACGCCCCTCAAGAAATTAAGTCTCGCTTAGATGTCGCCGATATTATTGGCGAGTATTTGCAGTTAAAGCCGGCCGGGAGCGGAAGTTTTAAGGCGTGTTGCCCGTTTCATCAAGAAAAAACCCCTAGTTTTTACGTTAACCGTCCTCGCCAGTCTTGGCATTGCTTTGGATGCGATCAAGGTGGCGATCTTATCTCGTTTGTTCAGCGCATGGAGGGTTTAGACTTTCCCGACACGTTATCGCTCCTCGCCCAGCGCGCCGGTATCACGCTTCCTGAATTTAACGTAGCTGCCAGCAGCGAACGTAAGCGTCTCTACGAAGTCAACGATCTTGCCTCGCGTTTTTTTCGTTCGCAGCTTTTGTCGAGCCCTAAGGCCGAAGCGGCTCGAGCTTATGTGGTTAAACGCGGCCTCGACGATTTAACGGCGGACGTATGGCGCATCGGATACGCCCCCGATGCCTGGTCTGATCTTACAGACGCACTCAAAGCTCGTGGAGTGACAGATGCGGAGCTCATCGCTACCGGTCTGGTTCAAAAGCGCGATAGCGGGGGAGTCTATGATCGTTTTCGCGATCGTCTCATGTTTTCGATTTACGATGTGCATGGACACATCGTAGGTTTTACAGGGAGAATATTACCGTCCGCCACACCGGATCAAGCCGCGGCCAAATACGTGAATACGCCAGAGACGATTCTCTATAAAAAAAGTAGCGTGCTCTACGGTCTTGATAAAGCTAAGGGAGAAATTCGACGGCAAAACATGGCGGTGATCGTCGAAGGGAATATGGACGTCGTATCCTCGCATCAGTTTGGCATTACAAACGTGGTGGCGTCATCCGGCACGGCCCTAACGACCGAACAGCTGGCGCTCTTAAAGCGCTTCACAACAAATCTCGCCATTGCCTTTGATGCAGATGCGGCCGGGAACGCCGCGACCATTCGTGGTCTTGATCTAGCCCGCTCGCTCGACTTCTCAATTCGCGTTATCAGTCTGCCTCCCGAAGCTGGTAAAGACCCGGATGAAGCCGTGCGTAAGGATCCTAACTTGTGGCGCGAGGCAATTCGCCAAGCTTTGCCCATTATGGACTGGCTCTATGGTCAGGCGTTTGTAAATGCCGAAAGCCACACACCCGAAGGTAAAAAAAATATTGCCGCCCGTATCTTGCCCGAGATTAAGCGTATCGCGAACGCGGTTGAGCGTGATGCTTGGATCAAACGACTGGCCGATGACCTGTCTATCTCCGAAGAATCTCTCAAAGAAATGATGCGCATGCAAAAAACGGTAACGACACCGCGGGGAGGGGGAGAGGCGGGGGGTGGGGGTACGCAAACCCCTCCAATTCAGGCCCCGGTCAAAAAAACCCGTCTCGTCGAGCTGGAGGAGCGATTACAGGCGATTTTGCTCCTCAAGCCCGAATGGCGAGATCTTGCCGAATCTCTTATGCCATCGTATACTTGGCCCGGTTCTTTTTCTTCTGAACAACTTGATTATTTTGCGGTCCTAGCCGACCGCGAGTTTCCCGATCAACAGCCCGATACCTTGCGCATGGAGCTTGAACGCATTTGCGTTGCCCTGCGCAAACTTCGCCTCATCGAAACCTTGAACGACCTCGAGCAAGCCATGCGTCAGGCCGAACGAGAACACGATGCTGCCAAGATCGACGCGCTGTCGAATCAATACGAAGTCATTCGAGCATCGATTGACTCCTTGTCGTAATTTTTCATTCCTACGTTCGTCTAACCTACGAACAATTTCGTCCCATCCTGGTGGCCTCGGCTCGTCCGAGATTCCTACCGTTTACGGGACGCCCCTATTCTATGGCTCAAGCCAAAAAATCGGTATCTAAAAAGTCACCTGTCGCGCGACCCATGCATAAAAAAACCAAACCCGCTCCCAAACCGGCTGCGAAACATCCTCCTGTTAAAAAACCTGCTCCTCGCAACACCAAACCGGCCAAAGACACAAAAAAGGTTTCGGTTAAACCAGCACCCTACGTCAAAGTCGCAGCCCCCTCAAACGAGGTTCTGGACAAGTTTTTTGATAAGGCACGCTCTCGAGGTTTTATCACAGAAAACGAAATTCTCTACGCCTTCCCCGACATCGAAGACTATATTTCGGTCTACGAAAATTTTATCGATCGTCTTGATGCCGCGGGCATTGGCGTAGTCGAGATGAAGGAGGGAATCTTGGGACGTCGTGAAGAACGTCACGAGACTATGGTCGGATTACACAGCGCCGACGAAAAAGAAAAGAAGGTCAAAGTTGATCCGTTCGATCTGACTGCCGACTCCATCCAGATGTATCTGCGCGAGATCGGTAAGATTCCGCTCTTAACGGCCGAACAAGAAATTGCTCTTGCTAAACGCAAAGAGCGGGGTGAAAAAGAAGCAGAAAAGAAGCTGATCGAGGCCAACCTGCGTCTTGTGGTTTCGATTGCCAAAAAGTTCATGGGTAAGTCGTTGTCTCTCCTCGACTTGATTCAGGAGGGGAACATCGGTCTGTTTCGTGCCGTCAAAAAATTCGAATATCGCAAAGGCTACAAGTTCTCGACCTACGCCACCTGGTGGATTCGCCAAGCCATTACCCGCGCCCTGGCAGACCAAAGCCGCACCATTCGTATTCCGGTGCACATGGTCGAGACCATCAACAAGTTCCAACAGATTGAGCGTCAGTTGATTCAAGACCTAGGCCGTGAACCGTTGCCCGAAGAAATCGCCGCCGAGATGGGCGAAGAGCTCGACAAGGTTCGCCACATCATCAAGATCTCGCAAGATACGGTCTCGCTCGAAACCTCGGTCGGCGAAGACGACGAAGACTCGACCTTGGAAGACTTTATCGAAGACGTTAAAAACGTCAGCCCGGATCGCTCCGCTGCCTTGCAGCTGTTGCGTGATTACGTTGGCGACATCATTAAAGACCTGAATCCGCGTGAACAAAAGATTCTCGAAATGCGCTTTGGTCTGGCCGATGGCGTCAGTCACACCCTCGAAGAAGTCGGCAAAGAATTCGACGTCACCCGCGAACGTATCCGCCAAATTGAGGCTAAGGCCATCGAAAAGATCCAACAACACCCCGCGATTCGTAGACTGATGGATTACTAGAAAAACAGGCCTTTACAAGATCGAACGAATTACGTATCATCCCCATGCTTTTCGTGTTGAAAAGCATGTATATTCCGAGGTAGCTCAGCGGTAGAGCAGGGGACTGTGAACATCAATGCGTCAAATGACATGCTACACTTTGTGTCATGCCTAAGACGCGCTCCTACGCCGACCGTGCCGATTATCTC
>CAYWEE010000003.1:0-53639 GCA_964457295.1 uncultured Gammaproteobacteria bacterium
CAGTGGCCTTTTAAGCCAACGGTCGTGGGTTCAAGCCCCACCCGAGTCACCATCGCGTCAAACGCGACTAACAAAAATCCTGACACTTTGTCAGGATTTTTGTTATCTACACTATATAGCTACATTTCAGACATCCACCGTTCCGCCAAAGCCGTCCCGTCATCCGTTGGGAACACCTCGTGTGCCGCTTCTCCAATCTCTTCGCGACGACCCGGATCAGCCAACAGGCTCTGAATGGCGCCTTCGAGGACCGGAACAAATCCATTATCTTGATACACAACCGGAAACGGAAAACGATCAGCGTTCGCCTCCTGATGACTCCCGGGAATTGGCACAATGATGGCGGCTTTTTTCAGACAAGCTAATTCAGACATCGCTCCGATGCCTGCTCGAGAAACTACGATATCAGCCGCCGCGTACGCCATAGACATCTGCCGTTCATCAAAAAAATCAGCCACGATATATCCCTTGGAAAGATCCGTGCGACGCATCTCAATTTTGTTTCGTCCCGTCAGATGGATGATCTGAAAAGAGCTATCAGCGCGACTCCGCATCATGTCTACCGCTTGATTCAAGGCTGCGGCGCCAGTTCCACCGCCGAACATAAAAACCGTTTGACGACGGGGATCAAGCTGGAAATATCGTCGTGCATCTTCGGGCGAAGGGAGTATCACTCCGGCGAATCGGCAAGGTGTCGCGATACGCTCTGACGAAACAGAACGAAACGGCGAGGCTTCGTACGAGAAAGAGGTTGTCACAAAACGACAACCAGCTGCCACTAAGCGATTCGATAGCGTCGGTACCGCATCAAGTTGATGGATCGCGCACGGAATGTGTTTACGTTTAGCAACACGCATCACCGGAACCTGAGTAAATCCTCCAGCCCCCACAACTAAATCAATCTGTCGCGTTTGAAATATCTGAGCCGCTGTGCGATGGGCACGAAGGTAATTCACGGGCCACGTCAACCACGTCATATCCGGAAAACGCGAGAGCTTGGCTACGGGAATCGTCACCATCTCAATCCCCTCCTGAGATAAAACATCGCGCTCCGGCCCATGAGGCGTTACCGCCCACAAAACCTGTACGTTCGCATCACGTTCACGTATCCGGCGCAGAACGGCTAACAGTGGGGTCACCGGCCCCATACTTCCTCCTCCGCAAAACAGAATCGTCATACGCTTTCTCGTGAAAAACGGGAGATGGATGCCATCAGACCGCAAGCGACGGCCAGGGCGATCAACGCCGAACTCCCGTAGCTAATAAACGGCAACGTTACACCCGTAATAGGCATCAGTCCGATCATAGAACTGATATTAAACACCGTTTGGATACCGATCCAAGCCCCAATCCCCGTCGCTAAAAAACGCCCAAACGCATCCGGAGCGCGGCGGGCGATGTTAAAACAGCGATAAACCAAAAAAGCAAAAGCACACAAAAGTAAGAAGGTGAAAATAAATCCCAACTCTTCGGCGATGACCGCAAAAATCGAATCCCCCGCCACCTCGGGGAGATACAGATACTTTTGGCGCGAGTGCCCATAGCCCATGCCGAATAATCCTCCGGATCCGATGGCCAAAAAAGCCTGATTGATATGATAACCAATCCCCTGCGGATCAAGTTCGGGATGAAGAAAGGTCATAAAACGAGCTGCGCGGTATGGCGTGATCTTTATCAGCAAGGCCACAATGCCCACTCCCGCTCCTCCTAAAACAGCAAACCAACCAATAGGTGCACCAGCAACAAAATACATGAGCAGCGCCGAACCGGTAATGACCGACATCGATCCTGTATTTGGCTGCTTAATCAACAAAAACATGATCAGGCCAAGTGGAACCAAAAACGGCAACAAACCTTCTTCGATGGTTTTAGAAGAAGCGTGCTCATAACGCGCCGCCAACCAAGCCGCAACGTAAAAGAGAAACGTCACCTTCACAAACTCTGACGGCTGAAAGGCGATTGGCCCAAACTGGACCCAACGACCCGCTCCGCCAAATCGCAACCCGATCCCAGGAACATACACCAGGATAAGCAAAATAATACTCGTGATGAGCGCAAAAAATGCGAATGGCTTGAGTTTACGATAATCCAAACGTGAGATACCCAAAAACAAAATAATACCCGGAAGAAAACCGTATAAAATCTGATGTTTGAATAAATACGCACTATCCCCAAAGCGCTGATAGGCCAATGGACCGCTCGCCGAAAGCAGCATAATCAAACCAAACAGACTGATGCCGAGAACGGCCCACAAAAAACCTCGATCAATCATTCCACCGTGGCGCATACGCTACATCATGCCATCGATAAAGGCGATGATCACGCCCACGCCCGTGGCAAAAAACGCTACAATCCAACAACGGAAAACAATTTGCGGCTCGGTCCATCCAATAGCTTCTAAATGATGATGCAGTGGAGCGCTCCGAAACAATTTCTTATGACGAACCTTTTTAGAAAAAATCTGCGCAAAGACGGATACCGATTCGATGACAAATGGAAGGCCGATAATAGGCAACAACAACGGCTGATTGGTTAACAACGCCACCACACCCAACACCGTCCCCAACGACATGGCTCCGGTATCCCCCATAAAAAACGAAGCCCGCGGAACGTTGTACCACAAGAAAGCCATGAGCGCTCCAACGATCGCTCCACAAAAAATAGCCAAATCAATCTTTCCTTGCGCAAAAGCGATCACCCCATACCCCGCAAACGCAGCCATCAGTGGACCACCTGCTAAACCATCTAACCCATCCGTCTCGTTCACAGAAAACGACGTCGCGATAATGACAAATGCAAAAAATAAAATATAGAGCGGCCCCAATGCCACATCACCTATAAATGGAACATGAAAACTATCCCACTGAAGCTTCGTATAAAACCACCACGCGCCTAAACAGGCGATCAATGAGTACGAGATGAGCCGATGACGCATGCGAAATCCCCCTCCATCCGGACCGATACGTTTGACGTTTAAATAATCATCAGCCAAGCCCACCAACGCCGCTGCAACCAAAGCACCAAGTGGCAACAAGGTTTGACTACGTGATAAAAAATTCCACGAACACACAGAGCTGGACACCGTACAGGCTCCGGCAATCACCAGGGTGACAACGGTCACCGTTACCCAGATCACCAATCCACCCATAGTAGGCGTGCCCGCTTTTGCTGCATGCAATTGAGCCATCACCGGCGCCTTAGTAGCATCACGAATCGTCTTTCCCATGCCCATGCGCTGCAACAAGCGAATCAGCGCCGGCGTCCAGGCCATTGCCCAAACAAAACACACAAACATGATCGTTAACGCGTGGATAATAGAGCGGACCTCGAGGTTCATACGTTCACAAGGACAAGAAAAAAAAGATGTAAGCTCCACAACAAAACCATCAGAGCTGTTACCGCCGCTAACGCACGAGCAGCCAAGATGTGTTCACGAAAAATGCCGATCGCACACACCACATTCAAACAAAACAATACAAGCATACCTATCACTGGATACACGATCCACCACCAAGGCTTCACGTCATCAATGCCTAAGTATACATTGTAATGCAACGTCAACACACTCGAGCGAATACCTTCGGGGATCAATTTAAAGAACGCAAAACCGCTCATACCCAACATACACACGCCTGACGCGATACACGTGTACCGCAAAAACGGATCCTGCCAGGCACGGTATGCAGACAAGCGCCACTCCTCCCATTTCATGCGCCTATAGTACGTTTAAAACTATGACACCGCAACCACTTCTTGAATCTCGGGAATGATCTCACGAATCGTTTCTTCGATTCCCGCCTTAAGGGTCATATCAGACATCGGACACCCGACGCACGTCCCCTGAAACCGCACCGAAACTTTGCCAATTTCTGGATCAATATCCACCAGCTCCACATTGCCGGCATGCATCGCCAACCCCCCGCGGAGGGTATCTAAAACCGCTTCAACCTCACGCATCAGATCCTCTTTAGATTTAGGCATATCTAGCCCTGACTCTACAGATATTGAGATGTCTTGACAAGGCGGGTATTCCCCCGTATTCTACGCGCCATCATTGCCCCTTAAGGGGCTTTATCCTATGGCACATAAAAAAGCAGGTGGTTCTAGCGCGTATGGCCGCGATTCTCACGGCCAACGTTTGGGTATTAAGTTGTATGCGGGAGAGGTTGCTAACCCAGGCAACATCTTGGTTCGCCAACGTGGCACCAAGGTTCGTCCCGGTAAAAACGTGCGCATCGGCAAAGATGACACGCTGTTTGCCGTCGCTAAGGGCATCGTCAAGTTTAGCGATAAAAAAGTGAAGCGCTTTACCGGCGCCTTCAAGACGGTCAAATTCGTCAACATCGTGCCTCACGAAGAAAAGAAGTAGTCGGCGATCGTTAGCATAAAAAACCGCTCCCTATTTTGGGGGCGGTTTTGTTTTTGTGGACCATTCCTCCCAGACTCATGCCTCTTCCCGGTCTGCGGATTCCCTTTAGGTGGATGGTCAGCGTCCTATCCCGTCCAGAGGCATGAGTCTGGGAGGAATTCGCTTCTTCTTTATTAAGACGTTCGCTGGGTAGCGGCTTTGACGAAGCCCACAAATAGAGGGTGTGGACGAAAAGGTCGCGAGATGAGTTCGGGATGAAATTGCGAGGCGACAAAGAAAGGGTGTCCGGCAAATTCCACAATCTCGGCCAACGTACCATCCGGGGAAACACCGGAGACGATCAACCCTGCGTCCTCAAGCTCACATCGATAGGCGGGGTTCGCTTCAAAACGATGACGGTGGCGTTCAAGAATTCTATCTTTTCCATACAGCTTACGAGCCAAACTCCCCGCTTTTAAGACACAGGAATACTCACCCAGCCGCATGCTCCCTCCATAATTTTTATCCTTCATCTTTTCTTCTTGTTCATTCATGAGATGGATCACTGGATGCGTAGTCTTTGGGTCGATCTCCGTCGTATTCGCATCCTTCCAGCCTACAAGGTGTCGCGCGACTTCAATCGTAGCCAGCTGCATCCCATAACACAGGCCCAAATATGGCACCTTATGTTCACGGGCATAGCGAATCGCCATCAGCTTTCCTTCAATCCCGCGCGTGCCAAATCCGCCGGGAATAAGAATTCCATCTAATGATTTGAGTGTTTTGGCTACCATTTTTGGATGCGCTTCAAAATCCTCACTATTAAGCCAAATAATCTCTGGCTTGCGCTGCAAGGACCAAGCAGCATGCTTCACCGCTTCTAAAACGGACAAATACGAATCCGTTAAAACAAAGTCTCCTGTTGAAAAATATTTACCCACGATGCCAATGCGTACCGTTTGCGTAGAATGATGAATGTGGCGCTGCAGCCCCTGCCACTGCTTCATATTGGGCGTCGTATACCGATACCCCAGCTTTTCCAATAACCGCTTGCCAACATTCTCATGTTGAAAATTCAACGGAACATCATAAATCGATGCCACATCAGGAGCGGCGATCACATCTTCCGGAGCGATATTACAGCTAATACTTAACTTTCGTTTGCGTGGCTCATCAATCGGATGCGTTGAACGACAGATAATAAAATCCGGCTGAAGCCCCGCGGCATTGAGGGTACGACAGGCGTATTGGGTCGGTTTAGATTTCATCTCGCCGACGCTCCCCGGAACCGGCAAATAGCTCACCAACGCCATCAACACATTTTTGGGAGCCTCGAGTCGCATCATGCGGCAGGCCTCAAGATACAGCTCATTTTGATACTCACCTACCGTGCCACCAATCTCAATAAACGTGACATCCGCGTCAGCTTGCTCGGCCGCAGCCTTAATACGAGAAATCACCTCAAGCGGTACATCGGGTACCCACTCCACCGTCTTACCGCCGTAACCGAGAGCTCGTTCGCGAGTGATAATAGCCTGAAAGACACTGCCCGACGTCATGCAATTGACCCGATGAAGATCCTCATCTAAAAATCGTTCATAGTTGCCCAAATCTTGGTCCGTTTCTAGACCATCTTTGGTGACAAACACCTCTCCGTGCTCAATTGGATTAAGCGTCCCCGGATCAACGTTCAAATAGGGATCAATTTTTACAGCCGTCACTCGCAACCCATGAGCCTTCAACAGCGCCCCCATCGAGGCCGTCGCTACCCCCTTTCCCACCCCGCTCATCACGCCCCCCGAAATAAAAACGTACGACCGCTTTTTAGAACCCTTGCGTGGTTTTTTGGAAGCCATATCGGCAGAGTATAGCACGAGCGTTTGTGTAGGGGCGGACCGCGGTGTCCGCCCTGAGCGGTCGGCCGGAATCCTTCGACTCCGCTGCTGCGGAGTTTACCCTGAGCTCGTCGAATGGGCTCAGGAAAGAATAAAAATCTTCCCTGAGCTTGTCGAAGGGGTACGATAATAAAATGTCGGCCGAACGGGGCGTAGTGACCCCGCCCCTACGGCTTTTGTTCCAATCCTCGTCGCAAAACATTCGGACGATTCTGCCGTAATTGCGCTCCAATCAAACGAAACGCTCGAGCGAGCAAATGATCCGAATTCTTATAGCCACTTACAGAAAACGCCTTATGCATCGGCACCCAACAGGCTTCAAAAATAGGCTCTTTTCCCTCAACAGCCTCTTCTCGACTCATCAAGTGCTCTTTTGCATCCGGAGGGGCCTCAAATAAAAAGTAATTCACGACTTTATGAATAACACCAACCTCGCGGCGAAACCGAAACGACGTCTTGCCTAGCGGTGCAATCAATTTTAAATTTTCCAATCCGGTCTCTTCTTTAATCTCTCGAACGGCCGTCTCGACAAACGTCTCTCCCAATTGCTGCTTTCCCTTAGGAAACGTCCAACGATGAAACGGATCTTTAATAAAAAAGATCTCGACCATCCGTCCACGACGACGAAAAATAATCCCCCCAGCGGTCAGCGAGTAGACAACGGGTTGATTGTTATTTGGTTTTACTCGGGGCCTTCGTGGCGGGAATGGCTTGCTTTGCCCCGCTCGTTCCGGTAAGGATTTCGATGGCTTTATCGAGTTGTGGATCTCGGTTTGCATTGAAGTCTTCGCTGGTGCGATCCAGAGAAATATCGGGAGTAATACCTATCTTATGGATGGATCGCTCTTTAGGAGTAAGCCATTCGGCAATAGTAATTTTAACGGCGCTGGTATCGGCAAACTCATCATAATCCTGTACCGAACCCTTGCCAAAGGTGGTCGTCCCCACCAATGTTGCCTTCTTATAGTCCTGCAGGGCGCCGGCTACGATTTCTGAAGCCGAAGCGGACCCTTGATTCACCAAAACAACCGTCGGCATGTCCTTTAAGCGAGCTCGCGTCGTGCCCTTATATCGATCCGTAATGAGACCCTGACGACGCTCTAATACCACCACCTGATCGCCCACCCAAGCACTAGCTACGTCAATCGCTCGATCGAGATATCCACCTGGGTCATCACGCAAATCCAACACAACGCCTTTAACGTCTTTTGCCAAGACCTCATCAACCGCCTTGGCGAACAACGTCGAGGTATCTTCATTAAAGTGACTGATTTCGATAACGGCAATATTCGGCTTGGGGTAATTAACGCGCACACTCTTCACAACAATCAGTTCACGCGTGATAGAAATATCTTCGGTAAAAAAGACCTTCTTGGACTTTCCCTTGTTGTCCAACTCATCTTTAAATCGTCCGACGAGCAACGTAACCTTGGTCCCCCCTTTGCCACGAATCAAAGAAACGGCTTTTTCGACCGTCATGCCAACCGTCTCCTGTTTATCAATCGCTAGAATCATGTCTCCCGAACGTAACCCAGCCTTGGCCGCTGGCGTATCCGGAAGAGGCGCGATAACCTGAAGCTGATCTTCCTTAATACCGATCTCGGCTCCGATGCCCTCAAATTTTCCTTGTAAATCTTCTGCAAATTCCTTGGCACTCTTGGGATCAAAATAGACAGTGTACGGATCACCTACTGCAGACGCCAGGCCCCGCATAGCACCGTAAAACAAGGCGGAGTCACTAACCGGCTGCTCGTAATATTGTTCCTTAAGGCGATGCCACAATTCCCAAAATTGTTCAAAATCAACTGGCGTTTGAATGTCTTTTGGTGGAGCAGATCCCAAGCCTTTCACGCTCGAAGACGGTGCAAAAGAAGCCACGCTACTCGCAGCAACCGAACCCTTGCTCGACTGACCATACACGACGCCACCCGCAAACGCCACGATCAACGCAAAAAACACGCCGATCAAGAATCGGCCGCGTGATGGATGCTGTTCTCCCGTCTGCATGGTACGATAGTACGCGATTTACCCCCATGCGTCAACGAACATACACCCTCCCTTTTCATCGTCGCGTTTTGCCGTGGATCTTCATTATTACCTTTATCGCGGTTGCCCCGGCGTTAGTTTTTTATACCGCTGGATTTCGCTGGAATACCAAAAAAGGACAGGTAGAACGCTATGGAACGGTCATCATGAACTCAAACCCTACGGGGGCGAATATTCTTATTGATGGCCGCTTACGCGACACCACAACCCCTCTTACCATCAAAGACATGCCTGCCGGCGTACACGAACTAGAAATGAGCCTCAATGGCTATCATTCGTGGCACAAAACCCTGGAAGTACGACCGGAACGTGTAACGTTCGCCCACAACGTCATCCTCTGGAAAATCAGTGAGCCGTTTTTAATCTCCACGTCTTCAACGCTGCTGCTATCCGCCATCCCTAATAGCACCTCTATTCTTGTCATCCCCACCGATCTGCCAACACGCGCCGTCATCATGGAGACGGACGGGGCCATAACGGCAACGATTCCATTTCCCAAACATATTTCTGCCATCGGCCCTATTTCATGGTCCGAGAATGGTCGCTATGCCCTTATTCAAGAAACGAGCGCAAGCGGCACAACACCGTGGCTGCTGGATACACGCTCCACACAACCCGCCACAGCTCTTCCTGCCGGAGACTATCGCTGGTCGAACAACGAGCTAACCGGACGCACTCCCACCTCGCTTCTCAGCATTCTTCTCACTAATGGCAGCGTTTCCCGCACACCACTCACCCCTCCGCTCATAGACCAAACAGCGACCACAGAGCTTCGCGTCGCTACAGACACGGGGAGAGAAATTTACATTCAACGCGACACACCAACCCAAGGTCTATTGCTACCATTTGGATCCTGGAAATTTTGGAAAGAAGATGCGGAGCATACTATCTTACAAGATGAGACCAGCTGGCTATCATTAAACACCGCCGCCTCACCACCGGAATATCACGTGAGCCGTGGAGATCGCTTGACTCCCTATCAAGATGCGGATGATCGAACGCACTATCTGATCGTCAGCACCACAGAAATCTCACAATGGGACCCACAAAAAGATTCAGAACTCCTCTATCGCCAAAGCGATCGCATCGTTGATGCTGCCATCCATCACGCCGGACAAGATGTCTTCATTGCCACAGAAAAAGATGTTTTCGTCTTAAATCTCGATCCGCGCGACGGACGACTCACCACACCCCTCGCTTCATTCGACGCGATCACAGGGTTTACAGTGGCCAACAACGTCCTTCTTATCGCTGGAACAAAAAACAACACCTCCGGCGTCTGGGCACTGGAGGTGGAATAGGAATCTACCCTGCCTTCAATATCAAATCCCTCTCCCGTACCGAGAAAAACACGAGCCCCAAAAGACATAACCCCACTGTAACCAAAAGAACATATTCAAGGTTAATCGTTACCGCCCAACCAACAAAAAGTAAAATAGGGATATCCAAAATTCCTTTTAGCATATTCAGTTGAGAAAATGTCGTTGCACGTGCGCGAGAAGATACCCGACGATTGATGATGTGCGTAATGACGGGTCCGCGTACATTTTCAATCGCGATAATCGTCAATAGCCCCACGGCGAGTACCCACGCATTTGGCAAGAACAACGCGACTATGATGCAGCTAGCGATCATCACCAACCCCGACCAATGCAGTACCCGAACAGAACCAAGTCTATCTTCTATCGTTCCCACGCGACGCTTGAGCAAAAATACACTCGCGTGGAGTAAGCCGTAAAATGTCCCGATCCAAATCGTAGAAACTCCATATTCGCGTAAAAAAGGTTGGTGAATCCGCCACACGATAAAAGCCCCAATAAAAATAAGTGTCTTATTAAAGGCGATGCGTAATAAAAACGGATCCTGTTGAATAAGTATTCTACTTTCTTTAAAAATACCTGCTTCCTTTTTTAACAAACTCATCGCATGATCCGGTTCAACTAACCGAGAAAAGAAATAAATACCCAACATCGTACTTAACATATCCAATATAATTAGCCCCTGAAAGTGCACCTCCTGTAGATCTTTAGCAATCCAAGCACCAATGACGGGAATAATCATGTTGAACACATTATCCGCGGATTCGATATATCCCGAGTGTTTTGTCGCTCCTCGCTCTTCACCTAACTCTTTTAACCCATCATACAAAAGTGCTTCGTCGGTGCCAGAAAAGCAACAAAAGGACGCAGACATGAAAATAAATACCAACACAAACATCCAAAAACCATGACCAAAAAACGCCAAGACGGAAGACAAGAGCATCAATACTCCTCCCAGGATTATTGTCTGTCTTCGCCCAAACCGATCAGCCAAATACCCCGTCGGAACCTCCAACGCCAACGAGGTGATTGACCACACAATACTCAAATAAAAAATCTGATCGATACCGACACCTCGATGAATATAGAACAACGTGATAACACCGTTTAAAAAGCTCAATTTTAACAATGCCTTCCCCCAAAACAGAAGCGATGGATTACGGCGAAGAAGGTCTTGTCGGGAAAGACGCGACATTTGACCCTAGATGATAAATAATCGAGCGATCGTCCAATAGATTGTCAATAATGGATTTCCGATATAGGTCAAAATTGGATTCCGAACCTGTTCTTCTTGAAAGTCGATGGTAGAAACAGCTACACGCAAAAATTCGCGATCAGAGATGGTACGTGCAGCTTGAATCTTTTCGCGTCGTTCGGTAATCCATTTCCAAAAATCTCGTTTACCGAAATCTTGGTACACTTTTTTCTTCATGTCCCACCAGTCATTCTTCAAAGCAAAGAACGAAATCGCCACGTCCATAACCAACATCATCGGAAATAACAAGAAAAGCGTCCACCAGCGATAGTAACTAAACATGAGAACGTAGCGGTTCCGCTCCATGTAATAATAGTTGATTTTAGCTTTCCCGAACTCGTAATAATGATAAATAATCGACGTGGGTTCGATAACCGTCTTCCAGCCACGCATGCGTGCCTGGAGCGTGGCATCGGTATCTTCGTGATACGAAAAAAACTTTTCATCAAATAACCCACCGCATGCCTCAATCGTTGCAACGCGACACAGTACGCCAGCACCGGAGGCGTAGCCAATTTCAAGATCCGGATTCGTTTTCTTTTCTTCTGCTAATGCAGTTAGAGCCTGATCCTTCGTCCAACGATAACCATGAGAATAGCCAAAGCCCAAAAAATGAAAGGCATTACCAATGGTATTGACGTTATTACGTTCCTCTCCCAACAGAATCAAAGACTGCACATAGCCAATCTTTGGATCAGACTCGGCGCGTTCAACGGCGCGTAATATATAATCCGGATCCACATCTGTATCCTCATTCGTCAAATGAACATAGTCGCATCCTAATTCTTTCGCCTTCTCAAAACCAAGGTTATTGTTCCCCGAGAAACCGATCCACTCGTCGTTAAAGATGTAAGTAATGCGAGGCAATTCCTTGCCAGACTTCGGCATCCACTTTTCTTCAAACCAAGGTTTCAATGGAGCGATTTTCCCCTTTGATTCTACGCAAATCAACTCAAGACGATCTTTTGGATAGTTTAGCTGCTCCATCGTTGCCAAACAACGGTTAATATCCCGCTCCCAATTGGCCGTGGGATAGGTCAAATAGATAATGCCGACTTTAGGATAGGTGGTCATAGGAAATAAACGTTAGGCCTTTTTCTTTCAAAGCGTGACGATGTTTGAGGGCAGTACCTGCATCTTGAACAATTCTCCACCAAGCTTGAAGAAAAACCGAAGGAGAAATCAAAAAGGCAAAAACGGATCGCTTGAATTCAAACCAGGCTGACGCAAAAAAGTCGCCCCCTCCCATCGCAAGCGTGGCATGATAAAAATAAATCATCCACTGATTGCGATACATGATCACCCGCAAATGCTGAGGGCGGCGGCGCTCGTCGCTAATCCGTGCCCCAATCCCCTTATGATCCGGCTTGATAGCCCGACGATGAAAGGCGTGCGCATCTTTGACGAGAACCGAAGTATATCCTTTACGCTTAAGCCGAATCGTCAATTCAAAATCCTCCTTATACATGAAAAAACTCGGATCGTAGATGTAGGGCGCCGTTGCAACATCCAATAACGCTGAACGACGATACATAGCCACGGCCCCAGAGACTCCCCACACCCGCTCCTCCGGTTGAATTACATCTTTATATTTTCCCCACGCATCCCCCGCCCCTCGATCAACCACATGCGCCAGAGAATGGTACGTGAGTCCGGCCGTATCGATCAGAGTGGCGTCCGACAAAACTTCATCCTCTTCCGTCGTCCAACGAAAAACCATGCCAGCAGCAGCTCCAATTTTTGAATCAGCATCCATAACCGTAACCAGACGCTCGATAAAACGAGGATCGAGATAGGCGTCATCATTCAAGACCAGAGAAAACTCAGACTCGTGTCGTACAAATAAGTGGTTATGCGCAGAAAAACCTGTATTTTTTGGGCCGATCACCAAATCATAGGTCACGCCACTATCTTGCAAGATCTTCTCGATACGTTTTGCCTCTTCAGCATCGCACGAGTTTTCGTAGACGTAGACCGACCAATCCGTATAGGTTTGATCTTTCAAGCTCTGAATAACCCGAGGAAAATCCTTCGAACACTTATAGGCAGCAATTTGTACAGCAACACGAGGCATACGTTTATATAAGCTTATCAGCAATCCATGCTACGGCCATAGGAATGGGCCTTAAAACAGATATCAATGCAGCGCGCCATCCTGGATGCCATTTCCAAAAATATTGGGACATCGAGAGCGAAAACTGCTTTTGCTTCCAAAAACGTTTGCGCTGAGCAAAGCTACGACCGACTAAATCAAAAGCACGAATCGTGGGCACGTACACGATCTTCAAACCCGCCTTCCAAACCTGCATGCAATAATCCACTTCTTCAAACCAAATAAAATAGAGCTCATCCAAGCCACCAAGCTTGGCTAAAGCGTTTTGAGACATGGCAAAATACGAACCTCGCACAGACGGAGCTTCCTGCTCTTTCGTATAATCAAAATCCGTATACATGTAGCGATCGATGCTCGATGGAAGAAGGTGCGGGAGTTTCAAGAGAATCGCCAACTGAGACCAGATATCGGGAAAACGACGAACAGATGGGTACGTCTTTCCTTGAACATCAAGAAGCTGCCCTCCTAAAACGCCGAATTCTGGATGCGCATCCAGATATGCGACCGTATCGGCCAAAGCCGTAGGCTCAACTCGCATGTCGGGATTCAAAAGAAGAACGTGACGCGCATTCCCCTTCGCAATCCCTTGATTTACGGCTTTGGCAAAACCCAAATTGGCCGTATTAGCAATGCAGATCACATCCGTTTGTGCTCGCAATACCTCAACCGTACCGTCTGAAGAGGCATTGTCAACGATAATCAAGCGAATTGTAATGTTCCCCAGGCTTTCGCGAATAGTTTTCAGATTTTCTAACAACAAATCCTTTACATTCCAGCTCACGCTGACAACAGCCAAGTCTACTCGAACATCCTCTGAAATCGGAGAAATAATTGATATATTGTTGGGGATTGTCACTCCATCCATAGCTTGCTAAGGTTATTACCGACGCAGCGTAGCAGTCACTTCTCTAAACGTAAAGGACACCACCTATGAAACTTCTTGTCACCGGTGGAGCGGGATTTATCGGATCCAACTTCATCCACCACATGCTCGAAACCCATCCAGATATTTCTATCGTCAATTATGACAAATTGACATATGCCGGAAACCTAGAAAATCTTTCGGATATCGAAAACGACCCTCGCTACACGTTTGTGCAGGGAGATATCGTTGATTTAGATGAGGTGAGCCGCATCATGGAGCAGCACGGCATCACACATTTGATTAACTTTGCCGCCGAAACCCACGTTGATCGCTCTATTCACGGTGGATGTAAGGATTTCGTTTTGACAAATACGTTGGGCGTACAAATGCTTTTGGATGCGGTTCGAAGGCACAATCTGGAAAAATTCGTGAACGTCTCGACCGATGAAGTCTACGGCGCATTAGAGCTCGACGATCCGACCAAATTCCACGAAGGAACGCCTATCCAGCCCAACATGCCCTACGCGGCAGCAAAAGCCGGAGGAGACCTGATGTGCCGAGCCTATCACGTCTGTCACAAAACACCCGTGGTCGTCACACACTGTTCCAATAATTACGGTCCATACCAATTTCCAGAAAAGCTCATCCCCTATTTTCTGTTTAATCTCCTCAAAGGATCAACGGTTCCCATGTATGGAGACGGACTCTACGTTCGCGACTGGATTCATGTTCGCGACCATGCCCGTGCCTTGGATCTCTTGCTCCATAAAGGCGTACCGGGAGAGATTTATAACATCGGCTCAGATAATGAACGCAGCAACTTAGAAATCACGCACATGATGCTCGGTCTCACCGGACATGGACCGGACCGCATTTCCTACGTCACCGATCGCCCTGGCCACGATCGCCGCTATGCGATCGATGCCGCGAAAATTTTTGCCCTGGGCTGGGAACCACAGTATCCACGAGAGCGCTTTGAAGAAGGACTGAAAGAAACTGTTGAATGGTATAAGCAGAATACCACCTGGGTAGAAAACCTTTGGGAAAAAAAGCGCCAGGAACTGAACGCCTTCCAAAACCATATCGGGAAATAAGACCCCGCCGTCTATGACTCCTAACCCTCATTTTCGCCAATATACCTTGCGCAAAATCGACGACTCCAAGTTCATCATGTCACCGGTTGAGCTTAAGGACTATTTTGATTTTGAGGTAAAGCGCGTTTATTTTGTCTCGGAAACAAAAAAAGACAGTGGCGCCCATTGCCACAAAAAAGAAAAAGAATTCTTCATTCTGATCCAGGGAACATGTGAGGCTGTCATTGATTCAGGAAACGGGTTGGAACATTTTCCTATGCAAGGTCCAACCTCGGCCATGTATGTTGATAATTACGTCTGGCATCAATTCGTTAATTTTTCTCCTGACGCCATCCTCCTCGCCCTCTCTTCAACCAACTATAACCCCAATCGAGAGGATTATATTGAGGATTACGCCGCCTATCTGGAGGTTCGTGATTCCATGCTGCAAGCGGAACCCGTATCTTGACGCAAGACACCCAAGAACGTAAAAAGAAAGTCATCATCTCCTATGAAATATCTCATCATCGGCAACGGATATATCGGCAAGCGCATGCTAGAAACCTGGGAAGATGCCGTAGCATCCCGAGGACGCATTGAATCCGTAGCTGATGCGTTACGTGAGATTGATGTAGCAAAACCGGATGTCATCATCAATGCCGCCGGAATCACAGGAAAACCCAACGTAGACTGGTGCGAAACCAATCAGCATCCAACAGCTACCGCCAACACAACCCTTCCCCTATTAATCGCCGAAGCCGCCCAGCAACGCCAAGTTCATTTTATCCATCTTGGTTCAGGTTGTATTTTCTACGGCCCTTCTCCTGATCCTAATGGCTGGAAAGAGCACGATGCGACATTCCCTCTCGCTTACTACTCCCGCACAAAGTACGCGGCAGACCTCCTCCTGAGCTCCATGCCAAATACGGCCATCGTCCGTCTCCGCCTGCCGGTCGATTCTATCCCCTCGCCAAAAAATCTCATTGATAAGTTGGCAGGATATAAACGCGTCATTGACGTCGCTAACAGCGTAACCATTATTGAGGATCTATTAGCCGTCATCCGTCAGCTCGCCGAAAAGAAGGCTACGGGTATTTTTCATGCCACCAATCCCGGAGCGTTACGCTATAAGGATCTCCTCACCCTTTATCGACAATACGTTGATCCTCTCCATTCCTGCGAATGGATTACGGAGGAAGAACTTGTCACTCAAGGGCTTGCCGCCAAACAACGTTCAAGCGTCGTACTCCAGTCCACTCGTCTGGCTGAATACGGTATTCACATGCCGCCCATCGAAGCCGTGATTCAAAAAGTCATGGTCGCCTATGCCGAAGAACGCAAACGCCTCCATTCCGAACTCCACACACTGCGCCAAGAAAAGCATCTCTTCATCAAATCGTCTAAGCCGCGAGAAATGAAGGGGATCATTACGGCTGGAGGTAGCGGCTCACGTCTCGCCCCTCTGACAAATGCAAGTAATAAACACCTCTTGCCCGTCTTTGATAAGCCGATGGTTCTGTATCCGCTGTACACCCTGTTAAAGGCCGGCGTGCGACAAATTATGCTGACAACCGGCCCTGAGCATGCCCACGCTTTCGTGAAACTGCTCGGATCCGGATCAAAATTTGGCTGCCAAATTACCTATCGCATCCAAGACCAGGCCGGAGGTATCGCACAAGCCGTTGGCTTAGCCCGGGACTTTGTCGGCACGGATAATTGCATGGTCCACTTGGGAGATAATATTTTTGAGGATTCTTTTGAGTCACACATCAAAGATTTTACCGACGGCGCCATGACGTTCTACAAACACGTTTCGGATCCGGGACAATACGGCGTGGTAGAGCTCAATGAACAGGGTCATGTCATCTCTATCGAAGAAAAACCGGCTCAACCAAAATCCAACTTCGCGCAATTGGGTGCCTACATTTACGATGCCAACGTATTTGATATCGTCTCATCATTAAAGCCTTCTGGCCGCGGCGAAATTGAAATCGCCGAGGTGAATAGCGAATATCTCAAACAGGGAAAACTCAGAGCCATGGAAATTAAGGGTCGCTGGTTTGATGCAGGAACCTTCCGCGATCTAAAACGTGCCAACGAATACTTTGCTGAACAGGCAGGTATCTACTAGCCCTTATATGCCCCTCGTTCCCGTCAACGCCACGCAGCGTGCCGACATCGGAGTCGTCATCCTGGGATTCAATAATCTCTATGATGAATGCCTGACGTCGCTCGCCCGAGCTATCGAACAAACAACAAAGACGGTTCAGGTCGTCATCTTAGACAACGGCTCAACGCGACAACCAGCAGATGAACGCGTAGGGAAATCCCTGCCGCAAGCATTGATCATTCGACGTGAAGGAAACTATGGATTCTCTCAATCCGTGAACGTGGGAGCCGGGGCATTGAATGCCTCGTATTATTTTATTTTAAATCCAGATACGCGACTCACAGAGGAATCGATCTTAGATAAACTCGCGGATTACCTGGCCGCACATCCCGACGTCGGTATCGTCACCCCCAAAGTCGTCAACATGGACGGCACACGGCAGGACACCTGCCGCCGCTTCCCCGCTTGGTATCAGCCCATTGTCCAACGGACATTCCTTGCTAATACGTCTTGGGGTCAAAAATACCTCTATTCCTTCCACATGAAGGATTTTGACCAACGACAAGAAAAAGACCTTGACTGGGTTCAAGGCTCGGCCCTCATGTTGCCGGAAAGTATCTGGAAACAGCTCAAAGGTTTTGATGAATATTTTTGGCTCTATTTTGAAGATGTGGACCTATGCCGCCGTGTTCATGGGCTAGGTAAACGCATCGTCTATCTTCCAACTGTGACGTTACAGCACGCATTCGGTCGAGCTTCGGCAAAGAGCAGTCAATTTCTTGGACTGTTCAAAAATCGCGCTCTACGTGCGCATATTGTGAGCTGGGTTAAGTATCTGTGGAAGTGGAGAGGCAGGAGTTGCCGAAAAGGATCTCATAGATTTTATGCCGTCCGTTGATCTTAAATTGTATAAACTGAATACGATTGTTTTAACTGATGAACTCCCGAACACACGATTAGATGCTATCTATATTTTCGCCGAACCAGATGGAACATTGCGTAAAACACAAATACAAAGAGCCGTTGCATTATGGCCTCGAGCTTCGAGACTAGCATTATACGGAGGAACGGGACAGGGATATACCGGATTTGAAGAATGGGCTTCTGAATTGAAAGAAAATGGGGTTCCCGTTAAACATATCCTCGCGCTTCCATACGCGGACAACTTGAATACTTACACTGAATCGGTCAATCTTATTCAGTATGCCCAACAGTCTTCTTGGCAACGAATCTGTTTAATCGCCCCCATTCATCAACAGCTCCGTGCTTTTTTGAGTGTCTTACAGCAAATAAAGAAAGCGAATATTACCTTGGAAATCTACAATGCTCACGGGCAAGTATTCCCCTGGAATGCAGAAATGGTTCACTATCAGGGAGCTGTAAAAAATACGGCACATCATTTTATTGATTCGGAAATCGAACGCATACAAACCTATCAAGCAAAAGGAGATTTGGCGACGTGTGATGAGGCGCTGGAGTATTTACTGAAACGAAACGTAACAGGATAAAAATGCGAAACCCGCGGGGGCGCTCTCGAGGAACTCATGAGAGCGCCGCACCCGCGGGCGAGAGAAGGGGCTAGACCTCTTCGTTGACGATGGGAACCTGCGTGTTGGTCGCGACGACCTGCACAGGCTTGACCTTGATGGAGGCTGTCGGAGTTTCCGGTGCCGCATCGGGCAGGCCTGCCATCTGCACCGCTCCCTGAAGGGGCAGGAGCAGACGGATGATCGTGTCGCCTTCGACCGAAACTTGGGCGTCCACGAGATCTGCCCCGAGACGACCGGTATTGATCCAGAGCCGCAACACCTCCTCTGCAGCCTGCGAAAAGTAGCGCTGCATGGAGTCGACGAGCTGAAGCCAGTTGGCTTCGTTCGGTTGCGCCAGGAAGACGGTCCGCCGAGCGAGGTACTCGCCGCGATGAGACGTCGAGCGCGCAGCCAAGAGATCCTCGCTCGTCAGGCTCTCGATGACGCCATGAGAGAAGAGCCAGTGCACACGCGCATCTCCGAGCGCCGCATGGAATGCCGCCTGCATGGCGGGCACGTCGTCGCCCGCGACGGCCAGGACCGACGTCTCACGCACCGCTCCGTGGCTCCGCAGCTTCGCGACGAGCAGGTGACCCTGATAGTCATCCGGCGCGGCGACTCCCAGGTCGAGGAGCGAGGGAATGTTGAAGCTGTACATCGCCCTGGCGACGTCCCAGACCCTCGATGCGTCGTCGCCCGAGAGGTACGGCGTGGAGTTGCCCATCGTCTCCTTGAAGACGAAGGTGTTCGTGTAGACGTCGACTTGACGACCCTTCGCTTCCTCCACGGCTCGCAGGAAGGCCCGCGCGCCGTCCGGGCTCACTCCGAAGGATGCGACCAGCATGTCGTAGTCGAAGAGGGTGTCGGAAGCCCGTCGGTAAGCCTCCATGACAGGCCCGAGAGAGAAGGTGACCGCTTCGGGGACGCTCTTGTCCAGGCCCTGGACATAGGGTCGAAGGCCCTCGTCCACCCCGTGCGACCCTGCTCCCAGCAGCCTGTTGAAGGCCGCTTCGAAGGTCGTGGCGTTGTCGCGCCGCAGAGGCACGATGAGCCCCTCGCGAAGCATGTCGGCACCATCGGGAGCCTGGATTCGGCTCACGAGGTACCGGTTGGTGATCGCCCAGACCTCGGGCACGACCAACGAGTCGTGCAGCAAGAGGCCCTGATTCAGGCGTCCCAGGAACCACTGCTCGGTCGCAGTGGCCGTGTTGTCTCCGAACAGGGCGTACGCCGCCCCAGCTCTGCTGAAAGTTCTCAACTCAGCCTCCAATCGCCATTCATTTGGCAGCCCTATCCCAACACATTTTATGGGGGTAGTCAATATAGATTGTTTGAAAAATTTCTTTTATACCATCATTTTTCTCACCCTCTCCCCCATCTCCTTCATCTCCCCCTCCTCATACACCTTTCCATGCCAGTGCTCCAACCCATCCCCCGCCTGTCGCGGAATAATATGAAAATGGAGGTGCGGAATGACTTGGCCCGCGACCGAGCCGTTGTTTTGAATGATGTTGAAGCCTTCAATCCCAAGCGCCGGCATAAGCGCGTTCGCCACGCGTTGTACGGCTTGGATCACGTGACCCAAAACGGTCGGATCCGCATCAGGCAATCCATCACTATGTTGCTTTGGCACAACTAACGTATGCCCGGGATTTGTTGGGTGAATGTCTAAGAAAGCCAACGTCGCCTCGTCTTCATAGACAATTTCTGCAGGAACTTCTTTGCGGATAATGCGACAAAATAAGCAGTCAGGCATGGAAAAAAATTAACACGTCGGATAAGAAGACGCAATCTTTACACAGAAGGTTCATTCGGCAATATCAAGGCAGCGGTTAAAAGCAAGATAGAAGTAAACACGACCATCGGAAGATTTACAAACGGCGTCACAAAGCCCGGAATGAGATATTCTGCGGCCAAGGCGCAGACGCACCAAACAGCCAGGGCGTAGGCGCCGTGACGGACAAGAAGTGAAAGAAAACGAGAGAGGGTCATAATCGATGCCAGGCGTTAGCCAACTCTTGGCGCAGCGTTTTAAACCACACTTCAAATCCAACGGCCGGCCGTTTATAGGTCAATGTGACGTTTCGCAGATCAACCGCCCCAGCTCGGCTGGCGATACCGGGAGCGGATAAAACAAAACGCAAACCATCTTGGCGCGGATCAAGAGAAAATATAAACGTTGAACGATACCAACCATCTCCCAAATCTTGCGGACGCACATACGGCGTCATGACCGCTTCAATACGCTCCACCCCCAACTCCGTTGCGTCAGTCAGGCGCGTGGGACGAGGATCAAACCAGGCATCATCACGTAGGGCAAAAAATCCATCGCCGACCAAGCGGACATCTCCACGAGGCGCTTCTAGGCGCACCCAGCGCTCGGTATCATTCCGATTTCCTCGAAACGCCGTATGAACATCACGCACACGAATCACCGCGCTCCCAAACTGAATATCCTGTTTTCCCTCCACATGAAACGTTTCAGCGACCAAGTGACGAGAACTCGTGCGCGCGATCCCCGGCAAGGTCGACGTCGCGAAGCCAACGCTATCGGCAAAATAGACACGCGGCCCTACCACCCAACGACGACTCGTCGTCCGAATCTCGCGAATAACCACGTCATCATCGGCGTGGAACGCGATGCGGTAGACACCGGGAGAAGCGTTAGGAATCTTGATGGCCTGTTCCATGATTTTGGTCAGCCCCTGCTCACGACTACCACTCGCCGGAAGAACTTCGTAGCCGATCTCTTCGTCTCCACGAAATAGACGGAAGGTCGCGAGATCACTTCCCACCGACCGATTCACGCCCTGCAGGACAAACGTCATATCAACCCTTCCACCGGCTGGTACTACATAAAAATCATGCGAGCCCCGCAAAGACACCGTCGTCGCCTGCTCGGCAGATACCGGATCCGTCAGTAACGGCATCGTTGCTGTTGCATCCCATATCGCGAGCCCTTCGGGCCGTGGATCAATCAGACGCGTATCCGAAACCCCCTGTCTGACATATCCCTTCGCATCTGCGTGCATCGCACGTCTCCATTCCGGTTTTTCCAATTCGGATGAATACAAAGGTACGAGGTCCAATTCCTTCCCCGCCGCATCACGTACCAAACCAAACTCAAGGAGAGGTTGATGAATAGAGCGATATTCTAGAGCGATCTCGACAGACTCATACGGCCCCGGCGTGCGAGCAGTAAAATACACCGGATCATCCAAAACACGTTGTCCGCTCCAATTCTCCCCCGTATCCTCGGCGCGCATCACTCGTTCACCAGGCAACCACGGATTCACCCACGCACTGCCTCCATCAAAAGCGCTCTGAACCACGAAGGTGCCAGACAAGGGATAGCGGAGACTGCAAAGATACAACAAACCTAAACCCGCCAACACCCACGGGATAGATAAAAAAACATAGACCAAAGGACGGGGCAGGTTCATGGATTTGTTGTCATCGCCTCTACAGCGTACAGCGTTTGATTGCGATTCGTCATGAGTGATCGGAGCGTCAAACGCTCTTCATTAAATTGCTTGAGCCTGTTTGCATCTAAGGTTTCAGAAAATACAAACACGTTTTGTGACGCCTGCATCACAAGATCGTACATTCGTTCATAATCAGGCAATGGTGAAGCGACGCGACGCAGTGGAAAAAAAATCTTGTCGCTGCGCTCAGACAGAATCAAGTCTTCAGGATTCGTGAGAGCTAACGTCTTAGCACGAATCGTCTCATACCGCTGAAGTTCATGTCGCACCGCAAACACCCCTTCCGTCGGATGCGCTAAGGCAAGATGCATGCCTCCAATGGACAGAGCGAGACAGATGATAATTGCAGACGTAAAACCCGCTCGTGGCAAACGCCTGACACTCTCATGGGCCAACGCCGCTCCTCCCAGAGCTATAAACACCGTCACAGGAAGGAGATAGCGCAAATATGAATTACCCAGAGAAACAATATTCACCCCAACATGATCTTGATAAATAGCCTGACCGTATAAGAGCGCCAACATACCCACGGTCCAAAGGGCAACGATGAGAATTGATCGCGCGGCTCGACGGCGGATATATAAACTCAACGCGGTGAGAACGACCAGCGCCCAAGGCCACAAAAAAACCAACAAATAATTCTTGGCATTAAACCAAACAGCTCGAGGATGAAATCCAAACGGCCAACGAATCACGCTCGTGGCGGGCGCAATAGAAGGTGATGAGGCAACGAAAGAAATTATTGGATCATGCAAAAAATATCCCACAATCCACGGCGAGCCATAGGTTTGCCAAGCGACAAAGAGGGACCATACGAGTGGAGCCGCAAAACCAAAAAGAAAAAAGGCCAAGATTGTACGTCTGTCATTCCGACCGAGGAGGCTTAGCGACGAGCGGAGGAATCCCTTCGAAGCGATCCCTCGGCTCGCGGACTCGCTCGGGATGACATCTGAAAAGCTCCGACCGGCATACGCGAGCCACAGCCACGGCACAATCCACACCAACTCAAGTGGACGAATGATGCACGCCATTCCTGCCAATATCCCTGCGCCAACCATGGCTCGATTCGAGCGCTGTGACCACACGAGATACGCAGCCCAGACTGCCAAACAAACCACCGGCAGATTTGGAAACAAGGCACGATTGGCGTAGAGAATAACCGAAGGAAAAGACAGCCACAGGCTGATCGCAACCCACTGACCCAAACGACCAAAGCGTCGAGAAAAACAAAATAAGGGATACGCAACAGAGATGACGAGTAGCGGAGTCACAAACGGCAATGCTACCGAAGTAACTCGAGCAACCAAGCTCAGTATCATCGGCCAACCGAGAAAACCTACAGGGACAAGCGCATCGCCCTGCGTCACGAAACTTCTTGGATGAAGCCACGGAAAAGATGTGAGCAACGGATCCACCAAACGCATGCTCCCCGTCTCCGCATAGGCGCGAGCCGCTACCATCACCGCCGTTTCATCCGGGCTCGCAAAGACCGACTGAGTCGTAACCGGAAGAATAAAAAATAACAGGCCTTGAAGAAGCAGAATACTACTTCCCAAAACTCCAAGAATCCGCGACCGCTGCATGAGGGATATCGTAACACACACCGTGTCATTCCCGCATACCCCCTTGTCATTCCGAGCGAACCCCGCTGTTCGCGAACAGCGGGGGAAGTCGACGTATAGTCGCGTGGCGACCACGTCGCTATACGCGAGGAATCTATGAAGAAAAACACTCATTGGATGTATTTTCTTATAGGTCTCTCCGCTGCGCCTCCGGCTTCGGTCGAGACGACAAATGAAAGGCGGATATGCTACTCTAGAGGCATGAAGCAAAGAATCCTCGCCATGGTTCTGGTTTTAAGCGTTTTTTTGCCCCAAGCACAAGCGCTCCAGGCCCAAGAATTCACGCTCGATCCCGGGTTTGATCCTAACCGCGTATTAGAAGATACGGATATCTTTGATGTCACCAGCATGAGCTATGAACGCATGGTTAGCTTCATGCGCTCCAAGGGAACCCTTGCCGATACCTTAATCAAAGATATCGATGGGATAGAAAAACCAGCCTCGGAGATCATTTGGCGGGTTGCTACGTCCTATAAGATAAATCCAAAATATCTTTTGGCCCTTCTCCAAAAAGAACAGTCATTAGTTGAAGATCGCGATCCAAGCCAAAGACAGCTTGATTGGGCAGCCGGCTACGGCGTGTGCGATTCCTGCAGTAAAGATGATCCAGCGATCCAAGACTATAAAGGCTTTGCCTCACAGGTCGAGTGGGCAGCCAAACAACATCGCGAAAAATACCTGTTGCAAATTTTAGGCAATGGTCAAACGCGTGCAGGAAAAGCCCCCGGCAAAGAGATGAGCGTAGACGGAACTACGGTCACTCCCACAAATAACGCCACGGCCATGCTGTATAGCTACACGCCGCATATTCATGGCAATCTCAACTTATGGCGTATTTGGCGTCGCTGGTTTAGCTTAAGCTATCCAGATGGCACACTCGTGCGCGCTACGGGAAGCGATACGACCTATATCATTCGCATGGGCGAAAAACGCCCCTTTGCCTCACAGGCCGTCCTCGAAAGCCTCGCTGATACCAACAAGGTTATCACCGCTTCGGATACCGAACTCTCTGCTTACCCCACCGGCTCAACCATTCGTTTTCCCAAGTTCTCTCTTCTCCAAGATCCCAAAAAACGCATCTGGCTATTAACGGGTGAAGAAAAGAAACAGATTGCAGACATGAAAACGTTTCGCGCCTTTGGATTTAACGAGGATGAAATCGAGCCCGTCGAATACGCCGACCTTGCCGACTACGCTACCGGCACCACCATCACCATAAAAACCGCCTTTCCTCAGGGTGTCGTCTTGCAGGATTCTGCCTCCAAAGCCTACTGGTATGTCGAGAATAGCGTTAAACAATCCATCCCCGATAAAACTTTTCTCGCGCTGTATTTTAAAGGTCGCACAATCAAAAAAACCACAGCGGCTAAACTCGCCACGTATAAGACCGGTGAACCATATCAATTGCACGATGGTGAATTAGTGCGCGGAGTAAAATCTCCTGCGGTCTATGTCGTCGAAGATGGACTTCTACGAGCCATACCTTCGGCTGAAACGTTTATAGCCACCGGCTGGAGCTGGAAGAATGTCGTTACGCTGCCCGATGCCGTTTTAAAACCATATACAGTGGGTGAAGTCTTTGGCCTCAATACACTCATGGCCACAAAACCCGCCGCCCCTCTCGCCTCTCTATGATCGTCTTTGGCGCCATCGTTCCCCACTCCCCCCTCCTCCTGCCATCTATCGGCAAGGAGCATCGTGATGGATTAGGACAAACGCTCGCCGCCATGCGTGAGATCGAAGAAGCACTCTATCTCGCCAAACCACAAACGATCTGCATGATCGCTCCTCACGGTTCGCGCTATCCGGATGCCTTCAGTATTAATTTAGCCGATACCTATCATGGATCGTTTAAATCCTTTGGAGATTTTTCGACAACGTTTACCGCCAAAGGAGATTTGCTAGCTATCGACCATGTCCAGCGAAAATTACGCGACGAGGGCATTCCCTTCACACTCACCTCCACCGAAGAAATCGATTACGGCTTTACGATTCCGCTTATGCTGCTCGCTAGCCGCCTCTCCGCATGGAAACTCATTCCTATATCTCCGTCGATGCTGGATGGCGCTTCGCATTACGAATTCGGCAAACAGCTTAAACGCATTCTCCACGCCGAGACATCTCGCATCGCCGTCATTGCTAGCGCCGATTTATCACATAAACTCGGCCCCACCTCACCTGGCGGCGCATCCACTGAAGGCCCTGCATTTGATGCGGCCGTCATTGATACCATTGCAAAAAATGCCCCTGAATCCCTCATAACCCTATCACCCGACATCGTAGAACACGCCGGCCAATGCGGCTACCGCCCCATCACTACGCTTTTAGGGATGCTACACGACATGAACGTCGTCCCCAAAAAACTCTGCTACGAAACCCCGTTCGGCGTCGGGTACCTAACCGCGAGATACGATATCCTCTAGAAGCTAGTAGAAAGTAGCTTGTAGCTAAGATTTTCTGAAAGCAGCTCTACCCAACTACTAACTACAAGCTACTAGCTACTTTCCCTGCCCACTCCACCATGTACATCCGCGTTGTTCCGGCCATACGTACCATCCCTGGTATTGAATCATTCGATTACGCTATCCCCGACGTTCATATGTTGCGGGTGGGTGATGTTTTGCGTGTTCCCCTGCGCCGACAAGAGGTTCCAGCCGTAGTGATCAACATCATGCACGACTCACCCTTTGCGAGTCGTGCACGCCTGATTGCCGAACCCCTCGTCCTCTTAAATGCTGGCCAGGAATTCGTTGCATTACTACGCGAAGCCGTACACATGAGCTTTACATCTAGCCCGTCAGTTCTTGCCTCATGGCTTCGTCATGTCCCGATCCGCGCCAAACCAATCGTCATCCCTCCATCATCTCAACAAACACAATTCCCCTCGCCGCCAGAAACGCATTTCGCGATAGATCGCGTTCACGACGTAACGCATGGCATTCTCGCAATTCTCAAAAAAACCGAAGGACGAAAAATCATTCTGACGCCCTGGAAAGAACGAAGCGAACACCTGGGGCAACTCCTCAAAGCACCTATTCTACATGCCGGCATCGCGCCGGGGATTACCTGGAATATCTTGCGAACGTTTTTAGAAGATCCAAACGGCATCCTGGTCAGTACCCGCCTGGGAGCCTGGATGGGTATCGTAAGCGATACCATCATCGTTGAAGAACCAGAAAACGATGACTTCAAACAAGATGAAATGGCCCCACGACTGGATGCCCGTCGCGTCGTCGAGACCATCCACACCCTAAAACCAAGTATTCGCATCTTTCGTATCAGCACAACACCGAGTCTTGAGGAGGGAAAAACGACCTCATGGAACGCGGTTCCACATCTCACCCCCGACATACGACTAGAACCCACAACACGTCAGGGACGATCACCTGTAGCAAACCTTTCCGCTCAAACCCTACACGAAATCCACGAAGCAGCCGATAATGGGAATCCGGTCATCATCGTCCATCCGATTCGCGGCGAACGCGCTCGTGTCACCTGTCGAGATTGCGCCTGGCAAGCGCATTGCCCCGCTTGCGGCTTTCCCGTTTCACTCGTTGCCGACACCGAACTCTGCCGACGATGTGGTAAGCGCTCACCGGTAAGCCTGAATTGTCCGGCATGTGGCGGCCTGGATCTGTCGCGTGGAAGAGCCGGCATCGATACACTATCTCGTGACCTGGTTAAACATATCGGAACCTCCGACATTCATGTACTCAATATTCCTGAATGGGAAGCGGCCCACCTCACGCCCAATACCCTCGTCGTCATTACCGACCTATCCCTCTTTGCTGGAGCTATTGAAGATATTCGACGCCGTGAACGCCTCGTGATCGCTTGGCGACGCAGTGCAGCACGCATCATGACGGCCAATGCGCGAGCCATTATTCAGGGCGGAGAAGAACTGCTACAAGAATGCCGAGGATGGCTGACCAATTTGGGAGTTTCGGCGGTCTGGGAGCAAGAATGGCAGGAACGCGGCTCGTTTCGCTTTCCCCCGGCAATTCGCCTGGTTAAAATCTTAGTCGATGGGGAGGCAAGTAAAGCCGAAGAACTCATGGCCGCGCTAGAACCAACGCTTGGCCCCGCTATGTCCCTCCGCGGCCCATATCCCGTCCCCTTTCGCCCACGTTCACGTCTACCGCGGCACGTCGTTCACCTCATCGCCCCCAAAGAAACACCGTACAGTACCCTCGCGGCCCTGCTTGCACCTATCGTGGGAAAAGCGCATATTGATCTTGACCCAATCAACTGTTTCAGCTAATATTCCTGGTCATTCCTGCCCATGAAACCCACACTTCCACTCGTTACCATCCCCACTCCGTCGCTGCGTGTGCGCTCGACGGAGGTTGATCCTGCCCAGATCGGAACTCCTGAATTTCAAGCTTTTTTGGATACGCTCATCGCCACTATGCACGTAGCGGATGGAGTGGGCATCGCCTCTCCGCAAGTTGGACGGAACGAGCGTATTTTTATTGTGAACGAACGCTTTGGCGCTAAAGCCTATATCAATCCAGAAATTACTTTATTGACGGAAGCAGACGTCGATAGTGAGGAAGGCTGTCTAAGCGTTCCCAAGACCTGGGGTATGGTAAAACGCGCTAAAAAAATTCACCTGAAAGCGCTCGATCGTCACGGGCGCCGCATTGAATTCGATGCAAAGGGATTCCCCGCCATCGTCTACCAACACGAATTTGATCATTTAGAGGGCATTTTGTTTATCGACAAAGCCTACGAAATCAAACAAGAAGACGGCGCGCCAAAGCTGCATTAACGGACGAACACGCTATGTATCGTATCCTTTTCTTTGGCACCTCAGAATTCGCCGTTCCATCACTGCGTTCCTTGATGCAGGACGGACGTTTTGAGGTCGTCGGTATCGTCACTCAACCAGATCGACCCGTGGGACGACACGCCACTCTTACCGCCCCACCAATCAAGCAAGCACTGCTCGATACACCAGACGACGACCGCATCGCTACCAAAGAACATATCTTTCAACCTGAAAAACTTCTTGATGAGCCTTTTTGTTCATGGCTTAAAGAAGTCGGTCCAACGTGTGATGCCTTTGTCGTCGTGTCGTACGGCAAGATTCTACCCCAATGGCTGCTAGATCTCCCCAAAAAAGGTGTCATTAACGTTCATGGCTCTATCCTCCCTCGTTGGCGCGGAGCTTCTCCTATTCAGGCTGCCATTGCCGCTGGAGACACACAGAGCGGCGTCACCATCATGCAGATGGACGCCCTCCTTGATCATGGCCCGATTATCCAGATCGCCGAAGAACCGATTCTCCCCACCGACACCGGCAATACCCTCCATGACCGCTTAGCGCTCCTCGGCGCCACCATCCTCCCCTCCGCTCTCGCCGATTATCTCGCCGGGACACGGATTCCATACGAACAAGATCATACCCAAGCCACGACCTGCAAGACGCTGTCACGCGAAGATGGAAAAATTGATTGGACAAAATCTGCAGAAGAAATCGAACGAATGGTGCGGGCGTATAATCCTTGGCCGGGGACGTGGATGGAATATGGGGGGAAGAGGTTGAAAATATTGGAAACGATCGTTCTTTCTATAGAAAATAGACAAAACCCGATCGGAACACGGATCATTAATCAGCAAAAGCCTTGCATAATCTCTGGTCAAGAGACCGTTATAGCTCTTACCAAGATACAACTCGAAGGAAAGCAACCGATGAGCGGAGAAGATTTTATCACTGGCCACACGTGGTCACACGATTAAAGACGCATACAGAATATCTTTCAAGCAAGGCAGTCGCACCTTACATCGGGCTACCCATTGTTCCATTTTTTAGGTCTATACCGGATTGAATAATGAGCCTAAGGTTGTCTCTATCGTGTTTAGATAGCGAGCCGTTGCTCGTATCAGCCATTCGCCTATCTAAAGATTGCAACACGCTAACATCTAACGAGCTCACATCGTAACCAATATGAGGCAGCGTGATGATATCGGGATAGTGTATCGCTGCTTCAAGATACATATCAGCTGCAACGATAATTGTAGATTTTGCGGCACTTACATCTCGCAGGAACTTGCGCACACTCAGTAAATTACCAGACCAAGAAACAGATGCATCTGCTCCAGCATAGGGAATCTTTTGTATTGAAGATAAAGAAATGTTACTTGAAGTTCGAGAAGCAACAATTGCATCGATTTCTGACGTATCAATAAGATCATAATCCAATACAACATCTCGAACGCTTGAAACGGCTGACAAAAAATTCCGCAAAACATTGGGAGAAACATGCTCATTCTTACCATCTGCGCTCATCAGCCCCCGAACAACCACGCTCTCCGTACCCAAAGAAGCACCAAGACTCATGTGCGCATTGATTTGGTCCGTCATTTTTATCATGAACGCATCAAAGATGCCCTGTCTATCAATACCATTATCAGGAATGGTAGAAATAGTTGGGCCGTTGAATTTTATGACACGAGTATGTATGTCAAGCATGTCTTGTACCGCTTCATTAGACCAATCAGACAAAGATGTTGGCGTGAGCACGATTCCAACCACCGAATTATCGCGTATTTCAAGACGCTTTTTCAAATGCGCTATAGCCTCACGCGTAGGATTGTGTATGTCATTAAGGAAATACCGCTCGTGCGCAGCTGTTAATTGCCTATCCAATATCTGATCCATCTCAGCAATATCCGTACGCTGACGCTCAAAAAGCGCATCTATTTCATTACTCGACAATACCTCAACCTCCATCGGCCGATCTGAAAACTTTTCAATCGACAGCCCCTGTTCGCGAGCCTCCTGCATCACATATCTCGATCCTTTCAAAGGACCAACCGTCACATATCCTCTGGGAATAGGCGTATTAATAACGTGATCAACATCCGGACTCGGTAATACTTCGCCGGGAGCGGTTGATATTCTGAGGGACATCATGCCACCCGTTGTGCGTTTAATAAGATCTGCAGATACATCGACCGTACCCGGCTCCGGCATATCTGTAACAATTTCAAACGGACGCTCGAGAAGATACAGCTTCCCAGGCGATCCCTGAATCCCCGATTCTTTCAACGTTGCAATGACGTGATCTTTAACCTTCCGTTCTCCGATCAAAAATCGTTGCTGTTCTTCTGGCGCGAGATGTGCCATAACGCCCTCAAGTACAATCTGTTGAGCTCGATTAATTGAATCACAATTACGTTTTCCAGTTAAAAAATACTCAACGATAGACCCTTGTCCCTCTTCACCATTAGTATCTGGGCCCCACATGGTCTCCATAATCATCTTGACCTCACTCTCGTCTAACTGATCACCAACATCTTGTCTAAACTTTTCAATCATTTTTTCAGCCCTCTGCCGAGCTTCTTCAACTCTCTCAGCTTCAACGCCGTACAATTTTTCAAAATCAAAATACATCATGAAACTCGGCATTTTTCCAGCTTCAATATCTTTTCGCGTCTGGGCCTTATACGTCTCGAGAGCTTTGGAATCTATGCGCGCTTCGCGCTCTGCAATCCGTCGCCTAACCTCCTCTTGCTCTTCTGGTGTTTGCGGATGAATAACCGTTCCCTCTGTAAACCATGATCTTTCCCATTCTGCCGCAGCTTCTCGTGTAGCTTTTGCCGCCTCTAATGCCTGTGGTGAAAGAATGGCCGCATGAATACCAATCGCCCCAGCAATCGCTGTTGCCATGGGGTTTTCTTTGAGATGCTTAAAAAATGATTTTTCTCCCATATTGCTTAGGAATCCTTCAACTTCATCAACAGAGTTTGCCCCGAGCTTGTCGAGCGGGCTCAGGAAAGAATTGAGAATTAGAATACCAAATCAGTATCCCCTCCCCCACGAATAAAAACAAGAATCCCAGGGGGTGATTCAGGTACGGCGTAAAGGCATGTACGACCATAAGACCCACAAGCGAACTGACGCTGCCGACACGCAACCAAAACGGCATCGTCTCTTGTTTCCACAGCCGAACGGCCAGACCGACGACAATCCACAACATCAACGGAACACCCAAAATACCAAACTTGATCCAGTGTTCCAGCCAACCCCATTCAAAAGCATACGTCGTATAAAGCCCTCCTTGGGTCATTTGGAGTACGCGGGGATCTTTTGAGGCGTAACTCACCGTTGCGCCAAAACCCGAACCCAAAAGAGGATGTTGTTTGATCTTCTCTACGAGGGCCGGCAACAGAATCCAGCGCGTTGAGGCTGCGGCCTCACCCGTATCCGCACGAGCTCGCAAGACATCTAACAGAGAGGCGCCGCCGGTTTTTGGAATAGGAAAGAGAACGAGAGCTGCGGTTAACAATGTGCCGGCAATAACCGCTCCAAGCGCGTACGGCAAACGCTTCCACCATCCCGTACGCTGTATCGTCAACAACATAAGACTCGCAACACCTCCGGCGGCGGCACCCAGCCAAAAACTTCTGGACAGGCTAATCAATAAAACACTGGTACTCACGGCGCAGGCTATCCAAACATTCTTTTTTGGCTTTCCAGGATGAGCGCCCATCCAAGACCAACTTAAAAAAAGCACCGGCAAGGCATAGATATGCGATTGAAAAAACACACGAAAGACGCTGCCGACCACTCGCGTAACCTCCCCCACACCTGTCTTACGAATCCACAAATACACCGCCGGTGAAAGGGCCGAAAAATCATGCGAAAAAAGATAGGCCAAGAAACACGTTTCCACAACCAGCCAAATGAACCCCGCAGAGAGAGCAGGTAGCAGATAAACTTTACAATCTTCCCGATAACGTCGCGCCAGATCCACTGCCGGTAACAATAGAATCAAAGAGCCCCAAGCATTAGCATCGGCGATAACCAAAGACGGAACACTCAACAGCAAGCCTCGAACGAGAGCGTAGACAAGAACCAGCCCAAGAACGAGATATTGGAGATGCTGACGCAACCAAGACGCGAGAGATGTCCAGGTTCGATCTTGTATGACATTCACCATCCAGCCCAACATAAACCCTGCGACCATAACGATCCGGAGAGCGACATCAGCTCCGCCGAAGGTAACAGCCAAAAGATGACCTTTGGAGCCGATCAAGAACTCTACCGTCAAAGCGCTCATCCCAAGCACCGGACGTTTATATCCGAGCCATCCCATGGAGCATCCGACGAGCAGGGTGATGATCGAGCGTAGCGCAGGATGAGACAGGGTAAAGAAAGAAACAATTTGAAGACCTAGGATCAAACCCAGCCAAATCAGTTCCTTTTGATACCTCTGCTTAAAGGCGGTTAAATTCATATTCCGTGCTTCTTGCGAATAATCCCCTCTGCTTCACGGTACCGATGAACTTCTTGTGGCATATAGCCCAAGATGGGCCAGGGAATCCGATGCATGATCGACGGCAACCAACGACTCATCCCTCCCTCGCGTCGTGGCTCAACGCGATAGAGATCTCGATCAATCCAAACGCCGCGCGACCCCTTCTCGGCCATCGCTAGCCACAAATCCCAATCTTGAAATTTTTTGAGCGACTCATCAAATCCCGGAAAAGCCGAACGACGAATCAGGGCCGAGGTATGAATAAAATTCTGTTCACGCAGGGCTGCAACATCAAAGACGCGTCCACGAAATAATCGTGTTCCCCACCAAAAATTGGGATACACAAAATCTGCTTCAGGGTGCAGACGCAGGGTATCGACGTACACAGACAACGCTCCCGGAACAAGCGATACGTCGGCATCTAAAAACAGAACAAAGGTTCCCGAAGCATGACGCACACCCTCATTGCGTGCAGCGGGCGCACCTCGATTGGTATCGAAGCGAAAAAAAGAGATGGGTAACTCAGCCTGAAAACGCTGGACAACCGTAGCCGGATCATCAGTTGATCCATCATCAACCACGATGACCTCATAGGCCGAATAATTCTGTTGAGCTAAAGCGTGCAGCGTTCTATTCAAAGACGCTGCATGGTTATAGCACGGAATGATGATTGAAATAGATGACTCATCCATACGATTGATACATTCCACTCCTTACGACAGAACCCCCTCCACCTCCCCCTTCGTAAGGGGGAGAGCTTCAATTAGAGTAGACCATTGGTCTTCGCCAGAGAAGTCCGCTCGTACCCGTTCTGCAGCCTGCTTTCCCAGCCTCTCCCGTAGTTCAGATTCTTCCAAAAGACGACGAAGGGCCAAAGTAATATCCGCAACGCTCGTCCCATCGACAACGAGACCGGTCTTCTCATGAAGAACCGCTTCGGGAGCTCCCCCACTATTTCCTGCAATCGAAGGGATTCCGGCAGCTGCTGCCTCCAAATAGACAATCCCAAAGCCTTCAATATCACCACCTTCGTCACGCCCAGGCAGGACAAAAACGTCGGCCGCAGCCAACCACAACCATTTTTCTTCATCTGACGAGGAAGAAAACCAAGTCACCGCCACGCCCATCTGAGTTGCGAGAGCCTGCAACCGACCTACATCTTCTCCGTTACCCATCACGATATACAAAGGACGTTCAGTCTCCTGGAACGATGCGAGCGCCTCAATCGTCCGATCAATCCCCTTACGCGGAACCAGACGAGCAATCGAAAGCGTCAAACGCTTTTCGAAAGAGATGCCGAGTCGCCGACGTGCTTCGACACGCGACAGTACCGAATCAGGAATCGAAACCCTTGGATAGATCACCGTTGCATGTTCGATGCCAAGACGAGCGCGTAATTCATTGGCCGTCGACTGACTGTTGACGCAAACGCGAACAGCGGAACGACAAATACGACGCGCCAGCCATCGTTTCCATGGGTTCGTCAGCTGCCGAATATCCGTACCATGCAATATGACAACGTACTGCGGACCACCCCACAAATGCGCGAGATACGCCGCCGTACCGACAGGAAGAACATGACTCACAATAACCCCAGATTGATCAGACAAGCTGCGAATAGCCTTCACCATCGGCCACCAGCGCGGCCATGTACCGTACGGTACATGGCTCCGCCAGAATTTTTGTTCTGAACACACAATAACATCGAGCTCCCCCTTCGCCGAATAAACAAGATCAGCAAGATATCGAGCAACGCCACCAACATGTGGCGGATATTCCAGAGTCAACAGCGTCCATTTAGCTTTCATGGGGAGATTCTTCGGAGGCAGGTGCCGAACGACGACGCAGCATCGTGCCGATTTTTTGGACATCTTCTCGCGTAGCCAGTCGGACGACAAATAGCCAACCGATGCCGCATAGACCACCAACCAACAATGCCACCGGAAACGGCAAAACGTGGCGCCATAATTCCCAAGAGATCCACGCTAACACAGCCGCTGCGCTGCCCTGAGCCAAAATGCGCAGCGCCAACATACATTCAGCCCGATTCTCGCGGATAAACCACACGCCAATCAAAACGAGTATCCAAAAACTACCCAGAGCAGCAAAAGCTGCACCTCGCGGACCAAACAGCGGAACCAAAACGGCATTCAAGGCTACATTAACCACCATAACCATGAGCATGGCCGTCGTCTTGCGCACGGCGCGATGTGTAGCATTCAAAAACGAACCAATAGGAAAATCCAAAAAAATCGGCAATAAGACCCAGGGTAAAACGCGAAACACCGGAATAGCATCCTGATACTTTGTCCCGTACACTATCATCATAATCGGCCCGGCTAGAGCAGATAGCCCGGCAGACAATAACGCGCCGAGTGCTGCCATGGCACGCAATGACGCTCCGAGCGTTGTTCGCAAATCCTCCGCTCTTTTTTCGGCAAAGGCTGCTGCGAGCGCTGGATACAATGCAGCAGTAAAGGTCAAAGGCAAAAATTGTAAGGCATACGTAAGTTTGTAGGCCGCCGCGTACATGGCCACGGCAATCGTGCCATATAACCGCTCAATAAATAACGTATCAACATACGAATACACTTTCACGGCAATGCCCGCCAATCCAAATGGCCAAGCATACATCACTAATAGCCGAACATCGGGAATCTTGGGAAGCGTGGGCCGCAAGCCAAGACGATACATATGCCACGCCGCCCATCCCACATTCCAAATACTTCCGCACGCCAACGCCGCCGCCAACATAGTGGGGCCAGCATGATGAAAAGCTGCATACAGCGAGATACCCGATGTAACACACTGCCCCACCAGCATCCCCAGCGCTTCAGGCCATAAACGTTGCTTTCCCCGCAGAAGACCGTAGAGCAATAAACTAAACGTATCCGCAGTCATGACAAGCAAAGCTACACTCACAGTGGCAAGAACGAGGGCATCTCCACCACGTAGGTAGGCGTAGAGCCAAGCAGCTAAAGCGGCCAAAGGAGCCAATAGAAGCTTGATGCCGAATGCTGCACCGATAAGGCGGGGGGTCTTGTCATCCTTTCCGGCTACTGCCCGAATAATGGCGGGAGTCATGCCTAGGTCGGCAAAGGTCACAAAAATCGAGGTGATAGCAATACTATAAAAAAAGACCCCCGTCACTTCGGGGCCCATGAGACGCGCAATCGAAGGAAACGTTAAAAAAGCAATAGCTTTATTCACGACCGTTGCCATCATCAGCACAGCCGCGTTCCGGACCAATTGACGCTGTTCTTTCATAGAGAAAAGCGTAACGCGTTCCCCGCAATCTGCCTAGCCCCAGACCATGGGACATGGTATTCTGTAAACAATATTTCCATGGCACGTTTCTTTTGGTCCCTCGTTACTCCCCAGCAAGCCATCGCCGGTCTTGAAATATCGGATACACATGTCCGAATCGTGCTTCTAGAAAGTCCGACCAAAAAACGTCCATTTATCGGTGTGCGTGCTCAAGCAGAAATCACTCTCGCTGATAGCATCGTTAAAAATGGCATTGTCCAAAATGAAAAAAAGCTGACCGAGGCCATTCAAAGCGTCCGGACTGCAACGAAGGCCGCCATTCGCTACGTCATCCTTTCCATTCCTGCCGATCAGATATATACGGAAGTTTTATCGTTTCCCAAATCCATTCGTCCAGAAAAACTTGATGAAGCCATCAATCTGGCCACGCATCTCGAGCTTCCTTTTGCGTTTGAAGAAGCTTACGTGGATTCCGAACAGCGTGACGGAAAAGACAAACGCGAAGCCCTGATTACAGCTGCCCGAAAAAAAACCATTCAAGCCTATATCCAGGCCATCGAAGCAACAGGGCTGCGCGTCGTGGCCGTTGAACACCACACCGTCAGCGCCATTCGCGCACTCAATATCGAAGCGGAACATGATTATCTCTTTGCTATTCCGGGAAACACGAGCCTAACCCTCTCTTTGGCACGCGGACCTCATCTGGCGATGATCCGAACAGAATACGGAGGCTCAAAAAACCAAGAAACATGGAACAAAAACATTGAACACCTCCTAGCCTACAGCGAGGCTAAAGCGATGCACGTTACTTCTTTTTGCAATATACGACCTGAACGTACAGACATCGCCGCGCCGCCGGCAATCACGGCCCAAGGCCCCGAATGGCACCCAGCGCTCAAGTCCGTAAGCGATACCCTGACGCCTCAATACATCATCGCCGCCGGAGCCGCCTGGCGCGGGCTAATCCCTCGCTCACAGGATACGATTGTTAGTCTGATGGAAGTTGGAACAGAAGATACCTACGAATACCAAAAAATTTCGGTGCTGGCCGAATTTCTTTCCGCATCCACCGTCGCCTTAAGCCTCCTATTAAGCCTCCTGTTTGTCGCCGCCTGGTTGTTCATGGTTAATCTCCAACAACAAAACGCCATCCAAACCCCTTTACTGTCCATCCCCTCGCATACTACGAACGCCGGAGCCTTGCAGGAACGAACACGCGCATTGAATCATCTCGTGCGCGAAACAAGCCAAATCATTCATTCGGCCCCTAAATGGAGCAAACTTCTACAGGCACTTCAAGAACGAGCCATCGGTGTAACCATCACGTCGTTCCAGTTTCCCGAAACGAACGCTCAACTCTCCCTGGTGGGTATCGCGCAAACACGAGCAGATTTGAATGCCTTTAAAAAATCAATCAGTGAAATTCCCTACCTGGACCGTGTCGAATCGCCCATCACGCACGTCTATCAAAAAGAAGCTATCCCATTTACCATCACCTTTTATTTACGTGATCCAGACGCACTCGGTTCTACGCCAACCCCCTAACTATGATCGAACGCAAGACCCTCCTTCGTCTGATCGGAACACACCTCCTGCGTTCCATGTTGGCCTTGGCCGTTGCCGGAGTCATCATCGGTATTTCGGCGTATCGCATCCGCATCATTGCTCGCTCGATCAACGAAGCTAAGCGTTCGGCCGCCGAACTGACAAATCGTGGAGCAGCCATTGAACAATTAGGTAAAAACTTTGCAGAAATCAAAGACCTAGATGCACGCATCGTGGCCGCCCTACCGGTATCTGATAACTTTCAAGAATACACCTCACTCTTAGAAAGTCAGGCCAATAAATTATCCATTCAACAAACCCTCTCTCTGAGCGACCCTGTGCCGCTTCCCAAGGAACCCGGTGACCACCCTCTTGCCACCATCGCGTATACGGTCAAATTAAACGCCACCATTTTTACCTTTCTCCCCTACCTCGTCTATCTGGAAAACATACCAACCCTAACGCGCGTAACCGGGCTTGCGATGACGTCAGCGGATCCACAGGGTTTTCTTCAAACCTCTTCATTCGTGATTCAAGCTACTACGGCAGCTATCTACAATCTATGACCATCGACGCGCACAAGCTCCGCTCCATGATCTATCCCGCCATTCTCGTGATATTTTTATTGGGAGCGCTAGGAGCAACCGTCGCCTCTGGGCTGTTTATTGGACGCGAAATCAACGCAGCGATGTCAGCCGCCCAAGCGCCCGCCCCCTCAGCGGATCTGACGCTAGATATCCAAGCGGTTCGCCTGATAGCTTCACATCTTCAGATACTTCCTTCTGCATCTCAACCTCCGTCCGCCCCTCCTGCCCCCACCCCCCAACCCCCAATCGAACCATTACCGATCACAGAGACGTCATCAACAACAAATGCGCCACCGGTACCTATTGTAGAGCCAACCAGCACAATACCGACACCTTCCGCTACTTCCACCACCAGCACTAATTAAATTTCACGCCACGTCGTGCTCGTTATTTCTCCATCAAGCGCGGTATCAAAATAGACATCAACCTGAACCGTTCGAACATTATTCTTGAGATACCCTTTTGAAGTAATCGTTTTTGGCGTTGAAGAGGTTCCCGTCCCAGAACTCACCGTCACGTACGCACAACCATCCGGAGGACTCCCATCACAACCCGAAGTGACGAGAGGGAGCGAATAACAGTCCACCGTCGCACAGGTATACGACTTGTTTCTCGCGATACGCAACAACGCGTCCCTAGCCCCAGCTTCAGCGTAACTCAAAGCCTGCGACGCACGTGACGCCGAACCAATGGTCATCGTTTCACTTAAACTCAAACTCATCATCGCTAACCCCACGGCTAACAAAAGCATCGCCATACCCAAAATCGCAGGCAGACTTGCCAATCCAGGTCGACGCGCGGATAGAAAAAAGCGATGCATACAATACGCTACTCATCTCGAATCAAGGTAGTTGTTTTTTTACTAGCATCATAGGCCCAATCCAGACCGGCGGTTTGATACGCGATCGTTAGGTCAACCTGAACGCCTGTCCGGGTTTTGTTGAGAACGGTATTGGTATTCTCCGTTCGCGTAAAACGTACAGACGATACCGACACTGTATCCGCCGTCATAGGTTCGGGTGAAAGTGCGTCCACCTGCCGCTCTAATACTCCTAAGGTCACACGATACGTAATCGTCGAGCCCTCAACAACCAACACCAACGTGCTCGAAGACGTCCCAGCCGATGCCGGAGTAATCACAGATGTCGCAGCCCGAATATCCTGATTGATTTTCTCACTCACAAAACGCAACGCCTGATTCACCTCTGCACGCGCCTCCAATTGACCACGACTGCGCCCCAACACAATAAACATCGAAGCGAGCATCGAAGAAAAAACCGCGATGATCGAGATGTAGATTAACAACTCGATCAATGAAAAACCCGCAGAACGATGATATCTCATGGCGACCAGTTAATAATCACATCTGTGACCGTCGGGCTCGTCATGCCGGCCGTTGACGTACAATCCGTAGCCTTACAAATTTGCAATTCATACCGAAAATAACGCTGTCCTTCGTGTGATGAAAAGCAGCCAATATCCATGGGCGTATCTACATCAGGAACATACCAATCCGCATCCGTACTCGTAACCGTATCACACCCCGGCTCGGGACCGAGATATGACCACGGACCGGTCGAACTAGCTGCCGTCGCAAACTTTAAACGAACTTTCCCCGTATTAAGTGACCCTTTCCAGGATAACGAATTATACGATGGGCCATCAACATCCGATCCTGTCGTGTCAAACACAACGGAATACAGCTCACCCGTAGGAGTGCACGTGGGCGGAGCATACTGATACGTCATGGCGGTTTTAACACTCAAAGATGACAAAGTTACGCCACTCGGAATAACGTTAAACGTATAACTGTAGGTCCCTGCTGTCGTCGGATTGATCGTCAGAGCCGGATCTTTATACAGAAGTTGAAAGTAGGTTGGAGATGTCACTGTTGGCAGGGTAAACACCCGTGATGTATCTACGTCCGCATCAATCTGAAATTCTACCGTTCCGTTTCCCGTATAAATACCCGATATTAAATAGTACATGGACTTCAACGGGCTCGTAACACTTGTTAAATCATCACCGATATACACAGAAAACGGAGAACTCGTGGCAGAAGAAACTTGAGACGGAAAACTCGCGATGAAAAACTGCTCCGTTTTCATGCGCTGATTGATGGACGAACCGTCTGGACAACCGCTATTCGTGGCATGGCGATACGTCATCACCCCCTTGGCATTCAAAGACGATAAAGTTACACCACTCGGAATAACGTTAAACGTGTAACTGTAGGTCCCTGCTGTCGTCGGATTAATCGTCAGAGCCGGATCTTTATACAGAAGTTGAAAGTAGGTTGGAGATGTCACTGTTGGCAGGGTAAATACCTGAGAGCTGTTTGCGCCTGAATCAATCTGAAATTCCAACGTTCCTCCACTACCGGTGTAAATACCGGAAATCAGATAGTACATGGACTTCAGCGGGGTCGTGAGGCCTGTCAGATCATCGCCGATGTAGATGGAGAACGGAGAACTCGTGGCGGCAGAGACTTGAGACGAAAAACTCGCGATAAAGAACTGTTCTGTTTTTATCTGATCAGCTGCCTGAACGGGATACGCCACGCCGCCGCCAATACCAAAAAGGCAAAGAAAGAAGGCAAGAGATAGGGCGTATCGAGACATACACACGTATTATTTAACGCGCATGGAGGTATTCCCAAAGGTCGTAGCGATACCATAGCGCCATTCTCCAGCGTCGGCATTATAAAAAAACGTCAAACCCGATAATGTAGAACTCGCAAATTGCGGCAAATTCGCGATAGATCGCACAGCTTCATCCGAATCATACCAAGCACTGGGCAGATGCGCTCCCCGGGCAACAGACGCGATCTCTTTCACCGAACGCACCTCACCCCCCTCAATAAGCACTTCATACCCCCGTTCTCGTTTTTGGGAAGCAAAAATAACCTGCCAGGTAGAACAAGCCCCCGCAGGCGTTACCGTAGAAAGGGAACGGATAAAATGAAGCTTGGCATCCGGTGCCCAACGTAAGGCCGCCGGCTCGGCCAGATCATACGCCGCCTTAATAGTCTGCGAAGGACGAGAAAGCACAATCTCTTCATCCGCCGGGGGGACAAGGGGCACTGCGACCCCCTCACGAGCAAAATACTGCCCCTCGGTAGGGGTCACTTCGCTTGTTTGAGGTAAAACCACCTCCTCCTGGATCATGCGTTCCCGCTTTGGTTTTTTCTCCTCACCCCTATTCATCGTTCCGCCATCTCGAAAACGATCACGATAGACAACAAAACCCCCTACCAGAAAAAACAAACCGATCAAAATCAACCATACCAACCACTGCGATGTCTTTCTCGCAGGAACAGGAGGGTTACTAGGGAGTGTAGGCATACGTCACTACAACGTCAGCGGATAAAATAGCTGTATCTTGCGTCGACAAAACATATAACGTATTTGTCGAAGGCGAAACGGAAATATCATCAAGCGGATACAATAACCGAAACGGCGTCGTATTACTTGGTAGCGTATACGTGCTCGTAGCCTGACTATTCATAGCAACGCTCACCGTATTTGTTGTAGATCCCGTTGTTAATCCCGTCAGCTCCACAAAAGCACTCTTCAATACAGGAGAACTTTCGGGCATATGGACGACAACCTCACTAGAGGTCACCACGCTCCCCGTCAGATATCCCGTGGCACCTACAATTGAAAACATGGTGGTTTTACCAGGCTGAGTCGGGGTCGCCGTTACGGCACTGCTACTCGAACTAATTGTTTCATTCCCCGCTGCATCCATTGATCGTACGCGAACATAATACGTCGTTCCCGAGCTCAAATTCCCGACACTGACGCTATGACTCGTCACCAAGGATGGATCTATAGATGTACAATCCGTGGCACTGATACAGTTATAGCTACTATCAAAAGAACCTGTCATATTATATTGAATACGGCTTGTTGACGATTCCCCCGCCGTACTCCACGTCGTTGTAGCGCTATTCGTCCCCGCCGTTGTCGAAATAGAACTTATCACCGGCCCCGTCGTATCCACATTCACATCCGTTGCAGATTCTAGATTGCCCCCAAAAGAAACCCACGAACTATAATAATCTATGCCATGCTTACGGTGACGAACGCGCGCCTGCCAATGATAAATATCGTCTGTCGAAGTTGAAGGAATAGCGCAAGCATTTCCCGTCTGGGAACAATTAATCGAACTCGCTGATGCCACGCCACCGCCCTCAATCGCCGAACCGCATGCCGTAGCTGCAGAACAATTAAAAGGTGTCCCAATCGGTTGAATTTCAACCTGCGGATACAGTGTTCCTCCTGTATTGCTGGCTATTCCCATGGTCATCGTCAAATAAATAGGTGAAGAGCTAGAATAACTGCCTGTCACAATCGCCTGCGTAAGACCGGAATCCTGATACTGATTAAGGCCAGATGGAGAACTGGGATCATTACTCACAATCGTGAGAGTTGAACTATTCGATTCATAGCCATTTGAGACTAGAAACACATCGCCCGTAATCGTCCCCGTGGGGATCGTGACCGCAACAGCCGTATCCGTCCAACTTCCAAAAACCGTAGACGTCGCATAGCTTGAAAATTGTACATAGTTCGATGCATCAATACCCGAAGGGCACACACCTCCGTTTTGACACAGATGATTACCGGCAAGCGTCACAGATGCTTGATCCGGAGAAGAAGAGGGCGTCATGCCCGTTAAGCGCGGTAGAATACGAAATCCCGTTGGATCGTCGTAGGTATGCGTTTTATTATTCGATCCCGTCCCCTGTTGTACAACGAGGTTACCCAGATACGTCGTATCGCCGATAGCCGTTGGTACTTGAGCGCGAATAAGCGTATCACTCCACGAAGTTGTCGTAGCAGAACCACTCGGACTTGAGCAGGTTGTTGCATCACATCCTAAAAACCGAACATATCCGCCCGTTGAACCACTTCCAAAACGTGTCCCGTTAATAAAAACCTCACCGGGCGTTAATCCATTGGGACAAGCGGCATCTCCACTATTATATTCCCGTGCATTATCGCCCACCGGGAACGCATACGTCCCCGTTGTATTACAAACCGTCAAACTGGTTATTTGTGGAAAAAGATAAAACGGAAGATACACCGCCGTTTCCCGACCAGCAGATGTTACCCGTAACGCACTCGCTCCTCCATAATTTGTTGAAAAACTCGTATCGCTATTTGAAGTCACATTCGTATCCGTCGTGATCGTAATCGCTGTATTCGACCAGCTCGTCACATTCGTATCGCTTACACCACCATCCATTAATACCGTCGTTGTCGCAGCGCCCACAATTGCAACGTTATAGTTTGTCGTATCACGACTTCCAGAGCCAGGATCCGTACCAAAGCCATACCCAGACAACGTAATCGTTTGACGGTACGATGCACCCGACCCTATACGAGCACCACACGTTGTGCAAGATGCTGAATAACTTAATGCCGACTCGGTTGAATTCGTATAGCTCACGACCTGTGGACGCACGCAGATAGACGTCGCAACAGTACATGATCCCGCAGAAGAAGATAACGTTTGTGGTGCCCCCAGCGTTGCCAACGTATTCACGCCCGTAATATCAGTATTAGCGGCAATTTGAAAATCAATCCCCTGACCGGCTTGCGGATAGGATGTACTCGTTGAATTAGCCAAATGAAATCGTACGTAAAAATAATACGTCGTCCCTCCGACGAGTGACAATGAGCCGCTACTAATTGTTGCCGTATTACTGGTAAAGTTCGTTGTTGTAACCCCAAATTGGCCCGTCACCCCATTCGAAAAATTCCCATCCGTATCATAAAATAAAGCAACATTGGAAATATCAGAAGAACTCACAGATCCCGTCTGAGTTAGCATAATTGAACTCAATGTTGTAGTGCCAGAACTCAGCGCTAATGTAAACGCAGCACAAGATGATGGCCCAGAACAATTCGTCGTATTTGCGTACTGATTCGTATCTCCCGCATTCAACAGCGTCGTCTTAGCCCCACTCGTTACGCCAAGCGTTAAACCATATTGACTCACAACAGAAGGATACGAAAAAGTAGTCACGAGGTTAATCTGATTGCGCACAATCGGAAGCGACTGATCAGCAGAATACATGCGAAAATAATAGGTCGTTCCTGTCGTAGCTACATTATTCTGAATAGTAAAATCCCACTCGGCCGAATTCGTAGAGGCACCGACAGCCTGATGCGTGTACGTTGATGCTGCCGTACCATCTTTAACATAGGTTCCACCCGTGTTTGAACCCGACAAGACCGTAGATGTCACTTGCACGTCATCCGTACCAAACCCACTTCCATAGCGCCAAATCTCCGAACCCCCACTCACCCCAACATCGGTCCACGTGCAAGAAGATACGCTATCCGGATTACTACAACTGCTATACTGTAATTTTTTACGAGAGTTTGTTGCGCTCATACCACCCAATTCTAAAGCCTGAAAGCGCAAACGAACCGTGTCGCCCTGCCCTACTGTCGCCTGCGTATTTGCAGCTGCCAAGGCCGTACCTAGTGTCCCACTATTTTCATCCGTATACCATCGCCAACTCGCACTCCACGGAGAATACGGCGTCCATGCGTATGCATATCCATGCCCCTCGGCCTGTGTAGAAGTCAATCCCGGTGTCACCGCCGTACCAATAGCAGATGAATATGCCCCATTCCACGCCGACCCATCCCAACGCTGAGAATATAAATTCTGACTATTACTCATGCCGATTAATCGAATTTCGTTCGAATTTGGCGAGGCCCATAACGTTAAATTATTTGCATTACTCCCCATAGCCCCAGAAATATCCGTCACTGCAGAAAAGGCCCTGGTTGATGCTGTCCATGTTTCATATGCACTCGTATCCGTTCCTGCGGCACCTGCACCGTTCGTAAATACAAATAACGCATCGCCAGAAATTTTTTCAAAAGCCACACTCAAATTCGAACCAATAGCACTCTCCCCTGTCGCAACCGCATTACCCTCCGTCATCGTCTGCGCTGACGCATCCCAAATAAATACCCGACTCTGCACGCTTGATCCTACAGAGGCAGCCGGAGTCCCTTGAAGGGCCACAGCGATGGTGCTCGTCGTCGTATCCGGCGTTTGAGCCAGTGTCGCCCAACGACCGATAACCTTTGTACCCGAACCCCAATCACCAAAGCTCGTTCCAACGCTATCCCACGTTCCACCACTGGATGAATAATGCTTCCATAAAAAAGGGGTCTGCGTATCCGTCGTCCCACTCGCATACACAACCAAGGCATCACCACTTGAAGATTCCCACGCGCCATCAAACGCCTGCTGATCCAGTGTTGATGCACTAGTTGTAATTGTTGTTAATGACGTCCAAGCCGTACCCGTCCAAACAGCTGCGGCAAGATCATTATTCACATCCATAACCAGCAACAATAACTGATCCGTTCGACCGCTCGTTAACTGGTCTCCATTTGCAATTAAACGCACCCAACGAGCCTTTCCAGAAATAACAGATGATAAGTTTAATAACGTCTCACCAGACCAAACAGTACCATTCCACCGACGATAGTACACTCCACCATTCGTTGCGTCCTTTCCGTACACCACCATAGCGCGACCAGATAAAGGAGCGACGGCAACATCAAATGGTCGCCAACAAGACCCACTCGTTCCATCACAAGATAGCGCAGACGACACACCACTCACGGTCCACTGACCAGAAAAATCACCCGCCGCATCATTCCCCGTCACGCCACGTATGACATCTAAACGCCCATCTGCTTTTAAAAACGCACTCACTTTTTCATCACGACCACTCCCAGCACGCGTCACCGCCCATACAATATTCGAACTTGAACTCGGTGTCACCGCCGTATCTGTTTGCGATCCGTACGTGTCTGGATTCGTTAACGTTAAAAAATACATCTTCCCATCCGGTGATGCCGCGTGTGATCCTTTCATAAGATTCCCGCTATTCGCCGTCGTCGCCTGTGCCTCGGACACGGGTGCTATTGGTGAGAAATCCGGAAGATGAACATACGTCGATACGATAACCGAAACATTTCCACCAAATACCATCCAACCAATGATAAAAAAAACAACAACCTTGTAAAGGCGAGATCCTTTATCCATAAACATATAATAGCATAATCCTACCTATCACGGGACACTAATCGTCCCAGACGTACTGACATCTATATTCGTCACTGAACCGTAAGAAGCTGTTGGACAGGTACTGGTTCCAGAATCGACACCCCCATTCCAATTCGTCTGTGTACACACCTTATTGCGCCAACGAGAAACATACTGAGATCGGCTGACCGACCCCCCATTCCAGCTAACCGTAGCTGTAATTTTTATCGTGGAAGGATCATACGAACCCCCGCTCCCTGTACAGAGAGTAGTCGTTCCAGCCGTATCGGTAATTCCGGTAATAGCCCCCGAGCTGCGACATATATTCTCTGCATAAAAACCGGTCGTATACGAAACCCCATCTACCATCACCGCCTGGGAACCGGTAGCGACAGTCCAGGCATGAGCCGTATCAGTCGCCGTGGTATATACATTCGACGAGCCCTTACCGATTTCAAGACTCAAACGCTGCCAACGCGTTAACGCTGCACTATCAATCGTTTCCACCATCTGCTCGGCTAGTCCAATAGCCGCATTCTGCTCACGAGCCCCCTGATCAGCACGCAAACTCACCAATGTTGTCTGACTCACCAACATTAATATTAACGCTGCCACAGAGATAGTGATGAGAATCTCGATCAACAGGTCACCGGGGGCAACACGGAATCGTATCATACGCTTAATACACATGGCCGACGGCCGTTATCGTAATCGTCTGCAAAGTGTCACCGGAGGCCATCGTCACGGTCGCGGCCGTGGTCGTTCCGGTAACCCGGGAAAATACAATATCCGTACTGGTACCTTCGCTCGGGCTCACCCACGTAACCCCAACCGGGAGCGTCATCGTGCTATCTATCGTTCCCGAGGCATAACTCAATCCAGAAAAAATCGCATATGTATCATCCGCACCATTCTCAACATGAATCCCCCATGAAAGCCCGCTCTCTCCACTCATCGCCGCAGCTCGAGCATGTTTCATGTCCGAAATAAATACCGCCTTAGCATCCTCAAACTCCACACGCTTCGCAAGATTACGATAGACGCCTATGCCCACGGTTGTCACAATAGCTAGAATAGAAACGACGAGTAAAATTTCAAGCAACGTAAACCCGGGCGTATGATGTCGAGAGAAAAGCAAACGAAAAAACATACAAAACTACGCGAACGTTCCCACGAGTTGATAAATCGGCAAGACGATAGCCAGCGCTACGGCTCCGATAATCAAACCCATAATAAGCAACAGGATGGGCTCCAAAAAAGTCGTCAGGTTTTTCAGCATCTCGTCCACGCGTTCTTCATAAAAATCAGCAAATGTCCGCAAAATATTTTCAAGCGTTCCTGTACGCTCCCCAACAGCCGTAAGGCTTAACAAGAAACGGGGAAAAAGTTGCGGATATTTCTCCATTGTTTTCGACAACGTAAACCCGAGCCTCATCTCTGACATCATACGACGGATAGCCAAACTATAAACAGGGTTTCCGGCCGCATCAGCTGAGAGATCGAGAGCCTCAACAATCGGAATCCCACCAGAAAGTAGATTGCCAAGTGTACGACTAAACCGAACCAGTGCTACGTTCTTCAGCAAATCACGGACTAATGGAAAACGAAAACCAACGCGAAAAACCAGTGACCGCCCAAATGAACTGCGTCGCAGCCATAGCCAAATACAAACGAGTCCCGCGATACCAATCACATTTAAAAACGGACTCCACGTTACGATGCGGCTCATCGTCAACAGCATCTTCGTCAGCAAGGGCAACTCAACGCCACTGGTCGTAAATAATCGAGACAAACGAGGGACAACGAAAAACAGCAAGAGCGCAACAACCCCCGAGGCAGCGGCCAATAAAAAACCAGGATACGCAAAGGCAGCACGTACTTTTTTTGATAATCGATACTCCTTACGCAAATAACTACTCAGACTCTCAAGGGCTACGTCTAAATGCCCCGAAGCTTCACCCGAACGAACCATGCCAACAAAAAACGGCGGAAAGGTTTCTCCATACGAACGAAATGCTTCAGACAATGGACGTCCACTTTCAAGATTCGTCCGTATACGCACCAACACATTCCGTACCTGTGCTTTGGTAGCATCAGCGATTAAAATATCTAAAGACTCAATAATACTTAAACCCGCCTTCAGTGCCGCTGCCAAATTGTGAGCGATACCAATACGATCCAGCGGAGTCATCGTATCAAACAAACGCGAAATACCGCCCAAAGAAAACGTCGCCCCATGCACAGGCTCACGAGACGTTAATGTCAGAGGAATCAAACCTCGCTTACGCAGATATTCAATCGCCGCTTCACGGTTCAGGGCTTCACATTCACCCGTCCGCATCTCTCCAATATCCGTGGTCGCTTCGTAAGAAAATAAGGCCATACAAATTACTCTTGAGCTACACGTAAAACCTCATCCAACGTCGTGATCCCCTTTTCTACCTTCGCTAACCCATCCTCAAACATCGTCGTCATCCCCTCACGAATCGCCTCCTGACGAACCTCTCCTACGGGAGCAGAACGCAATACCATACTGCGAATCTCTTCATTCATCACTAAAATTTCAAAAATACCAACCTGACCCACAAAGCCAGAATCACCACACACCTTACAGCCCCGCCCATAAAACACCGTCGTTGGGATACTCACTTCACGTGTAATTCCCATTGTTTTAAGCTGAGTCATAGCAAGACGCCGTACATCCTCTGACAAGGGCTTTGACTCAATGCAAGAAAGACAGATTTTTCGAATCAAACGTTGAGCCACCACCACGTTAACCGTTGAAGCTAACAAAAACGCCGGAGCACCCATATCCAGCAACCGCGGTAAAGCTGAAGGAGCATCATTCGTATGCAAAGAAGACAAAACAAGATGCCCCGTCAAAGCAGCGTGAACGGCAATATCGACGGTTTCAGCATCACGAATTTCACCAATCATGATGATGTCGGGATTTTGACGCAACAGTGAACGGAGACCATTCGCAAATGTAATACCCGCCTTAGTATTCACCTGCGTCTGATTCACATGAGGAATTTCGTATTCAATCGGATCTTCGATCGTCGTGATATTTACTTTTGTGGTATTCAAAATATGCAAGACGGAATACAGGGTTGTTGTCTTTCCATGTCCGGTCGGTCCAGTCACCAAGATCATGCCATGTGGTCGCTGAATTTCTTTTTGAAGCTTGGCCACCTCAAGAGGCGACAAACCGAGCTCATCCAGCGTCAATGGTCGCGTCGAGCTCTTTAACAAGCGCATTTCGACCTTTTCCCCATACATGACCGGCATAACGTTCACACGAATATCAATCGATCCCCCATCATCCATTTCAAATCGCGCGCGACCGTCCTGCGGAACGCGGTGTTCATCAATTTGCAAATTAGCCAAAATCTTGATACGGGCCACCAAAAAATCACAAATAATCTTTGGCATGGTTAACGCCTCTTGAAGCATTCCATCAACACGATACCGAACTAATAACTCTTTTTGCAAAGGTTCAAAATGAATATCGGACGCACTCACGGAGATCGCGTGTTCGATAATCGAGTCTACGATAGTAACAATCGGTACCGCTTCAGCCAATTTTGTTAAATCGGTTTCGCCGGTCAACGTTAACGACTTATCGATATTTTCTTGAATGATCTGGTTAAACTCTAAACCGATTTTCTTTTTGTATTGCTTCAACGCATAACGCAAACTCGAGCGATACGTCAAAAAAGCACGCACAGGACGCTCTAGTTTAGCTTCAATAAAATTCAACGCGGGATAATCAAAGGGATCCAACGTAGCAACCTTGACCTCTTCTGGTGTTAATTCAAAAATCACCACATTGTGCGATGTAGCAAAAGCTTCGGGAAGCGATTCTAATGCCTCCTGCGGAATAACCGTACGCTTTAAATCAACACTTGAGACTCCAAAATACCCCTTCAATAACTCCATCAAATACTCTTCGCGTAACTGCTCACGACCTAACAGAACATCCGTAATAGACGTAAATGAACGACGCGACTCTTCTTCGGCCGATGCAAAATCCTCCTGACTAATCAAGCCTGAATCCAGTAACAACGTTTTCAAACGTTCATGCGTGATATGCATATGAGCCTTCTCATGGAGAAGTATAGCATGTTTACGGAATCAATCCTTTCGCTCCCAGCGCCACAATAACCTGCATACCAAACCACAACACCCACAAACCACTGACGATCGTTGGAAGAAATAAACTAGGGGGCTTTACGCATCGAAACACTCTCTGACCGATAAGTAAACCGAAAGCCAACATCACAACACTCATCCAAGCAATACCTATACGTGGCCAACCTAATACGGCGGCCATCAACAGTAAAAACCAAATCTCTACACGGGAAACGCCTACCGCACTCCAATGTCGCCAAGCCCACATCGCAAGAGTAAACAAACCAAAAACTAACAATGAAACGACAACGGGCCACCAAAAGCGCCCCCAAATATAAAACAAAAAATATCCGTGCGTACTATCGAGAAAAAATAAGCGACGAGAAATATTGGATATCGGCAGAGCGCTATCCAGGGGCAGCTTTAAAAGTACCCGAGTCAACGCATCCTGCTGCCAAAGACGATACTGTAAAAAACTTAATAGGCCGGACCATACAATATGAAAAAACCAAACCATCCCCGTTAAAACAAAAAGGCGCCGGCACGCTATCCGCACCGACGCCTCATCTGTATATGCTTCTTGATTTCGCACCAACCACGCCCCCACCAAAAAGAAGCCTGTCAGAATTACCGAAGAAACAAACATTACTCGCCCACTCAATACCTCAAGCATCATTCGTATCCCTTGCCCTAAAAGTCCGTCCCTGCACCCAATAATAGCAAGTTCGTTCCGACCTCAAAATAATTGCTATTATTCCCCCCATCCTTGTTACGTCGATCATCATCCACGGTATATGCGGCGCTCTCCAATTGCGCATCGATCTCAAACGTCAAACTAGTAGAATTACACACATATCGATACACCAGATCCGTGCTTGCTACGGCTCCAACACTAGCAATTGTGTTTACTGGATCAATAGGAAAATTGGAAATCGGAGAGCCGGTCGTTAAGCTGTCAAGATCCACAGGAAGCCAACCGGATCCATCTGTTTTTCCACTATTCGCAACTGTCACCTGACTCGACGAAGGAACACTAACAGAGCCACCGTCCAATGTAGCATCTGTAATAGCGGCACCTGGAGAATCGCTGGGATAGCTATAAAAAATATTATCACCCGTTGCATACGTCCCTGAAGCTGATCCGCTCTTACACGGCCCATTCGTCGTCGCTCCAGCGAGATACGGCGTGCTCGTTGTAGTTAGATAAATTCCTACAGCGGTTTTCATGGTACTCAAATCCGATAATCGCTGTGAATCACGTGACTTCTTTAAAATCTCCGCCGGATTTAACACCAAGGCAATCGTCAGGGCTAAAATAGCAATAATAGCGACAACGATCAAAAGTTCAATAAGAGTAAATCCTTCACGCAGCTTGGCACGATGATGAGCGAGTGTCATAAAAATCAAAAAAAATAAATGTTAAGGATACTGTATCACACAAGAGAGCGACGCTCAAAAATACCCCTTACTGCCGCGCCAACACTGTAACCCGCTCCACGATCTGCTCTAAGGACGTATCTGATTTAACTAAATACTCTACCGCGCCCAGCTCCTTACCACGCTGTCGATCACTCTCTTGCCCCAAATTGCTGATAATAACCACAGGCACATGTTTCCATTCTGGATGCTCGTGCAACGAATGCAAAACATCAAACCCATTCTTTTTAGGCATGATGATGTCGAGCAGGATAATATCCGGCAAATGACCTTCAGACAGCAGGGCCAGCGCCTCCTCCCCGTCTGCAGCTTTCATGATACTAAAGCCTGATTGCGCAAACTTCTTTTCGTATACATTCATGAGGAAAGAATCGTCCTCAACGATTAAAATCTTTGGAAGAGATATAGAAGATGACATGACAGTAGTATATAAAATCCGTATAAAATTTTCTAGAGGGAGTATACAAACACCGCTCCTTGGAGCGGTGTTTGTATATCAACCATCCAATTAACGCTTTGACCACTAAGGTTCGCGGGGAAACCCTTTTCTACGGCCGCTTTCTGGCGGCTCTATGTATGAAAAATACGTATCAACCTTGATCCAAGGATAGCTTGAAATACCTACTTGGTCAAGTTATCGGCTTAATAAAGGACTTCTAGGCAAGTTTCGCCAAGGTTTTGCCCTGGCGATCCCTGTGGCGATGGCGTTGGACGATCTTATGGACCGTTGTCCAATGGAGGCTGAATTCGCCAGCCACCTCCCGGATTGTACTACCCGACAAACACTTTTTCACTATTTGCTGATTCCGCTGCAATTTTTCTGGCCTGGACATAGGATTGTTCCAAGATATTACCTACGGGCTCGGCCACCGGCATCCTTTTATCCACCGACGCATCGAACGATGCCTCAAACACCTTGCGGTACTCGTGTTCCACATCCGTATTCTTGTACCCCATATATATGGTGGTCGATCGGATATTGGCGTGACCCATCATGACTTGTAGATAACGCAGATTCACGTTCCGCTTCACCCCAAGCGAAGCGAAACCATGCCTGCATGAATGCGGCGTTATCCGTTTTTCAATGCCCAATTTCGCACGCGCTGCACGAAACATCTTTTGAACCGCGCTCCGATCCATTCGCTTGGGATCCGTAGCCGTGTTGAAGCTGATGAACAGCGCCTCTGACCCGCTATCTTTGCGGCCGAGTACCCGTTCACGGACTTCGATCCATCTAGCTAACAATCTGTTGGTTTCGTCATCCCAGTACACCTCGCGTTTATGGTATTTCCGTTTGAAAGTCTTGGCGACGGCTTTGCGCTGGTTGAGATCGATATCATCAACGTTTAAGTTCAGCATTTCCCCGAGGCGAAGCCCCGTATTATAGAGAAAAGCAACGATCGTCTTATCACGCAATTCCTTCGGATACATTTCATCGAACAGATTCAAGATCGCTCGATATTCCTGTGGTTCAAGGAACGGATGGGACTCTTTCTCGACGCCCTGCGGCACCGGAATGAGATCGTCATTTATTTTGACTTTCCCCTGCCGGTAGAGCCACTTCCACAAGGTACGGAGCGACGTGATGTACAGAGCGCGGGTTCCACCACGCAATCCCCGATTCTCCAGCCAGATGTGATACCTGGAGAGATCATCGA
>CAYWEE010000004.1:0-52133 GCA_964457295.1 uncultured Gammaproteobacteria bacterium
AGGTGCGTAGCCATATCAAAAAATACCTCGATGAAGACTTGACCTTGCATGAGGAACATTTCTCTGATATCATTGGCCGGCTGTTAAAGTTGTGAGAACGTTCACATTTGGCGATCTTCGGGCGCTTCGGTCAGAAATATCCTCGTCGTACGTCACAGTACGCCTGCGGTATTTCTGCCCTCCAGCATCCCGAATCTCATCCAAATGAGAACGTTCTGTTTCTTTGATCTTCATTATGCGGCCGTATGGGATACCATACGTCCACGCCGTCTTCTTTCATTCCTAGCGGCCGTAGCTCAGCTGGATAGAGCGCCTCCCTGCGAAGGAGGAGGTCAGTCGTTCGAATCGACTCGGTCGCACCACGTAAAACCACGCCTTTATAGGCGTGGTTTTTGTTTACCCAGAAAACCCCGGGCGGGAGGGCCTCATAGAACCTCGTACTCCTTAGAACGTCAGCCGAAGCCCGGGGATGAATGGCTGGCCAGATTCTCCTATGAAAAAAATATAAGAGTGCTAATCTGGCTCCCATGAGAGTCCGAAGCCTGAACCATAGTACCTACGAACTCCAATACCATATCGTCTGGGGCACCAAATATCGAAGAAGGTGGCTAAAGGAATACGTAAAGGTGGAGCTACGTAAAAGCCTTGAGAGCACCATGCGGAAATATCCGACACTCCACCTCATTGCACTCAACACGGATCAAGACCATGTGCATCTCCAAATAGAAATACCTCCAGATATCGCCATAGCTGATGCTGTCCGCAGTATCAAAGCACGTTCAAGCCTTTATTTACGCAAGAAGTTTAATTTCATTGATAAGATCTATTTAGAAAAGGACGGCATCTGGAGTGTGGGATATTTCGTCTCAAGCATCGGCTTGAACGAAGAGCGCATCAAGAAGTACATCGAGCACCAAGGCAAACAGGAAAAGCCCCAGACAGCCCGGTTATTCTGAGAACAACCGTTCTATCTAGGGCTTCGGACTCTCATGCCGTGTTGGAAACCCCGGGTGGAGGCGTTAGCCGGAACCCGGGGAGGAGGTCATTTTTGGCGTGGTCACGTGGCGCAGCCACTTGGAAACCTAAGCCGCTTTGTCTTCTTTGAGATCACTCTGCTTTGTAGGGCGCGAGGTACTGATGGGCGGGTTGTTTGCATTTTTTTCTTCTTGCCAGCGAAGAACTGGTTTAGGAAGCCCGTCTCGGACGGTTTCCATCAGAATACTGTAGACAGTTTCTGCTCCCAGATTGGGATTTTGCTCTAGAGCGTATTCCAGTCGTGTCTTGCAGTGTTCGAACGCCTGGTCCGTAGCATCAACAGTTTTTTCCATGCTCGTCGTATCAGTCAACTTCATTTTTTCTACCATCTTCAAAACAAGCCCTGTTAATAGTGTGTCTATTTGAGCATTATCCTGTTTCCAGGCTTCAACTAAGTCCTTTGTTCTCTTGATGAGAGTTTCTTGACTGAGGGTTTCTTGTGGAGTCTGTTTTTGTCCACCGCCTGTTTCAAAAGACATCATATAATTCCAGTAAAAGATTTAAGGTAGAAAAAGTATACCATGCGGTTTGCGTCTTTTGTTCTATTTTTGTACGATGATAGCATGATTCAGTGGAGCGACCCGCTTTCGTATATTCATGGTTTGACGGCGCGCGAGCGGCGGTCGTTGTCGGTTTTGGGCGTGGCGACGGTGGGGGAGTTGTTGTCCATTTTTCCGCGTCGGTATGACGACTATAGTCGCATCGTGCCGCTCGCCAAGACGCCGCTCGGCGCTCCAGTCACTGTTCGTGTGCGTATTCGCGAGATCAAGCAAGCTCCCACGTTCCGTCGTGGCTTTTCGTTGATCCGTGCTGTTGTCGAAGATGATTCCGGTGTGTTGCCGGTGACCTGGTTTAACCAGCCGTGGCTCATCAAGCGGTTAACACCTGGGACAGAGATTTTTGTGTCCGGGGTCGTGACCCATCGTCCACGTTTTGGAATTGGGTTTACGAGTCCGCTGTGGGAGCCGGCGACGGACGATACGCTGCTCGCCGGAGTGGTAGCGCCGGTGTATCCGTTGTCTGGTTCGTTGGGACAGAAAACCGTTCGTCGTGCTATCAAGTTAGCTTTAGAAGAGGTTGAGCTGCCCAGTGATTCCTTGCCGCCGCACGTGATTGAGCAGTCCCATGTTTTGCCGTTATCAGCTGCCTATCGCGCCCTTCATCGTCCTGTTACCTCCGAAGAGGCCGAGCAGGCGCGATGTCGTTTTGCGTTTGAAGAGCTGTTTATCTATCAGCTAGCTCTTCGTCTAGCCCGTCGCGAGGCGGATCAATCCGGCGCGCCGCTTTTGGCTTTTGATGAGGCGTTCGCGAAAACCTTTGCGGTATCGTTGCCATTTGCGTTAACCGAAGATCAAAAAAAGGCTATTTGGGCGGCAATTAAAGAGATGCAGACCGGCCGCCCTATGCGGCGTTTGTTGCAGGGTGATGTGGGTAGTGGCAAGACCGTCGTGGCCGCGATGTTGGCAGCTTTATCGTTTCGCGGCGGCGCATCGGCCATCATCATGGCACCTACGGATTTACTCGCGCGCCAGCATGCCGAAACCATGCGACGATTTTTGATCCCGCATCAGATTCCCGTTGGACTCGTGACAGGTTCTGCGCGTCTTTTGATCGAAGGTGGAGAGGAGAAAACGCTTGCGGTTCAAGACATGAGTGAACGTATTCAGGCCGGGAGAATCGTATTGGTCGGCACGCACGCTCTGCTTGAGCGGGGACAGGCGCCGCCGGATCTTTTGTTGGCTGTTGTCGATGAGCAGCATCGGTTTGGGGTTGCGCAACGTGAGGCGTTGATGGTTTCATCGCGATCCGATGGTCGAGTTCCGCACCTGCTTTCGATGAGCGCGACGCCTATTCCGCGTTCATTGGCTTTGACGATGTTGGGCGATCTTGAAGTCTCTACGATCAAGATGAAACCGGTGGGTCGTGTACCGATCGTGACACGTGTGTTGATGGGCGAGGAGGGTCGCGAAGAGGCCTATGATCGTTTGCGGGATGAGGTAGCTCAGGGTCGTCGTGCCTTTATCATCTGTCCGTTGATTGAGGTTGGTGATATGGGTGTGGGTGTTAAAAATGTTGAGAGCGAATACCGTCGTTTAGTCGAAGGGCCGTTACGCATGTTGCGCGTCGGTATGGTTCATGGCGGTATGACAGCCAAAGCACGAAACGCCGAGATGAAAAAATTTGTTGATGGCGAGTTGGATGTGTTGGTCGCGACGACGGTGGTCGAAGTTGGCGTTGATGTGCCGCAGGCCACGGTCATGCTGATCGAAGGAGCCGAGCGTTTTGGTTTAGCTCAGCTGCATCAGTTGCGTGGTCGTATTGGTCGAGGGAGCCATCCTTCGTGGTGTTTCTTATTGTCCTCCGATGGAGCGGGTCCGGTTGAACGCTTACGCGTCCTTGAGCGCACGAGTGATGGCTTTGAAATCGCCGAAGAAGATTTACGTTTACGCGGTGAAGGACATCTCTTAGGCATGCAACAGAGTGGCCAGGCGATTTTTAAAGCCGCTCGCATGGATGATCTGGCTTTAATGACAAAGGCTCGCGATTGCGCGAGTGAAATATTGATGAATGACGTCACGCTGGCCGCGTATCCGGCGTTAGCTACGCGGGTGCATGAGTTGCGGGAGACGTCGCATAGAGAATGAGATAGGACAGAACCTCCTCTAACTCCTCCTTCGTAAGGAGGAGAATGGGAAGGAGGGAATGAGGGAGGTTCTGCCTGTGATCTTATAAAATCCCCGCCTTTTCAAGCGCCTCTCGCAGTGTTTTTGCTGATATTAATGTCACATCTTTCGGTGCTTTCATCTTATCCAACCCCGGAGCAATAATATGGGTAAATCCTAAGCGAGCTAGCTCTTTTACCCGAGCCTCTGGAAGTCCAACGGGGCGTAATTCACCCGCAAGCCCCACTTCGCCAAAAAAGGCGGTGGTCGAGGGGATGGTTTTGTCTTTGGTGGCGCTCGCGATAGCAGCCGTTACAGCCAGATCAACGCTTTGGTCGCGGGCATCAATCCCACCAACGGCATTTGCATATACGTCTTTTTCCAGGGCATTTACCCCGGCACGACGAGCAAGAACGGCTAACAGCATACCTAAGCGCCCTGAATCAACGCCAGTGGCACGTCTGGTCGGTGTTCCATATCCCGCATGCGAGACGAGGGCTTGAAGCTCTAAAAGCAGGGGGCGCTGTCCTTCGATGAGACAGGTCACGGCCGAGCCGGGGACGTTAGCTGCGCGATCACGCAGTAATTCGTGTGAGGGGTCTTCGACCGTCTCGAGTCCGCGTTCGCTCATGGCGAGGATCGCTACTTCATCTGTACTGCCAAAGCGATGCTTGAGAGCGCGTAGGAGGCGATAGCGGTGTTCGTGATCTCCCTCTAAAAAAAGGACAGTATCAACGAGGTGTTCGAGGACGCGAGGTCCGGCAATGTCGCCGTCTTTGGTGACTTGTCCGACGAGGATGGTTGGTACGTGGGTTTTTTTGGCGGCTTCGGTAATGATGGCGGCGCTGGCTTTCACCTGATTGATGGATCCAGCTTCGCCATTTGCGTTCTCTGTCCGGATACTCTGAATCGAATCAACGATGACGAGGGCGGGTAGTGTCTCGCGAATCGTCGCGGCGATAATGTCAGCATTGGTGTCGTCTAAAAAACGAAGATGTTCGGGCAGGGTGGGGGAGAGGCGCGTCAGGCGACGGCGTACTTGTGTTGGCGACTCTTCACCTGTCACATACATGACGAGCTTCTTATTCTGCGCAAGCACAATCGCCATTTGGGCGAGCAAGGTGGATTTTCCAATGCCCGGCTCACCGGCCACAAGCGTCACTGAGCCGGGGACCAGTCCTCCACCTAAAACCTGATCGAAGGGAGCAATGGAAGATACAAGGAGGTGAGAGGAGGGGGCTTGGAGGGTGTCGAACGAGGCGAGTTTTCCGGCAGGTTGTTTGGCTTGTTTTTCGTTTGTACGTTCTTCGGTCACCGTTTCTTCATGCAGCGTGCCCCAAGCGTTGCATGCCTCGCAACGCCCAGACCACTTGGGAAACTGGGCGTCGCACTTGGAGCAAGCGAAGACGAGAGTTGGTTTGGGCATGTATTTAGGCTGCCTTACTCCGCATACGGTCGCCAGACCCAAATTCGCCCCTTTGAGGGATCCCAACCGGTTTTAATCAACGCTTCTAAATACGTCCCCAACGTCCACGAACTGGGCTTTGTCTGCATACCAGATAGGCTAAATGATCCGCCTTGATCTGCAAAGGGAACGGCGAGCTTGGTTCCGTTACCCGTGCCGCCCATTTCGATAAACGAGAATGGCACATCGCTACGGCCACCGGTATACATAAACCAATGCGAACTATAGCCTTTGCCGCAACACACGTGGACAAGGTCGCCAAACTGAATGCCGCCTTTTCGAGCCAGGGCTCCAGCGGCTTGGTTAAACGGGACATTGAAGAGAATGGAATCTGTTCGATTGGGATCATCAAGAACGGCGCTTTCATTAGGGTATCCAACGAGCTGGTTTGTTTTTTTGTCTTTAAATTGTGCCTTTTTGTGATTGCTTTGACCTGCGCAGTTGTACATAGAAAAAACGGCGCCCCCGCAATCATAGGCGGCCATTTTGGCTTTTTCGATGGAACGAGACATGACTTGATTGTAGAGAGGGACGGATATGGCTTTACAGGCCTCGGATGATACGAGTTGGTTTTGTTGTGCAGGATTATTCCAGGCATCTAAACAAGCTTGATTAGCTCCCCACAATCCTTCGGGCGTAAAAAATCCGTTATCAATAAGTGTGGCGCCGGCATAGCGGCCATTTTGAGTTGCACATCGTACGCCTCCGCCTGGTACGCTTGTTCCGCCACCCTGACAATAGGCGCAAAGCTTGTTGTCGATACAGACTTTTTTAAAGCCTAAAACCGCTCGAGCCAAGAGGTCGCGTTTTTGATCCGGTGTTTCTGCGGCGGTAATATCCGCGCTGCGTGAACAAAACTTTGCCAAGTTCGCCGGACCGCCAGCACTCTTGTCGATACTGATGCCAGAAATATCAACTCGACCATTTGTCGTTACCAGCGGTGGTGCAAATCCTTCCATGTTTGGATTAAACGCTCGATTCAGATCGTCAGCACTGGCGTTGGCGTTACCTGTTCCAAATTCATCAATTAAATATTGATCTTTAGCTGTTTCTACCTCCAGCACAGAGAGCATGCGAAGATTGATGAGATCCGGATTGACGGTACCGAGGATCGTTGTCGATCCAAAGAGAATGCCAAGCCCGATGAGCGCGTTAAAAATGATGGTTTTACCGTTCTTAACGGAGGATAGCGATGAACTGATGATATACAGAAACCCTCCGTATACAATCATGATAGTTGCGACGATAACAGAAATAGCGAGGAGGTATTTGTAGATTCCAGCGATGTATTCACCTAAAAAGGGGAGTCGAATGTAGCGTCCCTCCACGCCCTGTTGACTGGTGCGTTCTGCAGAAGAGAATCGTAGACCGGGAATGTCGATACCTAGTGTTGGTACGATGGGCGTAAAGGCGTCCTCGGCTTTTACAGTTGGGGCGATTTTGATATTGCCGTAGGATTGGGCGCTGATAGGGCCTTCTGTGCAGAGGGCGGATCCTCCATCGGCGATAGGTTTACAGGTCGAGGCGGTATCAAGGGGGACGGGGTTGCAGACAAAACCTTTGATGGCCGCGTTATTTGTTTGGGAAATGATATCGTCATTCGCGCAGGTGCGTACGGCATCGGTCAGGCAGACGTTTTTGGTCGGATCGGTTGGCGGGTGGCACACGCAGCACGTTTCGGCGGAGGCAATCAGGGGTAATGCAAACACAGTCAATGAGCTTATCCAGCACAATGTCACAAGGCGAGCTATGAAGCGGTAGGGCGCGTGCATATAGCAGAAATAAATTTATGGTGATGGATTGCGAAGTTTGCACACTTTGTCTTGAGGGCTGCACTTCACAGGCATTCTTGAATCGGGGCATCCTCGTGGTGGATTACAGGCTGTTTCGGGATTGAGGTGAAAATCTGCTAGATTCGTTTTTATGTATTCGCGACAAGCATCTTTATCTAGGGGGAGGTCTCCTCTGCAGATGGTAAAAAAAGATGGTTCAATAAATGAGAGAGGATTGCCGCTTTTCATACAACTGTAGGTTGGTTTCGTGCGTCCACCTTTAGTATTAGGCACGATCGTGCTGGTCTTGTTGAAGGGTGGGCACTTGCCAGCAATACCGCCACTGTAGCATCCGCCCCAGAGAGTCCAGATCATTGCGATGGTTCCGGGATATTGTTGAGTTTCTAGCGCGTTTTGTTTGGTAAGATTGCACTTGATATGTTCAGCACCCGCGAGAATTCCTACATAGGGAGTAAGCAGGTCTCGTCTTGACCATGATTTGCCACAAATACTTTTGACGGTGAATTGCATGAGGCCGATGCCATGGCTATAGCGCGGGTCAAGACCGAGATCTTCTCGGCTCATGTCCACCCTATCATCATTCGGATCTTGAGAGCCTTCTGGGATTGGTTTGCCCTTGAAGGTAGTTTTATTTTTTAAAAATGCAATCCGGCCAGGGTACATCTCTCCCTGATTACCCAGAGGCCTGCCTGTAGGGTTTTCATCATGCCCGATACTGTTTGGTAAAGCGAGCCAAGATTCATGATTGATGCCGATCACGAGATAGCACGGATCAATGCCTGTCTGTTTAGCCACGACATCGATGGCGCATTTATATAGTGATAGAACGGTGGGTATTCCTGCTTGATTCATTTCGAACTCACAAGCTGTTTTTGGTATTTCGTATGATGATGGAGAAACGATTTCGATGTGTGCTTTATCCGGTTGAATGACTTGAACGCGTAGTGGTTGTAAGAGAACAAGGTCTGGGTTGATGGTATAGAGAATCGTCCAGATCCCAAACAAAAGACCAAGGCCGATACCGGTATTGGTGATGATTTCGCGTCCGCGCTTGACGCTCGAAGTTGATGAGCCGATGATGTATAAAAATCCTCCATAGACAATCATGATCGCGCCTACGATCATGGAAATACCAAGAAGGTATTTATAGATACCGGCGATATATTGACCAAACAATGGAATGAGCGCGTCGCCATTCGTATCAAGCTGTGAAGTTTCGGAGAGCGTGAGGCCGGGAATGCGAACATTTAAGTAGATGGGGGTCGAGATGGTTGCGGGAGCTGTTGTCGTTGCGGTGGTTGTGCTTTGTGCGAAGCTAGTTATTGGAATCCAAGATAAGAGACCGCTAACCGTCATGATAGATAGGAAGTGAAGAATGGATCGGCGATTCATGACTGTAAAAACGCTTCAATCTCTTTTTCGAGCGTCGCGCGATCGATGACACCGCGATACGCCTTGGTTCCGATGAACAAAAAGGGCACGCTATCTACACCGTCGTGCCGTGCCGTGTTCACGTCTTCTTGGATGATCTGTTGAATGCTGGGATCACGACGGCAGGCCGCTAGTAGGCGTTGATCCATACCGGTATTTAAGGCGATAGCGGTCAGTGTGGTTTCATTGAGACGTTCTGCGGTCATTAAGGCGTCATGGACTTCCCAAAATTTTCCTTGGATGGTGGCACAGCGTGAAAAGATCGCGGCTTCCATGGCGTTGGGATTTTTGTCGAAAATCGGTAAATCGCGCCACACTAAACGAACTTTTCCTTGGTACTGCGGCAGGGTTTCTTGGAGAACGCGTGCGACTGCGCGGCAATTTTCGCACTCAAAGTCGCCAAATTGAATGACGGATGCCGACGAGGTGACGCCACCGTAGCGCATCGGGTCCGTTGCGCGAATAGCCGGTGGACGCATGGCGCTGAGGTCGATCGTTTGAGGATTGAGCGCTTTTTTAATATCTTCGGGGGGTGCGCCGGTCAGATAGGCATTTCGAGATAGGTCGATCCCGCGCCAAATCAACCAGCCGGAGAGCCCCAGCATGGTGACGATGACAAGTGTTAATGCGCCAAGAGAGGATCGAGACATAGTTATTTGATGGTGTAGCTATAGAGGCGGCCGGTTTCTGCGTCCGAGAAGAGTAGTTTTGTGCCATCTTTGCTTAACACGGGTTTGCGTACGGGGCGTGTTTGGTCTGGAGTGTTGATCTTGGTAAATGTGCCTGCGTTGATATCGATACGAAAGATATCATCCGGTAGAGTGGCAAAATCGCGACGCGAGAGGCCAGCATTGGCGGGAAGGTTTTTGGGAACGGCGCAGTAGATCTGATTGTCACTGGCCCATGCGCATTTATCTGCCCAGGTAGCGATATTTAAACTTTTGCGGTTTGTTCCGATTGTTCCGGCTTCACCAGAAGCCAGCCAGAGGCTTGGTTTATTTTCTGTATCTGGATGATATACGCTAAAGAGCAGTGTTTTTCCGCTCGGTGACCAGCTGGGAAGAAAATCTTGCCCCGGTGCGATGAGGGAGCGAAAATTTTCGTGATTTTTACCCACGAATAAAATTTCTTGAAAATGATTCGATTGCGGTTCGCCGGTTTTCGCGTAGGCGATAATTTGCTCGGAGGGGGACCAGGCGGTTTTGACCAGGTTGCCGTTATCTCCCAAGGGTTCAATGGCGCGAGCCTCTGTGCCGTTTGGATTGGTTTCAATCAAAAATCGATTTTCTGGATCTATACCGATGCTTTTTGCGGAGACGCGGGTATCACCGGGAGAGAACGTAAAATCCTCCCAATGTTTCGGTAACGTGGTTTGGATCTTGGTGGTGAAGTCGTAAAAGATATTGGAGCCATCGGGAAAATCCAAAATTGCTTGATCACTGCGATTTCCCCAACTGACGCTTTTAAGGTTAAAGAACTGCTTTTCTCCTAAGAGTGTAATGGTGCCATCGGCATCGGCGCGATAAAAACGACCGTCGTCTGGATTGTAGAAGCGTGCTCCGTTGCCGTCGGGTGATGGAGAGATGTTTTGTGTGACGCCGTCTCGGAGTAACTGTGTTCGTGTATTTGCCGATGGCGTGGCGGTTGATGGGGGAGGTGTGGGCGTTGTGGGCAGTGAGCCTGGGCCTTCGCCAGTGGGAGTGGAGGTTGGTCCGCCAACGCCTGCGGTCGGCAATCTGCCTCCAAGCGTCGGCGTGGGTGTTGGGGATGATGTTGGTGTTTGGCTTCGGAAAAACATGAAAAAGAGCAAGTAGCCCAGTCCAATAGAAACGAGCGCAAACCCCACCCCAAAGAGAATTTTTTTGGTTCGTTCAGACATACGCTCCCCAGTATATCGTTTTCGAGTTCGGAGCGATAGAGAGCCGTAGCTTAGTTAATCAGAACCTTTATGGCCTCCACGGTTGCATCAAGAGGATGAATAATGATGTAGATAATAGCGAGACAAAACGCGATGACAAGAAAGATGATGATGGCCAGAACGAGGTCAAGCCAGATGGTCATAAAATCTTCACCGTTACTTTGATCAAACCAGGGTCGGCCCTTGAGTAACGCGGCGAGTTGTGGATTTCCTCCGGTGATGATTGGTCGGAGAAAATATTTCATGATCATCTGGACGTTCATCTGGACGAGCAAGAGTAGATCGGAAATGCCAAAATCTAAAAAGCCCGAAAAGAATTCGCCCGCTTCGCTACTCTTTCGCATCAGGTTGTTGAATTTTTGTTTGAGCTCGTAGGCGCGTTTTTCTGCTTGGTCTCGTGCAATCTGTCGCTCCCTGATTGCTTGTTCTCGGGCGTCTTGTTGTTTTTGAGCATCCAATTCTTCTGCCCGCGCTGCTTCGGAGGCTTCGTATTCCTCCTCTTCGCCACCCGTCGGTGCTTCATCTTGCTCGCCACCTTCTTCTGTGTTTTGCAGTTCTCCCGCTTGCTGTCCCGGCTCTTCGTTCATCGCTTCTCCGCCCGTCAGCTGCTCTTGTATGTTGCGCATCTCTCGCTGTTTGGCCGTCGCGACATTAATGGCCCACTGGGCACTTTGTTGAAGACCGCCGCCGACAAAGGATTCGTCATCTGTGTCGTTAGCTGGTTGTCTACTAGCATAGCTTCGCGTTGGAGACGCTAGCTCAAGGGGGCTCTCTCCCGACGAGGAAGATCCGATACTGTTGTCATTTAGAGGGGTGCTGCTACCTAATACGCGTTGACGATAATCTTGATTCCGCGCGTCGTTGAGAGCGATGGCGCGTCTGATGTCGGATACAGGAGAGGGGGCGCGTAGGGGCGCTTGAGAGGGGTTTTTTCGTGCAGCCGATGGCATAGACGGGTTACGTCATCTTTAATCCTTGCGAGGTTGCTCGGATGCGTACGATTTTCTTTTGGGGTTTTTCGGCGAGCAGACGACTTAAGAGAGAGGTGATTTCTTGTTCGATGAGTCGTCGGGCGGCGCGGGCGCCTTCTTCGGGTGGTAGGGGGCGGTTCAATAACCAGGTTAAGACATCGTCTCCGGCATGAAGTGCCACGTGCTGAGCGGCGGCAACACGCTCCATGACCGTGGTGAGTTCGCGTTGCACGATTTCTTTCATAGAGACGGTTGTGAGCGGTTCATACACCACAATCCGATCCAGACGATTCAAGAATTCAGGCTTAAAGCGGTCACGAACTTCTTGGAGGATAGGGGAGGTGTTAAGCGTATTGCCAAAGCCCAACGACTTGCTGGCAGCGCGTTCACTGCCGACGTTAGAAGTGAGAATGACGTAGGCATGACGTAGTGTTACCGAGCGGCCGGTGCCGTCAGAGATCGTTCCGTCTTCGAGGATTTGCAAGAGGAGATTTTGAACGTCGCCGTGAGCTTTTTCGAGTTCGTCAAAGAGGATAACCGCATGTGGGCGTTTGCGAATAGCATCTGTCAACTTAGTGCCTTCGCGGTAGCCGACGTATCCGGCTGGGGATCCCACAAGCTTGGAGACGGTGTGGCTCTCAGCAAACTCGGACATGTCGATGCGAATCAGGGCATCTTCGCGGCCAAACAGATGGCGAGCGATAAAGCGCGCGGTTTCGGTTTTTCCGGTGCCAGAAGGTCCGACAAGCAGCAGGGCGGCCTTGGGGCGTTTGGGGTCATGGAGTCCGAGGCGTGAACGAGCAATCACTTCGGCGATATCACGCACAGCGCGCTCTTGGCCCAGAATATGCGTGCGTAAATCTTCGGCGAAGTGGGTAATTTGCTCACGGTCCGTAGCTTGGATGGCGGCGAGCGAGACGCTCGCCATGCGGGCGACGACTTCGGCGACATGCCGCGCTTCTACTTTTGGCATATCTTTGCCACGAGCGCGTTCGTAGGCCTGCTTAAGATTCTCGTACTCCTTGCGTAATCGCGTAACATCTTCGTGAAATGCTTGAGCCTGTGTGAGGTCTTGATTGGTCACAGCTTGTTCTTTTTGCTCTTCGGCCGCGTGGATAGCGACCTCGAGTGACGAAAGGCGTTCCATGCGTTCTTCGGAACGTCGTTGCGCGTTTACTCGCGCTGCCGCTTCGTCCATAAGATCGATAGCCTTATCAGGAAAATGTCGGTCGCTTAAATAGCGTTCAGATAAACGGACGCATTCGGCGAGCGCCTCTGGGGTGTAGCTCACGCGATGGTAGGCGGCGTATTTTGGAGCCAGTCCGCGCACGATTTCCATGGTGGCCTCGGCGGTCGGCTCATCAACGGTAATGGGCTGAAAACGTCGTTCGAGCGCCGCATCTGGTTCGATATGTTTTTTAAATTCCATCCAAGTTGTGGCACCGATACAGTGAATATCGCCACGCGCTAACGCTGGTTTGAGGATATTGGCGGCATCGAGTGATCCGGTGGTTGAGCCGGCGCCGACAATGGTGTGGATTTCATCAATGAATAAAATAACATTGGGATCTTCGCGAACCTCGTCAATAATCTGTTTGAGTCGCGCCTCAAATTCGCCACGGTACATTGTTCCGGCAACGGTCAGCGCTAAATCCAGCGTCAACAGACGTTTGCCATGCAAAACGTCGGGTACGTCGCCTTCGGCTAGACGTTTCGCTAGGCCTTCGATGATGGCGGTTTTACCAACTCCCGGTTCTCCCAATAGGAGAGGATTGTTTTTGGTTCGACGGCACAGAATTTGAATGACGCGTTCCAATTCAGCATCACGTCCAATGACTGGATCCAGGGCGGCCGCAGTTTCTGACATCGTCAGGTCTCGGGTAAACACCTCAAGGGCCGACGAGCGTGCGGCGCGAGCATGATCCTGCTGTTGGGTTTGGGGTGTGGTATTTGGAGCCACGGATTCCGGATCAATAGGCTCGTTACCGGCAAGGTCGGGGAAGTGTGAAGTGGATTTTAAGACTTGCGTTACCTGCTCTTTGAGAGAGGCGAGGCTTACGCCTGATCCTTCCAGAAAAGCGTTGACCGCCGAATCGTTGATCTCGAGTACGGCCGAGAGCAAGTGTTCGGTGCCGACGTATTTATGCTCATGCAAATGTGCGGTTAACACGCAGGCTTCGATGATGCGTTTAACAACGGGTGTGAGATCTGGCGTCACAACGGAAGCGCGAACGTGCGGCGTACCACGAAAGGCGTCCTCGGCAGCCTTCGGGGATAGTCCGCTTTTGCTCAAGAGTTGCCCACCCATGGAGCCCTTCTCTAGCAAGATACCTACTAATAAATCACCCGGTTCTACCATGTCACGTCCATTAACGACAGCAAAACTAAGGGCTTTTTGTAGAGCCTCTTTGAGGTGAGTGGTAAATCGTTGGAGAAAGTCGGGGTTGAGCATAGTTATGTACCCATATTTCGTAAGCGGGTGATGCGGTCTTCAATGGGTGGGTGTGTCGAGAAGAGTCCGGATATCTTGCTTCCAAGGGATGAATGGACCGGTTCACTGATCCATAAGTGGTTTGTAGCTTCGGATGTCCGCTGCATGGGGATATTGGCATCGCGAATTTTTTCGAGGGCGCGGGCCAATCCTTCGGGGTAGCGTGTCAGCAGGGCGCCGGAAGCATCGGCGAGATATTCACGTCGACGAGAGATGGCGAGTTTGATGAGTTGGCCGATAAAAGGGGATAGGACGAGAAAGATGATGCCGGCAATAGCAAAGATGTTGCTACCACCTTCGTTCTCGCTACTGCGTCGTCGTCCTCCAAAGGCAGAAAAGCGCAGAAACTCGTGTCCGATGAGTGACAGGGCACCGACCAAAACAATCACGATCATCATGACGCGAATGTCCAGATTTTTGATGTGACTCATCTCGTGCGCTAAGACACCTTCAAGCTCCGTTTGATTGAGCCGTTCTAAGAGTCCAGTGGTCACGGCGATGGAGGCGTGCTCTGGATCTCGTCCTGTGGCAAAGGCATTGAGTGCGGCGTCTGAAATGAGATAGATGCGTGGACGAGGAATGCCAGCGGTGATGGCAAGATTCTCGACGGCATTCCAGAGCAGGGGGAGATCTTCTTTGTGTTGAATTTCTTGTGCGCCGCTGGTCGCTAGCGCGATTTTATCACCTGCAAACCATGAAACAGCCGTCATGCCTACAGAGATGCAGAGGGCGAATAGCAATCCGATTGGTCCAGCGTCAGTAATGACGTATCCATACACCCAACCTGCGGCAGCACACAGCCCCGCAAAGATGGCGATCAAGAGCCAGGTTTTTTGGCGATTTGCGTCAATGTGTTGATACATGGAGCGGCGTTAAAACGAAACCTTGGGTGTGGCTTTTGTTTCTTCTTCTGTCTCAAAGAATTCTCGTTTGCTAAAACCTAAGGCGTTACTGATCAGATTGGTGGGAAAGACTTGGAGCTTGGTGTTAAAGTCGCGAACGTTGCCATTGTAAAAGCGACGGGCGGCTTGGATTTTATCTTCGGTGTCGCTTAATTCTTCTTGGAGATGCAAGAAGTTGGTATTGGCTTTTAAGTCTGGATAGGCTTCCGAAAGCGCAAAAACCGAACGGAGCGTTTGGGTAAAAGCGTTTTCGGCCTTAGCTTGTTCGGCGGTGCCGTGGGCGTTCATGGCGACGTTCCGGGCAGCGATGACTTTCTCGAGCGTTCCGGCTTCGTGGCTCGCATATCCTTTGACCGTTTCAACCAGGTTGGGGATCAGATCGTAGCGACGTTTTAACTGTACATCAATGTCAGACCAGGCTTCGTCGGTGCGGTTTTTGAGGGTGACAAGATTGTTGTAAGCAAAGATAGCCCATATGGCGACAGCGGCAATGATGAGAAGAATCCACATAGTCATATTATTGTGATGATTAGCGTCTAAATGCTACCCTCCACGGTAGCCTATAACTCCCTGTTCGTCTAGCTTCTATGGCCCCTCCCATGCCCCCCGAATCCCCCCTATCAGGCCTGTTTAAAGCCTATGATATTCGTGGATTTTCTCCCCAATTGATCGATGCTGCGTTCGCGGAACGTCTTGGAAAGGTGATCGCCTATCATTTTTCTGCTCGGCGCGTGCTCGTGGGCAGGGATATGCGCGAAACTTCTCCCGTACTTGAAGATGCGTTGATACGCGGCTTAACCTCTGTGGGGGCGGACGTGGTGCGTATTGGTCAATGTTCAACGCCGATGTTCAATGTGTCTTTGGGGCTTTCGAATCCGGCTTGTGACGTGGGCGTAATGGTGACTGCTTCGCACAATCCGGCCGCGTATAATGGCTTTAAGATAGCGCGTGCGGGCTGTGTCCCGGTGGGGAGTGGTAGCGGTATGGAAGATATTCGGAACATGTTTGTGTGGGATGGGGCCATCTTATCTGCAGAACACGCGGGACAGGTGACGGATGATCCATCTGCGCGTGAGCGGTACGTGGATTTGATTTTGTCTCTCGCCAAGCTTCCGGCTGATATGTCGCCGTGCACGATCGCTATTGATGGAGGGAACGGCATGTCGGGTGTCGTGATTCCGGCGCTCGTCGAGCGTTTGCCGTGGTTGACGATGATTCCATTATTTTTAGAACCCGATGGACGCTTTCCGAATCATGAGGCCAATCCACTCAAAGAAGAAACATTAGATGAGCTGAAAAAAACGGTGCGCGAAAAACACTGCTTAATGGGCGTCGCTTTTGACGGTGATGCGGATCGGGTTGGATTTGTTGATGAAGAAGGCGAGCAGATCCCTGGAGATATTTTGACTGCGCTGTTTGCGGAGACGGTTTTGCAAATGATGCCGGGAAGCTTGATTCAATATGACGTGCGTTCGTCGTGGTCCGTGCCTGAGGCGATCGAAGCGGCCGGAGGCAAGGCACAAATGGTCAAAGTCGGACACGCGCACATAAAGCGCGGAATGCGCGAGACGGGTGCGGTGTTTGCTGGCGAGCTCTCGATGCATTTTTATTTTCATGATTTGTGGAATTGTGAATCCGGAGATTTGGCCATGCTTCTCTTGCTTCGTCGTTTGCACGAAGAAAAAGTTCCGTTGTCCGCTTTGCGCCGTCGTTTGCAGACGTATGTACATTCGGGTGAACGAAATTTTGCGGTGTCTGATCCACTGGCCATCATGCAGCGCGTTCGTGAGATGTATGCGCCGCGTGCGTCTTTGGTTAGCGACTTGGATGGGATTCGCATTGAGTTGCGTGACCCCGCTAATCCCCAAGAAGACTGGTGGTTTAGTTTGCGCGCGTCAAACACCGAACCGCTCTTGCGGTTGAATCTGGAAGCGCGGACACGGGAAAAGATGGAAGGACATCTAGCGGAGCTTATTCGTGCTTTGGAGGTATGATTTTTCTGTCATTCCGACCGACGAGTCCGCGAGGAGCGGAGGAATCCCTTCGAAGGGATCCATCGGTTCGTCAGACTCACTCGGGATGACAGAACGGACATATGATCGGCATATTTGATTCCGGGATCGGTGGCCTCACGGTCGCGCGCGAGTTACGTCGTCGTGCGCCGCAGGCAGATTTTTTGTATTTGGGGGATACAGCGCGCACGCCGTACGGCAACAAGAGCTCAGAGACGGTCTGCCAGTACGCTGTCGAAGACGCGGGATGGCTCATTGCGCAAGGTGCGACGACGGTGATTGTCGCCTGTAACACGGTGAGTGCTTGGGCTATGGATGTTTTGCATGCGACGTATCCGAACGTGCAGTTTTTTGACGTGATCTCTGCCGCGGTTCGTGAAGCCGCCACGGTTTCTCATCACGGTGTGGGAGTTATTGGCACGCGTTCGACGATTTCGTCTCACGTCTATGAACAACGGTTGCGTGAGCTCCGTTCTGATCTAAGCATTCACGTCCGCGCCTGTCCGTTATTTGTTCCGTTGGTTGAGGAGGGTTGGTTGGTGCACGCCGAGACAAAACGTATCGCTCGTCAGTATCTACGACCGCTGCAAAGCGTGAATATTGATACCTTAATTTTAGGCTGCACCCACTATCCATTGCTACGCGAAGTGATCCAGCGCGCCGTCGGTCGTCGCGTTCAGTTGGTTGATTCGGCAGTGGTGACGGTCCGAGATTTGTTGACGCAGCATGCCATTTCACTCGAAGGCGGAGGACGAGCGCGTTATGCCTTTACCGACATTGGAGCACATACCCTCGCCATCGCCCGACGCTGGTTGCAGGACGACACGGCAGAATTCTTGCCGGCCGTTCATCTGCCGTAGGATGCGCCCTATTCCAGAAGCCTCGGCAATACGCTAGACTCCTTGTTATGTCTTTTATCTTCTTCTTTCTTGCCCTTTCGGTGTTGGTGTTGATCCACGAGGCGGGGCACTATCTGGCGGCGCGCATGTTTGGTATTAAGGCCGAAGAGTTTGGGTTTGGATTTCCACCGCGTCTTTTGGGGTTTGTGAAAGAAAACGGAAAGTGGAAGCGCGTAGGTTTACGGGATCAAGGGGGGTATCCTGGGACGATCTGGTCTATTAACTGGTTGCCGTTAGGTGGGTTTGTCCGCATCAAAGGAGAAAACCCTGGATCTGAACATGATCCGGATTCATTGGTTGCTAAACCGATTTGGCAGCGCCTTATTGTGATGGCTGCCGGTGTTATCATGAATTGGCTTTTGGCTATCGTCTTGTTCTCTGTCGTTTTTTGGGTTGGTACCACCATGTATCTCGAGAACGTGCCTTCGGGCGCTGTGGTGCGTGATCAGAATATCGCTATTACGGAGATCTTGCCTCAAGCTCCGGCGAGCGTGGCCGGTCTTATCGCGGGTGATCAGGTTTTGCGTCTGAATGGTCAAGAGGTTCGTACGGCGGACGAAGCGCGCAAATTTATTCAAGATCAGGGAGTGAATCCACTGCGCTTGACGCTCGTGCGTAACAAGGTGACACAAGAAGTAGATGTGACGCCGACGTATTTGACTGATATCGGTCGTACGGGAATCGGTGTGGGCTTGGCTGATGTGGGAACGGTTTCGTTACCTCCGCTGTCCGCTGTGCGCGCTGGCGCAGTCATGACGGGGCAGCTGACCAAGGCGATTGTTATCGGTTTTGGGGACATCATTCGCGGTTTGATTACGCATCGCAGTGTTCCTGCCGGAGTTTCGGGACCTGTGGGGATTGCGGTGATGGCTAAGGATGTGGCGGCCCAGGGCGTCATGCCTTTCTTACAGTTTTTAGGTCTCTTATCCGTCAATCTTGCCGTTTTAAACTTTCTTCCAATCCCGGCGCTGGATGGAGGTCGAGCGTTGTTTTTGATGGTCGAAGCTATTCGCAGGAAGCCGTTAAATCGTGCCTGGGAGGCGGGGATGCATAATGTTGCATTTTTGATCCTTCTGATGCTGATCGCCTTGATCACGGTTCGAGATTTGGGGCACTATAGCGGGACGGTTAGTCGTCTGTTACAGTCTATTTAAATACCCCTCCTTGCGAAGGAGGGGCTAGGGGAGGTTCCGGGACTGCCTTACGGAACCCCCTCTAACTCCCCCTTCGTAAGGGGGAGGATATAAGGGCCATTTTAGTGATATTATCTTAAAATATGCGCGACGCCATTCTTGCTTTACGTGTATCTCTTGAACGTGAACTTCCTCAGGTTCAGACTGAGGAAGAACTCGCGGCGCTTGAGACCAAATATCTTGGTCGAAAAGGCGAGCTCACCGGTCTCTTAAAGGGCCTGGCCACAGTTTCGGCCGAAGAGCGTCCGGTGTTGGGGGCGCTCGCGAATGAGGTCAAACGCGAAATGGAGGCCATGATCGTGACCAAGCGCGATGCGTTTGATACCGCTCGTTTGGCTGTTTTAGCCGAGACCGAGCGCGTGGATGTGACAGAGCCGGGAGCGCGACCGCCAGAGGGGCATCTGCATATTGTCACGCAAGCGATTAACGAGATTACCTCGATTTTTGAACGCATTGGTTTTGTGCGTACGCGCTATCCCGAAGTGGATTGGGATTGGTACGCCTTTGAGGCTCTCAACATGCCACCCGATCATCCGGCTCGTGATGAATGGGAAACGTTTTTTATGGATGCACCGGTCTCACCAAAAATGGGCAAGATGATTTTGACGCCGCATGCGACAAACGGAACGGCACGGATCTTGGCCGAAAAACAATTACCCATTCGCGCGATCAATATTGCAAAAACGTATCGTCGCCAAATCGATATCACGCACGTCCCTATGTTCCATCAATTTGACGGCGTGTACGTTGATCAGGGTGTTTCTGTGGCTCATCTGCGAGGTGTGTTGGATTATTTTGTGAAATCATTTTTTGGTCCGGATCGCGAAACGCGTCTTCGTCCATTTCATTTTCGTTTTACTGAACCATCATTCGAAATTGATGTTTCATGTGGCGTGTGTGGCGGATCGGGCGTGGGGGCGGATAAACAAAAATGTCGAACATGTAAACGTGGTTGGCTTGAACTCGGTGGAGCGGGGATGTTGCATCCAAATGTGCTAAAGGCCGGTGGTCTTGATCCCAAAAAATATTCTGGTTTGGCGTTTGGTTGGGGCGTTGAACGTACGTACATGATGAAGCAGGGGATGCAGCTCGACGATATCCGCACGCTCTACAAAAATGATCTGCGCTTCTTGCAGCAATTTTAGTTTTTTACCTCTATGAACTCCCTCGTCTCTTACGATTGGCTCTCTGAATACGTTGATCTTAACGGTTTAACGCCGGATGATTTCGCGAAGCGTATTTCGTTATCTGGCCCAGCGGTTGAAAAGATGTATCCGCAGGGGACTGATTTGGATAAGATCGTTGTCGGTCATGTGCGAGATGTGAAAGCGCATCCGAACGCGGATAAATTGCGTATCGCCGAAGTTGAGGTTGGCAAAGATGGAAAAAAGCCAAAGCTTGCCAATATCGTCTGTGGAGGATCGAATCTCGTAGCCAATCAATGGGTCGTCGTTGCTCTTCCGGGTGCGCGTGTGCGTTGGCACGGCGAAGGCGAGCCGATCGTATTAGAGCCGACCGAAATTCGTGGTGTAGCGAGTGAGGGCATGATCTGCGCCTCAGAAGAAATCGGCCTCGCCGAAGCGTTTCCTGGCGGAAATCATGAGATTTTAGATTTGGGTGTGGCGTTAGGCTGGTCTGTGTCCCCAGACAGTGTGCGTCTTGTTCCAGGAAGCCTATTAGCCGATGCGCTTGGGCTTTCTTCGGATGTCGTCATGGATATCGAGGTCACCTCGAATCGCGTTGATGCTATGGGTATGGTCGGTATGGCCCGCGAAGCCGCCGCTATCTTGAAGCGTTCGTTTTTATGGAAACCGTCCAAATTAGAGGCAAAAGTGAAGAGCCCTGCTCCTACGGTAAAAATCACGGCCAAAAAACAATGTTCACGGTATATGGCTGTGCGTATGGATGGTGTCCGCGTCGCTCCGTCACCGTGGTGGTTAAAGCGTCGTCTGTTGTCTGCCGGTATCCGTCCCATCAACAATATCGTTGATATTTCTAATTTTGTCATGCTTGAGTTGGCGCAGCCGACGCACGTGTTTGATGCGGAGAAGATCGAAGGAGGAATCAATGTGCGTCTCGCGAAAGCAGGGGAGACGATGAAGGCGCTGGATGGCAAGATGTATGAATTACCCGAGTCCGTTTTGGTTATCGCGGATAAAACAAAACCAGTCGCTATTGCTGGCGTGATGGGCGGAGAAGAAACGGGCGTCACAGAAGCAACGACGTCTGTGTTGATCGAGTGTGCGAATTTTGATCCCGTGACTATTCGTCGCGGCGCGCGAAAATTGAATTTGCAGAGTGATGCGCAATCGCGTTTTGAAAAAGGGTTATCAACCGCCGCTATACCGAGTGCGATGGCTCGCATGATGGAGCTTATCGCAGAGATCGCTTCGGGCACGGTGGCGACGAAGGTAGCGGATGTGGGCAAGACGACGTACACCCAAAAACGTTTTTCTATCACGACCACAGAGGTGAACGCGCTTATCGGTGTCTCATTGAAAGATAAGGAGATGGTCGACATCTTGCGTCGTTTGGGTTTTGATGTTTCTTTGGCCGGAAAAAAACTGACCGCCCGCGTGCCCTGGTGGCGAGATTGTGACATCGAAGATGGTCGTGATTTTGTCGAAGAGATCGCCCGTGTTCAAGGGTACGCCAACATTCCTCCGGTTGTGCCGGTGGGTGTTGCGGTGCGCGCTCGAGATGTGGAATTATCCGTTGAGCAACAGGTTCGTGTGCTATCAAAAGGCGCAGGATTAACAGAGACATACACCTACTCATTTGTATCCGAAGCGCTGCTTCAAAAAGCCGGCTATGACGCCACGCCGATGCTGCGTGTGCAAAATCCATTGAGTGCGGATTTCGTCATCATGCGCACGACGTTGCTGCCGTCGTTGCTTGACGTGGCCGCGCAAAACGTCGAACGTTTTCCTGAACAGAGATTGTTTGAGGTCTCGAATGTGTATTACCCAACTTCGGAACACTGGACTAACTTGCCGGACGAACAATTGGAACTCGGTGCCTTGTTTATGGGGATGCTAGAGCCGTGGCGCGTTGCCAAGGGATACGTCGAGCACATCTTTGCCGAATTGGGAGTTCCGCATCTTTCGTGGAAGCGGTTGTCCTCCGATGCGTTTTGGCACCCTGGTCGAAGTGTTCAGGCGTTTTATGAAGGCACCTTGATGGCGACTCTTGGAGAAGTTTCTCCGGCCGTTGCGGGGCAGTTTAAGCTGACGCAGGCGGTTGCGCTGGTCGACATTCCGTTAGAAGCGGTTTTGCCGCTCGTCAAACATGCTCGTACGTATGTACCGGCATCGGTATTTCCCGAAGCGAAGCGCGATGTTGCTGTGGTGGTTGATGCGCGAACAGAGTATGACGATATTGCTCGCGCCATTCGTCGTGTGGATGCGTTGGTTACGAATGTGGAATGGTTTGATACGTATCGCGGCAAGAACCTTCCCGAGCAAAAAAAATCTCTGGCTATGCACGTGACATTCTCCGCACCCGATCGGACATTGGAGAGTCGTGAAGTAGATGCTATGATGGAGAAGATTGTATTACGTCTGAAGCAAGATTTTGGAGCAGACCTACGAGTTTAATTCCTTGGCACGACCGTTATGCTTGGGGCATCAATAGATCACCCTGCAGCAGGATTTAGACAGAGACCGGAGCCTCCTCCACCGAGTCGGCCTCGGCTTATTGAGTGGCGCCCTACGGGTATTGATCTCGTCGCTGGGCATTTTGTGTACGATGCCGGTCTCTTGGATGTACGTGACATTGACCATGCTATTGATCAGGAGGTCGATCGATTGAAGGGGGATGTGGTGCATCCAGCGGATGAACGCAGTTTGGGGCGGTGCGAGACGTTGCGTCATTTGCTCAAGGCAATGGAGGCGCATGAACGAGCGAATGCGATATATATGGGCGCTTGGCAGGAGACATTGCGCGTACGCCGGCCCACATCTCGCCAAGAGGTTGCGCATCTTTTTGCGGGGTTCGCCCAACGGTCTGCCCTGTGTCGTGCTGAAGACGAGGCGCTGAAGCAATATGCGCTCGTCTTGCAGTCTTCGCAGACGGAGTTCGCTCGCGTGTATCAGTCTATTGCGATTTCTCGGGTTGACATTGAGGTGCTCTATACCGATCTTCAGGTGCGTATTGATGAGCGTATAGCTGATGATGAATCTCGGCGGACGGCGTTATGGCAACGAGATCAGGATTTGAGTCGGGTGATTAAGGGGTTAGAGGTATCGTCTGATGCGACAATATTTGATGAGCATGCGGGCAAGCGGTTAGAGTTGCAGGAGATGTATTTGCTGCGGCGCTTGATTCACGCGGCGGATACTGGACATCTGGTTTCGATTGATCACGGCATGATCCGAGAGGATTTAGCGCAACATCGTGGTTCGGTAGATATGCGTTTAATGACTCCAGAGGGTGTGTTCGATCTTCAGGTAAAAACGTTCAAGCGCGATGCGAGTTATGAGGCTCGTGCACAGAGAGATGTGAAATTTGTCTCGACACGTGACCGTCTTAAAGATTCGCATACACATCTGGTGACGCTAGAAACAAAGGATGTGACTTTGGCGTATGCCGCCGCTTTGCGTCAATCTGTTGATGCGCCAATCAGCTTACAGGATAAATATACTGCCTTAGAGCCGATGTTGGCCGCGCTCCAGCTTCCCGCGCGTGAATATCAGTCGTTGTTGCAGCAGTTGGGTTTTACGCAAGAAGGATTTCAGCGCGAAGCAGCTGAATATGAACGCAGAGCTGCGGCGTTACACGAATATGAGGCCCAGATATGGGCGGCGCGACAGGCCGAGCAACGAGCGCAAGAAGCGTTAGAAGCAAAGCACGCTGCTGAAGTTGCCGCCCGCGCCGAAGAGGAACGTCGCCGTGAGGAGCGGGGTCGTACGGCACACGAAGAGGCTGTACGTCGTGCTCAAGAGGAGCGTGAGGAGCGGACAAGGATCGCGAAAGAGCGGCAACGTGCCGCAGAAGAGCGGGCGCAGCAGAGCGCCGAACAGGCCGCTGCTAAGCGTAGGGCTGCTGAGGAGGCAGAGCGTCGTGCGCGAGAAGTAGCAGAAAAAGAGGCGCAGCGCGAGGCGCGAAAAAAAGAAAAAGGTGATTGGCCGCCGAAGAATTTGGTGGGTGCTTCTCTTCCGTCTATCTTAAAAGCTATCGGCATGTTGCCGCATGATTGGGATGGTAAGAATCCTGCGGTATTGTTGCAGGCGAAAAAAGACTTTTTTCAATTATGTTTGCGCCCTAAGAAAGGGGAGAAATATGCCGCGGATACAGATAGACCGAATGACTTGTTTTTGCAGATATTTCCGACGCGAGAAGCATTTGAGCATCCTGAGACTGCGCGTGAGCGTTTCGAGCAGCTCATGAGACAGCGTCGTGCCGCGTAACGTGCTATACTATCTTCATGCCTATCGATACAACCGTTGATTTGTTTTATTTTATCCTGACCATCGCTGTAGCGGTTGTGGCGGGGTTTTTGTCTTGGGGATTGTATGAGGTGGCGCGGTTGTTGCGTCAAACCAATAGCATCGTCGAAGAGACACGCGAACGCATGAGCCGATTGGAACGGGGGATTATGGGGCTCAAAGAACGTATCGAAACATCCATGGGATATGTCGCCATGCTCGCCGAAGGAGGAAAATCATTATTTTCATTATTGAGAAGTCGAGAAGAGAAAAAGGAGACAAAGACGAAAAAGGGTAAAAAAATCATTGAAGACGAGGACGAGTAAAAGACTCTAAAACGACAAACCCCCGCGAACGAGAACCGAGGGAGTGTCGGTGTTCAGCGGGGGATCGAGAGCGAGGGTTCCGCTTGTACGAATATGCGGTTCACTCGGTTTTGTTGATCCCCCCTCAGGCTGTGGAAGGATGGCTGCAGGATAAATGGACGCACGGCCCGTTGGCTCCCCCAGGGGTTCGTTGGGAGCAGGACCTCTTCTACGAGCCTAAGCAGGAAGTCCATCTCCGATCGGAAGCTTTCGAGCTCGGCCGCTGCCTGGCGGAGGAAATCTGGCTCAGGTCTGTCTACAGTTTCGATGTTCGTGGCCTTCAGGGAGGCCGCTCGGATCGCCAGTTCGTTGATTCTGTCGATTACCCATTCTTCCAAAGGGTAAACGGGTGACTGCGTCATGAGAATCTCCTTGTGTGATGCACGGTTGTTTATTCAACCGTCTTCGCCTTTCCTTTTTGCATCTTTTTATCCATTTTGTCAATCCTTTGCCCATCGGCTATCCTCCTGTCATCTACAGTTCCCCGCCCCATTTACCCTTCTATTTCACCCCTCCGCAGGGCTTGTCCCGTCAGCGGAAAACCTACATATGTCTGACTCCCACGCGTCCGCGGTTTCTGAAGTCGTCAAAAGTCCGTTCGTCCATCTCCACGTCCACTCTATGTACTCCCTGCTTGATGCGGTGGGGGACGTGACGGATTTGGTTGACCGTGCCAAAGAGCTCGGCTATGACACGCTGGCTCTCACGGATCACGGGGGGCTGTATGGAGCGATTGAGTTCTACGAAGCCGCAACCAAGGCCGGGATCAAGCCGATTATCGGTGTCGAGGCCTACGTGGCGCCGCATGCGCATACCGACAAGCGACCACGTATTGATGATCACCCGAGCCATCTGACGCTTTTGGCTGAGACCAATGAGGGATATCAAAATCTGCTGCGACTCGTTTCGCTGTCGTATCTCGATGGTTTTTACTACAAGCCGCGCATGGATAAAGACGTGTTGCGGAAATACGGTAAAGGATTGATTGCGCTGTCCGGCTGTTCAAAAGGCGAGATCCCCAAAGCCTGTCAGGCGCACGATCTCACCAAGGCAGCCGAGCTCCTGGCCATGTATCAAGATATTTTTGGTAAGGAGAATTTCTTTTTGGAGCTTGTCCATCATCCCGAAGCGGCCACGCAAATTGACGTCAATAATCAGTTGATCGAATTGTCACGACGTGCGGGCGCGCCCATTGTAGCCACGAAAGATGTTCACTATCTGCGTCCTGAGGATGCGGATGCTCAAGATGCGTTGCAATGTATCCACGACGGAAAACTGTTGTCGGATAACAATCGTTACTCTATTTCGACGGTGGATCACTCTCTCGTATCTCCCGAGGTGATGATTGAGGCGTTTGCGCATGCACCAGAGGCCATTGCGAACACTCGTCGTATTGCCGATCGTTGTTCGGTGGTTTTAGAACTCGGCAAGAATAAGCTCCCTACATTTACGGTGCCGGACGGTAAAACGCCAGACGGATATTTGCGCGAACTGTGTGAAGCTGGGCTTACCAAGCGCTATCCCGATGGTGCGAGCGCCGAAGCCAAGGAGCGGTTGGATTTTGAACTGTCGACGATTGAGCGCATGGGGTTTGCTGCGTATTTTTTAATCGTTCACGATTATGTGAATTGGGCCAAAGAGCATGGGGTGATCGTAGGGCCGGGTCGTGGTTCGGCGGCTGGATCGATCGTGGCTTATGCGCTCCATATCACCAACCTCGATCCGCTCTATTACGGTCTGCTGTTTGAGCGCTTCTTGAATCCTGATCGTATCTCGATGCCAGATATCGATATGGATTTTGATGACGTCAAACGCAAAGACGTTATTGAATACGTGTCGCAAAAATACGGCCAAGATCGCGTAGCCGGTATTATCACCTTTGGGACGATGGCCGCGCGCGCCGCTGTGCGTGATGTCAGTCGTGTGCTCGGTTGGACGTTTCAAGAAGTTGATCGTGTCGCGAAGGCTATCCCTCCGCCGCAGCAAGGAAAGCATATTCCGCTTGAGGTTTCGGTCAAAGAGCATCCTGAGTTGCGGGTGATGTACGAAGGTGATCCGGAGGTTCGGCAGTTGATCGATCTAGCGATTAAGCTCGAAGGAACAGCGCGACATGCTTCGCAGCACGCGTGCGGCATCGTGATTGCACCTCGACCGTTGGTTGAGTTTGCGCCACTGCAAAAAGCCCAAGGAGGTGATGTGGAGCAGGTTATCCAATATTCGCTCCATTCCTCAGAAGTCACCGGCCTCTTGAAGATGGATTTTTTGGGTCTTTCTAACCTGACGATCATTCGTGACTGTATTGAGATTGTTGCTGCGGTGCACGGAGATGCCATTGATATTGATGCTATTCCGCTACATGATTCGTTAACATTTGCTTTGTTTGGTCGTGGCGAGACCACGGGTGTCTTTCAGTTGGAATCAGAAGGGATGAAGAAGTACATTCGGGAACTCAAGCCGACCGTCATCGAAGATATTATCGCTATGGTGGCGCTGTATCGTCCGGGGCCGATGCAGTTTATCGAGTCGTTTATTGCGCGTAAGCACGGACGTGAAAAAATCGTGTACATGCATCCGCTCCTCGAAAGTGCGCTTGGGAATACGTATGGCATTCCGGTGTATCAAGAGCAGGTCATGCAAGTGTCTAAAGATATGGCCGGTTTTACCGGTGGTGAGGCTGATACGTTGCGTAAGGCCATGGGGAAGAAGATCGCTAAACTCATGGCCGAGATGAAAGAAAAGTTTATTATCGGATCCATGAAGAACGGCGTCGTGAAGGATACGGCCGAAGCGATTTTCCATCAGTTCGAGGAATTTGCCGCGTATGGATTCAACAAGTCTCACGCGGCGTGTTACGCGCTGATCGCCTATCAGACAGCATATTTGAAGGCGCATTATCCGGCGTGTTTCATGGCTGCTCTTCTCAATTCCGATTGTACGAACATTGACCGTATCACGATCGAGGTCGAGGAGTGTCAGCGCATGGGGATGCAGGTGTTGCCGCCGGATGTGAATGAGTCGTTTGGCAAGTTTAGCGTGGTGAAGGATAGTGTGGTTGGGGTATTGGAGGCCGGAGCTAAGCGGATACCAACAATTCGTTTTGGTCTTTTAGCGATTAAAGGCTTAGGTGAGGATGTGGTTGAGCAGATCATCGCCGAACGCAAAAAGCACGGAGCGTATGTTGATCTGGTTGATATGATCACGCGTTTGCCCGGTAAGTGCATCAATCGAAAATCTTTGGAATGCTTGGTTCGGTCTGGGGCATTGGATCGGTTTGGCGATCGCAATCAGCTCTTGTTTAATTTGGATACCATTCTTGAATTTCATAAAACCAGTGAGCGCGAAGCGGCGTCGGGACAAGGGAATTTTTTCGCCTTGGCCAATGCTCGTCCCGTTTTGCACCTGAAGCCTGCCCCCGTCGCGCATCGTCGGGACATGTTGGCGTGGGAAAAAGAACTGCTGGGCCTGTATGTGAGTGAACATCCATTTAAGGCGTATGCTCCGCGTTTGCAGAGCCTGGTTTTGCCCATTGCGACGCTCGGAGAACATACACGCGAAAAAAGTGTACGGATTGCCGGTGTGTTGACGTCGGTAAAAAAGATTTTGACCAAAAATAACGAAGCGATGATCTTTGCCAAGCTCGAAGATCTCTCGGGGAGTGTTGAGGTGGTGGTGTTTCCTCGCGTCCTTCAAGAAACGACAGATGTGTGGCAGGCCGATCGAGCGCTACTGGTTGCCGGACGTCCTCAGCGCAAAGAAGGGGATATGAAGATATTGGCGACGACCGGCTTTGAGATTACAGATGAGAACATTGAGGAGATTATTGATCCGATGAATCGCAATCGATCGCGCGAAGAGCGTAGCGCAGTGAGTGCCGGCGAGGCGATTGGCATCCATATCCGTTTAAATCTGCCTGCGGCAATCATGGATCAGCTGCGTCGTTTGCTGGAGAGCTATCCCGGTTCGCATCCGGTACATTTTTTACTAGAAGAGGCGACGGGAAAGCGTCGTGTTGAAACAACAACGCGCATTGTCTTTGATGATGAGGTCGTAGCGCGCCTCGAAGAGGTGTTAGGGAAGGGGACGGTACGGGTTCTGCCTCGCTCGGTTTTGTAGAATGTGGTATCCTAGCGAGCGATCTATGGTTATTCGCTCTTCCCGTTCACCGCAGCGCGGTGGCTTTGCCTCCGAGGCGTCATCTTCGGTTTACCGAAACATCGCCCTCTCATTTTTTGGGCTCACCATCCTGGCCGTTATCGGGGTGTTGTGGGTATCGTCGGTGTATGCGCGGGTCACAGTTAAGGTTAAGCGCGATACAACGCGATTGGATACGGTGATTACCGTGGCCAAGACCCCCGAGCAGGGTCAACTTGGTGGTCGAGTGGTTCAGGGGGTGTTTGAAAAAATCCAAGAGTTTCCTGTAAAAGAACAAACAGCGACGTCTGTAGACTCGGTTGTCGAAGGAACGGTTAAAATTATCAATAATTACTCACAATCGCAGACGCTGGTTGAGCGGACGCGTTTGCTGACGAGCGATGGACGATTGTATCGCATTAAAAAGACGATCGTGCTTCCGTCAAAACAAAGTGTGACCGTGGCAGCAGCTTCAGATGAGGTAGGCAAGCGCTTCGAGTTGGCTCCGGGAGTCAAATTAACAATTCCGGGTCTGTGGATTGATTTACAAAAATGGATTTACGCCGAAACGACGACGGCCTTTACCGGCGGATCCCAAACAACACGTACGGTGAGTGAGGCGGATATTGCCGCCGCTCGCGCGACCCTTGAGGCGGCTGTATTTGATACCGCGCAAAAGACATTAGCGACCGAGGCGGGGGAGCAGGCGGGCTGGAAGGCGACGTATATCAAGAAAATTATTGAAAACAAGACCAATGTTTCACCCGGTCAATCATCCGATCAGTTTTTAGCTTCTATCAAGATGGATGTAACGGCGGTGTATTTTCCCGAAAAAGATATCGAGGTCCTTATTCGCCAAAAGCTTAAGGATAAGCTTCCTGAAGGACGCGATTTAGTTGATTATAACGCTTCAGACGTCAGTTCGACCGTAACTCGGGCCGATGCCAAGCTCGAACAGGCAGATCTCACGATCTCGGCCGAGGCGGGTTCGCGTCTTACAGAGAGAAGCTCGTTGTTATCAAAAGATACGATTCTTGGTTTATCCGAAGAAGAGGCAAAGGATCGCTTGATGGCCATTGACGGTGTTGAGAGTGTTGAATTTAAGATCCGTCCATCTTGGATGCACCGTCTACCAAGCGCCGCAGATCACATTGATCTGGTAGTGGAATAGAGAGAAAAGAGGGTATTGACGGCACGGCGGGGATTTTCTATCCTCATAGATGTCTGGCCTCACCAACCAGTGTCGTCATCTAAAGAAACAAGTGCCTTGAGAATCGCTATTGGCGATATCGAAAGGAACGCGGGTGGAACCGCGGTCGAGCTAAGCTCGATCGTCCCGACGGAATATTCTCGATACGAGAATCATTCGTCGGGTATTTTTATTTCTTTATATTCTCCCCCTTACGAAGGGGGAGGTAGAGGGGGTTCTGTTCGATCGAATCCGGAACCTCCCCTAACCCCTCCTTCGTAAGGAGGGGGAGCTAACTAGATTATTTATATGGACAAAGAACACTTGCAGCACCAACGTCACTCCTTGGCCCACCTCTTAGCGGCGGCCGTCATGGAGTTGTGGCCAGACACCAAACGGACCATCGGACCGGCTATTGATGATGGGTTCTATTTTGATTTTGAGTTTTCCTCACCTCTATCAGAGGATGATCTGCCCAAGATTGAAGCCAAGATGCGCGAGATCATGCCGACGTGGGATGCGTTTACTCGTCATGAATTATCTCCGGCTGATGCAAAAAAAGAGTATCCGAATAATCCATACAAGCACGAATTGATTGATGAATTTGCTGGCGAGGGGCAAACGCTCACGTTTTATAAATCCGGTCAGTACTGGGATTTGTGTCGCGGTGGGCACGCGGAGGGCGTTTCGCATATCGATCCAGGATCGTTCAAACTGACAAAGCTTGCCGGGGCCTATTGGCGTGGAGATGAGAAAAATAAGATGCTGACCCGTATTTACGGCGTTGCGTTTGAGACAAAAGCCGAACTGGATGCGTATCTTACGATGTTGGAGGAGGCGAAGAAGCGGGATCATCGTAAGCTTGGCGTTGAGCTCGATTTGTTCACATTTTCGCCATTAGTCGGACCGGGATTACCTCTCTTTACCCCGCGCGGTGTATTGCTCCGTCAGTTATTGGTGGATTTTGTCTGGGAGCTCATGAAGCCGTATGGGTATGATCGTGTTTGGATCCCGCATTTAGCTAAGTCTGATCTGTATAAGACGTCTGGGCATTGGGATAAGTTTGAGGATGATTTGTTTCATGTTCGTAGCAAAAAAACGGATGAAGCATTTGTGTTAAAGCCCATGAATTGTCCGCATCACACTCAAATTTACGCCTCGCGTCCGCGTAGTTATCGCGATCTGCCATTGCGGTACAGCGAGGTGACGACCGTCTATCGGGATGAAAATACCGGTCAGCTCCAGGGCCTCTCTCGTGTCCGTTCGATTACCCAGGATGATGCTCACGTTTTTTGCCGTGCCGATCAGGTTCACGACGAGGCTTTAGCCATGTATCGCATCATCGAGGGGTTTTATGCTGCCTTCGGCATGCCTCTTCGTGTTCGTTTAAGCGTACGTGATCCCAAGGCTCCGGAGAAATATCTAGGCGGAGACGCATTATGGAACCAAGCCGAAGCTACGCTCAAAAGCCTCATGGATGAGGTTGGTCGCGAAGTTGAAATGGGGGAGGGTGAAGCTGCGTTTTATGGCCCCAAGCTCGACTTTATCGCCAAGGATGCCATTGGTCGCGAGTGGCAGCTCGCCACCATCCAGCTCGACTTTAACCAGCCAGAACGCTTTGGCTTGGAATATGCGACGTCTGATGGCGCGCAGGCTCGTCCTGTGATGATTCATCGCGCTATTCTCGGCTCGGTCGAGCGCTTCTTGGGGATTCTGATCGAACATTACGCTGGAGCGTTTCCGGTGTGGCTGAACCCCATTCAAGTCACGATTTTACCGGTCGCCGATCGTCATGTGGACTTTGCTGATCAATTGGCTCATGAATTACGCCGCGAAGGATTGCGCATTGATGTTGATGCGGCTGCCGAATCTGTCGGTAAAAAGATTCGCAACGCTGAACAGTCAAAAGTCCCGGTGATGATTGTGGTTGGAGATAAGGAGATGGAAAGCGGTGAATTAACGATTCGTCGACGTGGCGTTAAAGATCAAGCGGTGATGGCAAAAGCAGCGTTTATCGCGAGTATCAAAGAAGAGATTGAGCGGAGGGGATAAGTATTTCTCATATAAAAAAGATCCGGAAATTTCCGGATCTTTTTTATATTTCTATGTTCACTACATCTGCCATCGTTGATTACGACGTTTCGTATTTTGTTCTCGTTGCTTGGTTCCATAGAGTGGAGTTGCGATATTATACCCACCAAGCAGTGCCTGATATTCCGCATCGGACAATCCTAGAGCGGCATTGACCTGTCCTAGGCTTTGGGCGATTTGATCCGCAAATTTTCGGTCTCCACCGCGTGTCGCTCGGATAAGTTTTGCGACGGCATAGACATAGTTCTGAGCGGGGTCGTCAATGCCCTTACCTTTTGAGGTGTACCATTCTTGCATGTGGGGCAGTGTATTGATAAGCCGCTTGGTTTCTGGAGAGGTGGCGAGTTTATCATGAATCGTTTGCCACATTTTTGCCGCCTGAGGAACGAGAATTTGTGCTTCTTCAATTGTCATTGGTTTAATGCGTTGAGCCATTATTTCTGGAGATGTCGCTGCTCCATCGCTACTTACTTTTTGTTTCCCTGATTCTTTTCGTGGTTGTTGGTTATTTTTTGCATCTGCTTGCTCCTTTTGTATTCGTTGTCGATATTCCAATTTTGCCTCCTCTAGTTCGAACGCATCTGGATCTGATGAGAGATAGGCTCGTTCTGCTGCTTGAGCATCTTGGGGTGCAGGATAATATGATCCCATTGCAGCACGGCTTTCTATGCGCTCAAGCTCTATGGCTCGGGCACTTTTTGGAAGTAATGGCTGACCGTGAACTATGCGTTCGAGCTTTTGATGGGCGCTCTGATATTTTGCCATCTGGATATCTTCCATCAGAGCATGACGATTGTGTTCTAGTTCGGCTAAAACTGCCTCTTGCTCATCAATTGCCATTCGTTCAGCTGACGGCTGCCTGTGTTGACGCGTACGGTTCCAGTCGTGGATTCTGTCCCAAGTGGAATATTGTTGCTTTGCAGCATGTAGCGTCTGTTGAATGCGCTCTTCTTCATTGTTCATTCGCTCTACTTCTTTCATCATGGCTGTCACCTCATCGGGCGGGACTGATGTAAGAGGGGGTAGCTCTATGTCGCTTGGATATGAAGATTGGAACGTTTTAATTTCTTTTTGAAGTTCCGCGAGGTCGGTATTTCGTTTCTCTCCTGCCGCCTCTGCGACAAGCGTAGCAAATCGATTGCACAGCCTTGCCAGGCTCTGCATTTCTGGTACATGTTGATTTTGGTCTGGGTGTGTATCTCGTTGAAGGAGCTTGAGCTCGCGTCGAAATTCAGGCTTATTACCATCTCCCGCATGGAGCATGTTCATAAGACGATCTAATCGATTGATGGCTAAAGCGACTTTTTCGCGTGTAGCGGGTAGGTTTGGTTTTATCTCAGATTCTTCTATCGGGGATTCTCGTTTTGCTTCTGGAGCGTTTTTTCCTGACGTACTTTCTAGTCGTTGTTGAATGATTGCCAGCCTCATGTGTGTTTCGAGTTGGTCAATGAGTTCACGGACCTGATGCTCTGTCCAGTTAATTTCAGAGAATGACTCTCCTGTTGGGAGCTTCAATGCCTTTCTATCGGGGAGTTTATTTTTTGCGTGATGTGCCAAGTATTTAACGTACTCTTGTAAGGCGGGAAGATTGAGAAAAAATTTCTGAATCTCTTGAGCAACCTGTTCTATGGAGGGTTTATAGGGGGCTTCGGTAGTAATGTTTTTATCTGCTGTTATGACCTTCGGCAAAACTCGTTCATTGATAATGACTTTAGGAAGATTGGCTTCCAGGTATTTTTTTCGAGGTCCGCTTTTTGGGCCATTGTTAATCTGCTCATCCGCAACTGGTGCTTCTGAAGTATTGATAACACGACGTGATCGTCGTTTATCAGGCCTTGGGGATAATACGGATTCATGCATAGATATGAAAAAAATTGATATGCCAACAGTATAGCAGATCTCTGATTTATTTTCTCTTTTGTTGGTTTATTAAAACCAACTCTTGAGCCAGCGAGATACGGCAGCAGTGCTTTTTTTGAAAAAAGACGGACTTTGCTGAGCTGGTGTTGATGGGGGTTGCTGTTCGGGCTTCCAATTGGCCCATGGAGATTGTGCGTTTGATTCTCGTTGTGGGGCTGGAGACGTGTTGTACGGATTTTGAGGAAGTTCTGGCAGATGATTGCGTTGCGTGACGAGATCTTGGCGATAGGCGGCCCAAGGCGAGGGAGGGGCGTCTGTATCCTTTGGTTGTCGCATGAGCTCTTGCATTTTTTCTAGCTCCTTCAAAGAAGGTGCGCTGGTTGCAATGTTCTTATCCTGTAGTTCTGGTTCCGGTATCGCTACTCTAGCGATTCTTTGGCGCATATTGCGAATGCGCTCCAAGAGGTAGTTGACTTGTCTGTGATCCCGGATCCCCAGAGTCGCCTCCGTTCTTAAAGCTCGCTGTATATCTTCTTCTGAGCGCTGCAGGACTGTGTCATATGCACGTAAATCTTTTGTGACGTTTTTGGCATAGTCGCGGATTGAGATACCGAATGAGCTGGAACGTTCCATGACATCGATCGCGCTTAGCGCCTCGCTCATGACGCGTTGCACGTCTTGCTGTAGTTCGGCTAGCGTTTTTTGTTGTTTAACTTGTTCGACTCGAGCGGGTTTTTGGGGAGGTAATGGCGGACGTTGGCGGGGTCGTTCTTGAGGCGATTGGTAAGCGAAATCGAATGCCATAATTTTAGCTTAGAAAGAGAATAGCTTAAAAATTTCAAATCGTCTATCAAAAACCCGCCGGTGAGGGCGGGTTTCGTGATTTTACGCGATGATCTTTGTAAAAACCTCGGGATATTGCTGGGCAATTTGCGAGAGGACTTTGCGATCAAGGGCGATGTTCTTCTTTTTGAGGTTGTTGATGAGGACGCTGTAGGATGTTCCGCGTTCACGCGCGGCGGCGTTGATGCGGAGGGTTTGCAGGGCGCGGTTGTCGCGCTTCTTCAGTTTACGGTCGCGGTAGGCGTTGACACCAGACTTGGTGGCGGCGACTTTGGCGAGCGTGATCTTAGACTTGCGGCCCCACATCATGCCCTTGGTTCGGGCTAATATGTTTTTGCGGCGCTTGATGCGATGAGTACCTCGTTTGACGCGTGGCATAAAATTTTAGGCGTGGGGGATTAAGGTCTTGATATTCTTGACGTAGACATCGGCGACGGATTGATCGCGGCGCTTTTTGCGGCTGATCTTTCCAGAGTTGCGGGCGTTAAAGTGATCTTGTCCACCGTGGCGCTTTAAGAGCTTGCCGGTTTTTGTCACCTGGACCCGTTTGGCTGTGGCTTTGTGTGTTTTCATAATGATGTTTTAGAGTAGGGGTCCCTCGACTCCGCATGCGCTTCGCTCGGGACATGAGTGCTTAGATTCTTTTTGTCATCGGTGTCATGACTTGCGTCCGACGATGGTCGAGACCATGCCTCCTTGTCGTGTAATTTCTTGCTCCGTGAATAATTGGTAGGTTTCTTGGAGCGAGGCAACAAAGGCGTTCAAGCGTTCATTGGCCAGTTCTCCGTGGGCCTTTTCGCGGCCGCGGAGGAGGATCTCAATTTTCAACTTGTCGCCGCCTTCCAAGAAACTTAAGGCTTGTGTTTTACGGACATTGATATCGTGCGCTCCCATTTTGACGGAGAGGCGGATACCTTTGACTTCGACTTTCTTGGCATGCGCTTTTTGCGCGCGCTTTTCTTTTTCTTTTTGATACTTGAAGGCCCCGTAATCCATGATCTTACACACCGGCGGTTCTTCTTTGGGAGAAACCTCGATGAGGTCGAGTTCCTTCTCCTCGGCCAAGCGAATGGCTTCTTCGGTCTTCATGACGCCCAGAAAGGCGCCATCATCACCAATGACCCGTACTTCTGGTACGGCAATCTGCTCATTGGCTCGATAGAGGGGACCGAGAGGTTTTTGAGGAACTCGGCGACGATAATGGATGCGCATTTGGCAAAGGGGGATCAGGGAAAAAAGAAACTGGCTGCGCCACCGCGTAGAACGCGGCACGGCGTGAATCCCATCGAATGGGAAGCCACGTAAAGCGCAAACGTTTTTAGTGCTATGCGCCACGTGGCACTCCCCATAGCTCGTTCGACGAGCGTCGGGGAGTGGTGGAGATGGGGGGAATCGCACCCCCGTCCGATTCAGAACCGGCACACCGTCTACAGGCGTAGTTCACTTAGGGTTTATCGAAGCGCATGTTCAGAGTGAACCAAATGCATGCGTCCGACGTATCCGCCGTAGTTCATCGACGAGGGGAATACGAGCCTGTCGATGAACGCCCGAGAGATGGCGTTCGAGTCCGCAACGTCGGGCGCGTGCGCGGAGGAACGTGGCTGGCCTAAATTTAGGCGAGAGCCATAGCCGGAGAAGAGACGCGGACCGCCGAAGCGATGGCGCTCTTCACCTTGGAAAAGACGTTGGCATTTGTCTTTGTATGGGTCGGTTTTATGAGACGTCCCAGCTCAGCCTGCGGATGTGAAGGAATCTAACCGTCAAAGCTCATCATCCCCTTAAACGAACGCTCTATTTTGGCGATCTTTGGGTGCTTCGCCCGAAAAAATCCTCGACGTACGTCACAGTACGTCTGTGGTTTTTTCGTGCTCCAGCATCCCAAATCTCATCCAAAATATACCGTTCTGGCTAACTTAGTCTTTAATCTGAAAGACTACGACGAACCTCGCGGTCGAGGTCACGCGAACGAAGTTTTTCGCGTTTATCATGGGCTTTACGTCCCTTGGCTAAGCCAAAAGATAGCTTGATCCGTCGGCCCGAAGGATACAGGGCAAATGGCACCAATGTCAAGCCTTTTTGTTGGGTTTTTCCGATGAGCTCATTGAGTTCTGCTTTGCGGACGAGGATTTTTCGGCTTTGTCCCGGATCGTAGCCTGGGAGGGGGCCGGCTTTGGGGTAGGGGCGGATGTTTCCGCCAATGAGCCAAAGTTCGCCTTGGATGAGCGCTACATGGGCTCCATCAAGCTTAGCCCCGCCTGTACGGATGGATTTTGCCTCTTGCCCCGTCAATACTAAGCCGCCCTGGTAGGTTTCTAGGGTTTCGTAATCGTAGTGCGCCCGACGATTTTCGCTATAGCGCGAAAGGGGAGGTGAGCTCATATCGGCACTGTACCATAATCGGCCTTTTAGGAGATGTCTCCCGCTATGACATATACCTCTTCCCGGTCTGCGGATTCCCTTTAGGTGGATGGTCAGCGTCCTATCCCGTCCAGGGGCATATGTCATAGCGGGAGACATGTGCTTCTTTGCTATGAGGGATTTGCTATACTCGAAGTATGTTACCGACCGACCCTCCTCCAAAACAAACCCTGCGCATTGACCCATGGTCGGTAGTAACGGTTTTAGGGATTTTTTTGCTGATTTGGATCATTTATCTGGTTCGGGACATTATCGCCCTTCTATTTACTGCCCTCTTTTTGGCCGCACTCATAAATCCGGCGGCGCGTGCCTTGGCGCGTAAAAAGATTCCCAAAGGTGTAACTGTCTTATGTTTGTATGTTTTGTTGTTCGGAATCGCCGTACTAGCTGTAGGCCTCTTATTGCCGCCGTTATTAGAACAGAGCATGCATCTCGCGCAAAGCGTGGGATTGGGTGCGGTGTTTAGCGATACGCTTCATACGTTGCAGGGCGTGGTGAGTGAATTTAGTATCGTAGACAGTCTGCGTGCGGGTGTTCCTTCGCTGGGAGGTGAAACGTTGGATGTCGTGAAGCGCTTCTTCTTTTTCTTCTCGGATATTTTTGGCGGCATCGTCGGTTTAGTGATCGTTTTGGTCATGGCTTACTACATGGTGGTGCAAGAAGAAGAGGCCAGGGGATTGTTTTATCAATTCGTTCCCGAGCGCTACCAAGCGATATCGGTGAAGATCTTAGAGGGTGTCGAAGAAAAAATTGGACATTGGTTGTTAGGTCAATTGGCTCTGTGTTTTCTCATTGGCCTGTTGTACTACATCGGTTTGCGCATTATCGGTGTTCCTTCGGCACTTGTTTTGGCGTTCTTTGGAGCCTTTACCGAATTCATTCCGTATCTCGGTCCGATTCTTGGGGCGATTCCCATTCTCCTCCTTGCGCTCACGCAGTCGCCATTTATGGCGTTGTTGGCCGGTATCGTGGTGGTTATTGTGCAGCAGCTCGAAAATCACGTGATTGTTCCCAAGATTATGCAGCGGGCGGTGGGTTTGAATCCGTTGATTTCGATTATTGCTTTGCTCGTTGGTGCGAACTTGTTTGGAGTCGTGGGCGCTCTCCTGTCTATTCCTGTCGCTACGGCCCTGTCCGTTGTTGTGTCTGAGCTGTATCATTACTACAAATAAAATTTCCTATTTTTTCTGTGATTCTTTTACTCCGCGCGTTGCCGTTTCTTGTGGGTCTTTTTGAGGCTTTGTTGTTTACGTTGCAGCGTCAGTATCCCGATGTATATCCGTGGATTATTTTGCCAGGGATCGTCTTTGTGCCGGTGGCATCATTTGTGATTTCTTGGAAGCGTTTAGCCTGGCGAGATTTGTTAGAAAAAATGGTGCCGAGTTATTTATTGATCGCATCTTTGGCATTTGGATTATTGCTTATCGAAACGCAGTTTCTATGTATTGTGTTTACCGTGCTCGCAGCGCTAGCTTCTTTTTTATCACTCGAGCTGTTATTTGTGTTGGCGTATGATCCGAGTAGTTATCCGGTAAATGGTTTGTCGCGATTGAATATTGCGTATGTTCCGTTTGTAGCTTGGTCAACCGCCTCAACGCTCGCCGGCTTGTTGGTATTTTTACACGTGCATCCCTTGTGGTACGTGGGAGTGATGACGCTGCTGGGTTTGATTTTATTTCGAACGACGGGACATCCGGGAGCTACACCAATGGAGCATCGCGTCTGGATGTTGATGGGCGCGATTATTGGTGCGAATATCGGTTGGATCGGCACGCGTCTGCCGCTTACGATGCCGATGCATGGGTTTTTGGCGGCCGTAGTTTTTGCGGCGATCTTGCGGATGCGACGTTATCTCTATGCCCCTAAGCCGTCGCGCCGTTTGGCTTGGATTGAGGGGTCATTAACCTGTCTGCTGCTGTGTATCGGTCTTTTAACGACAACCTGGATTTAAGCATAATGTTGAATGTGTGTAATTTTTTATCTTCATATTCTCCCCCTTACGAAGGGGGAGTTAGAGGGGGTTCTGTCATAAGGAGGGGGATTTGAATAAAACGTGTATACTGAACATATGTCTTCATCTTCTTCGCAAAGATCATCTGTCACGATTATAGAACGTGTTTTGATTTGGGTTTGTGCATTGATTATCGGTGGATGCGCCGGAGCCTTGGCGGGCTCGCTTGTGGCGCGCTCCATGAGTGATGCATCCCCTGCACCGACAGCGACCAGTACTCTGCCCACGACTTCATCCACCCCCTCTCTTCCTTCGACCTCCACGCCTCCTATTTCTGTTGTCCCACTGGAACGTCGTTCAGTAGCGCCATTATTACCACCCGCGTTTGTGAGTCGGCGTACTAGTGCGGTGGCGAGTCTCTATCGAAAACCAAAAGGCACGACGCTTGATGAGCGGCTTTTGGGCACCGAGCGTCTTGTGGGTGAAGCCACAGCTTTGACGTCCGATGGCTGGTTTGTTACCAGTGCCGCCTCTATCGGCTCCTTGCATCTCACTGATCTGGTGTTGTGGTACGACGGTGCGCCGTATGTGATCGAGAAAGGTATCGCGGATGCGTTAAACGATACGGTGTATGTAAAAGTGGGGGTCTCTGGAGTTACTCCATCGGCCTTTGCTCGGGTTTCGGATTTAGTTTCGGGTTCTGAGCTATGGATGGAGACACGGCCTCAAGAGTTTACGCCCTCGTTGGTTGTGAATGTGCGTGGTCGTGTGTCGCCTAATGCCGCAGCTTCGAGTGAAGAAGCGACGCGTCGGATTTTGATTTCTGGAACGTCCATGGCTGGAGATCAGGGTTCTCCGGTGTGGGATCCCAATGGATCGCTCGTCGGTATCATCGAAAGTGGAGCAGGGGAGCGCGTGCGCTTGATTCCTGCGTCAACCATCGCCGCATCTTTTGCGTCATTATTGTCGACCGGTGACATTCGTCATGCGGCGTTGGGTATTCAGGCGTGGGACGTAGCGGCGGTACGTTCTGATGTTTCGCGTGCGGGTATTCCGCGTATTGGCGCCTGGGTACGTGATGAAAAAGGAAAAAATTATGCCAAGTTAAAAAGCGGTGACGTGATCTTGCGCGTGGAACATGATATCCTTGATGGGACGGTTGATCTCGGTGAGGTTCTGGCGGACTATCGTCCAGGTGCTGCGGTTACATTGCGCGTGTTGCGTGATGGTAAAGATATGGATGTGCCGGTGACCCTCGGTACGATGGTGACGAGTCAAATTCTAAAATAGAATCGCCCTTTCGGGATTCCTTCGACGAGCTCAGGAAATATATTTATTTATGTCCACCCCCAACTACGTTCATTTGTTTACCCGCGCCTGGCGCACGATGTTGCTCATGACGGTTATCGGTCTGGTTGCAGCTATCGCGTTTTCGTTTGTGCAGCCGCTCAAGTATTCCTCGACCGAGCGCATGTTGATTATTCAAACCAATCTCGCGGGGGTTGATCCATACACGGCCATCAAGTCAACGGAGCGTATCGCACAAAACTTGTCAGAGATTATTTACACCTCCAGCTTTTTTAACGCTGTAATGAGTAAGGGGGCGATTGATCCCAATTATTTTCCGCAAGATGAAAACGCCAAGCGAAAATTATGGCGCGAGACCATCGCGACTGAGGTAGCGGCTGGAACCGGCGTGATGTCCGTGATTGCGTATCATACGAGCCGTGAACAGGCGGCCGAGCTTTCCGTCCGGGTATCTGAGCAGCTGGCAGCCATCGCTCCGAACTACTTTGGCTATTCTATTCGCGCTCAAATTATTGATGATCCGCTGCCTTCGCGATTTTTTGCTAAGCCAAATGTGCTTCAAAACGGCTTTATTGGGGCTATTGTAGGCTTCCTATTAGGGGGAGCGTGGGTTTTGGCGAGGGTAAAGACGGCATAAAAATCAACGGATGGGCGGGTTTGAGACCCGCCCCTACAGGAAAACGGCCATTTTACGGCCGTTTTTGTATATGGATTGGCCCCCGGCGGCTCTTGACAGATTTATCAAAACATGATACCTTAATACGTTCCTTTCATGGTAAAGGTAGTAGCTCACCAGGGGTTTAGAGCCGTTCCGGAGGATGATTGGGAGGAATTCCTCCTCTTCTCAATCAGAGAACGGAACGGCTCTAGGTCCTTTGGACCTGCGTTCATTACAATTGTGGGTTTATAAGAAGAAGCGGGACTTTCGAGTTTGGATGGTTTCTATAGAGAAGCCTCTCGAACTCGAAAGTCCCGTCAGAAGCGGGACTTAACCCCGGGCGCGGTTGCTCGGGGGAAGAAAGATCTCACGGAGGATTTCCCATGCAGAAGCTCATCGCCATTCTCGCTTTCGCTTTTGCCACCCTCTTCGTCGCCTCCGCGCGTGCGGATGGTGAAGCGCCCTGCCAGAAAGTCGCGGAATGCGTCAAGCCCTTTGGCTGTGACGAGACCTCATCAGGAGGTGGCGCCAAGAAGGTGCAAGGTGTATGCACTTGTCCCAACAAGAGCGACCGTCTCTTGTTGGACTTCAGTAAGTGGGAGCACTACTGCTGGAGCGGAGCGCTGGCCGATTCCCCTCGGCCATCCGTGATCGTGCCTCCTGGTGCTCAAGGTGGCGCATCTCAGACGACGCCCATCTCCGCGCCGGCGGCCTCCGGTAGCGCCGTTCCCAGTGTGGCGCAAGCCCCACTGGGATCGAAGGACGGGGAGCTCGTCGAGCTCTTGTGTCCGCCCATCCACGGCAAGCCTGACGCATCGCTCGTCGAGCGCTGCAAGTGGGCTCGTGAGATGCAGATCTCCGCGGCGCAGCAAGCGGCTCGTGACGAGATCCCTCCGCCTGCCACCGATTCGCGTGGGCTGGAGGAGTATCGCTCTGGTCTCGATCACCTTGCGTTGATCGGGCGAGGCGGCTTCAACGGCCACTTCGTCAATACGGGGATGGGTGGTGATCTCAATCTCGAGGCCGAACTCGGGTTGCGGTGGCAGCAGAGACTCGTCATCGCCTTCGCCTTCGCGACCGGAGTCGAAATCCTCGACAAGAGCGACGATGTCTTGTCAGTCGGTGGCCGTGGAACGGTTCTCTACGATCCTGGAAATCCCTTCGGGTTCCAGGTCGGTGGCGCCTTCGTCGCAGATCAGTTCATCGATCTGCGGGCGGGCTCGGAGAACCAGGGGCGTGGCTACTGTGCCTCTCTCCGGGTACAGGCGCGGTACGCCACGCCGTACTTCTTCATCGGCGCCGATCTCGGACCCGCTCGTTGCAAGATCAACGAGCCCCGGACCGTGAACGGGGAGAAGTATCTCGCTGTCGTAGGCGAGGTCGCGCCTGTCGGATCGCTGTTCCTCGGCGTGCAGATCCCCTTCGTCGGGGGGCCTGCCTCGGCCCCCTAGCTTCGCGGCGCGAGCTTCACCGCTCGCGTCAAACCCACAACCTTTACGGTGGCTCACTTCTTCTCGAAGTGGGCCCCTCAGACGAGTTGAGTTTTCTAAGACCGTCATCGTAGACCTCGCATCAATCATTTCTGAATTACAGCGAGAGGGAACGACGACGTAGCAATCTTTCGAAAGTCATCTCATCTGGGGAGATCGAGGCAATTCCGCTGAGATCAGCAGTTCCCCGTGTTTCTTGGACAATTCGAAACAATTCAGAGGTGAGGACGTTTCCTCACCAGCCCAGGAGGGCGTGATCATGAGCATGAGCAAGAAGACCGTGTTGGGTTTCGTTTTCGGCGTTCTCACCTCCATCCTCGGCTGCGTCACGGAGGAACCGACGCCGACGACGGCCCCGGCCTCGGAGGAGCGGGTCTGCATCCCCGGCGACGTCGACGTCTGTCCCTGCCCGGGTGATCCCCAGGGCGGCACGCAGACGTGTAACGTCGACGGCACGGCCTATGGCTCGTGCCACTGCGACGATACCGGCACCGGCGGTTCCGGCACCGGCGGCACCGGCGGCACGGGCGGCTCTGGCGGTTCGGGCACCGGCAACGGTGGCTCGGGCGGCCAGGGCGGCGACGACATCGGGGCGGTCTGCGTCCCCGGTCACGTCGACGTCTGTCCCTGTGGGGGTGACCCCCAGGGCGGCACGCAGACCTGCAAGGACGACGGTTCGGGCTACGGAGCCTGCACCTGCAACGCTCCGCCGGTCTGCGTCCCCGGTCACGTCGACGTCTGTCCCTGTGGGGGTGACCCCCAGGGCGGCACGCAGACCTGCAAGGACGACGGTTCGGGCTACGGAGCCTGTGACTGTTCGCCGCAGCAGGTCTGCACCCCCAACACGACGAGCCCCTGCGCCTGCCCCAACGGAGGCGCGGGCACGCAGACCTGCGCGGCCGACGGCATGAGCTACGGCGCGTGCGGGAACTGCCAGGGCGGCGGGGCGAGTGGCATCGTGTGGGTGACCTACGCCCCCACGGACACCAACTTCGATCCCGGTGCCCTGAACACGGTCGAGGCACACCTCTGCCCCAAGTCGTTTGGGGGCGCGTGCGTCGACGTGAACATGAATCTCGTCGGCGGCGCCTACGAGGTCTTCTTCACCGGTCTCGTGTCCGGGGCGACGTACACGGTCTGGATTTCGGCCCTCAAGCCGGATCAGACCTCGTACTATCCGATGGACAACTGCGACTGGGCCAAGCCGTTCATCAACGGCCAGCCGCAGGAGCTCGGTTTCCCCGACCTCATCAAGGGTACGGTCGTCGTCCACGATGGGACCGTGAATGGCCCGGCGATCGGCATGACGTTGGTCGACAACGTCGGCGACGCGTACAAGTGCACGCGCAACGGCGAGATCGACGCGCCCTGACCTCGCCCCTCACCGGAGCGGCGCGCTGACAACGCGTGCCGCTCCATGAAGTTCCTTCAACCTCCGGACGCCTAGGAACCGTCCGGACCTACTCGAACCCTGCACCATCCGGTGCAGGGTTTTCGAATTTTAGGGGGTAATGACGTTGACAAAATTTTTAATAATGACTATGATAAATTCATAAAGTCTCCTGCGCCTGCCCGTTCTGGGGAGTGTGCAGGGCTTTTGTTTTTATGCCAGTTCAGATCTTTATAGATGGGGGAAATTTTTATCATCTTGCATTAAAACCTTTGCAAATTCAGGCCACGAATTTTGATTTTGACAACTTCGCTTTGTTTTTAGCAGACGGCAGAATGATTTCTGAAATGGGGAAGCGATACTACATTGGTACGGTGAGAGAGAAAAATGGAGACGAACGCAGCAAGCGCGCGATGGCTCAGCAGGTCAAACTGTTTAATCAATTAAAAAAGACAGCCTGGCAAATCAAAACGAGCAAGCTTCGTGAACGTACGGAGAGAATTGTTATCGATGGACGGGTCGTCGACTATCAAAAAATCAAAAACAAAGGGATAGCAGAGGTTATATATCAGACGTTTCGAGAGAAGGGCATAGATGTTAAAATTGCGACCGATCTGGTGGCGGCGGCCTTGGATGATAAATATGACGCTGCCATCCTTGTGAGTTCCGATACAGATCTGATACCAATGATTGACTGGACACGATTTCGTTTTAAGAAAAAAATTGAATATATTGGTTTTTCTATTTCAGACACCTCAGGTGATCGCGGTGATATTAAGCCGACCAAGGCATTGATTGATCGAACCGATGTTCAACGAGTATTAATTGAAAGCGACATTCGGAGGTTTGAGCGACCTACACCACCTCAATAATCGCGGTCTTCAAATATCTCCCCTCGGGGAACGCCAAGGCTTCGGCGTGGTCGACGGCGTGGCCGATCCAATCGAGGACGCGGGTTTTGCGATCGGCGCGACCGGCGGCATGGCGGAGCATGTTGCGGAATAATTCGGGGTCAACGCGACCGGAGCAGGAGCTTGTGACCAGAATCCCGCCTGGCGAAAGCATGGAGAGACATCGAGCGTTAATGTTGGTGTAGGCTTCGACAGCTTGTTCGAGGTGGCGTTCAGATTTGGCAAAGGCCGGAGGATCGCAGATGATGAGATCAAACGGGCCGTGCGGCAGGGGATCATGGCGATCGAGTGCCTTCATGATGTCGACTTCGGAGAAAATAAAGCGTTCTTCATCTTGTGGATCAAAGCCGTTGTTTTGAAAGTTACGTTTGGCTAAATCCAACGCTTTGCGTGAAACATCGGCGGTGACGACCAGGCGCGCTCCGCCGTATGCCGCGTGGACGCTGAACCCTCCGCTGTATCCAAAGAGGTTTAGAACGCGTCGGCCGGTCGCAAGCGATCCCACGCGTGTGCGAGCTTCTCGTTGATCCAAAAAGAAGCCGGTTTTTTGTCCCTCCAAAACATCAGCTAAAAAGGTGAGGCCGGTTTCTAAAAAGGGGACAGCGTCATCAACCTTGCCATATAAAACGCCGACCGGTTCATCATGCAGCCCTTCGGTACGGCGCACGTTTACATCTGATCGCTCCACGATAGCTTGTGGAGCAAAAACCTCCATCAAAGCGTCTACGATAGTTTGACGCAATAATTCCATCCCTGCTGTATGTAATTGCATCACAAACACCTCGGCGTAGCGATCAATGATGAGTCCCGGGATGCCGTCGGATTCTGCGTGGACTAAGCGATAGCCGGTGGTTTTTGGTGGCAGGTGCTTTTCTTTCCAGGCTCGCAAGGCGCGAAATCGCGTCGCGAAAAATGCCACATCAATCGGCTCGGTCACATCGCGTGTGATCATGCGAATGCGGATGGATGTTTGACCATTACGTGTCCCAATACCCAGCGGTTCGCCGCGTGAACTCCGAACTTCGACCAGCGCACCGTTCTCTGTTTGGGTGTCCGTAGCCACAGCTTGCGAAAACACCCAGGGATGGCCTGCGCGGATCGGGACGTCTTTGCCGGGGAGGAGGGTAACAACAGGATGGGTGGTCATAAGAAAAAAATTCTTTCCTGAGCTTGTCGAAGGAATACCGAAAACGAATTTTAGCGGTAGCCCTTCGACAAGCTCAGGGACGATTTTGGTTTATAGACGAACGAATATCGCGTCGGTTCGTAATCGCATCCGCGATGGTCGTGCCATCAGCGTATTCAATCTGTGCGCCGTGTTGAATGCCGCGGGCCAGACGACTTACCGTGACCGCATGTGGGGCTAGAGCGTGCGTCAGATAGAGGGCGGTGGTATCTCCGGCCATATCTGGATCAAGGGCGAGTAAAACTTCTTGGATTTTTGGTTCGGTCGTTTCGATTCTGCGGATGAGGGCGGGGATCTGCAATGTTTCTGGCGTCTTGCCTTCGATGGGATCAATGCGCCCGCCCAAGACGTGATATTTGCCGCGAAACGCACCCGACTCTTCGATCACCTGCACGTCTTGGCTGGTTGCGACAATGCACAGGATGGCGGGATTGCGTCGCGGATCACTACAAATCGTGCAGGTTTCATTTTCTGACCACATCCCGCACACCACACAGCGACGGACGCTTTCTGCCAGGGTCGCGAAGGTGCGCGAGAAGCGCAGGATCATGTCTTTGGGTTGAGCGGCTAGCCAGTACGCATAGCGCAACGCCGCCCGCGGGCCGATACCTGGGAGGCTATCGAACGCCGCGGCCGCTTCGTGAATCGAGCGGGGAGCAGAGGCCATGAAACTTATTCAGATGACGAACCCATCAGGCTTTGGAGGTCTTTGGCGAGATCGAGTCCGCCCATGTCTTTTAATTTGCTCGCCATGATTTTTTGAATTTTTTGCATGGCGTCATTCGTGGCTTCGAGAATAAGCGTCTGTAATTTTTCTCGATCATCCATACACGCGGGGTCGATGCTGACTCCTACAACTTGTTGGTTGCCATTCACTGTCACTTTTACCTTGCCCCAACCGGCCGCGCCTTCTGCGCTTTCTCCAGCTAACGCGTTTTGCACGCTTTTGGCCTTATCACGGATATCTTTGAATTGTTTCAGTTTATTGAACATAGTGGGGTTATCTTACAGAGGAATGAGGTCTTGCGTCCAGCGCATATCCCCCTCCTTACGACAGAACCCCCTCCACCTCCCCCTTCGTAAGGGGGAGCGTCTGAGGAATGCGTTAAAACCCTCCGCTTGGCGGGGCGGTGGCGACGATGGGGGTCGCGGGATCAAAGGCGGGCGTCTCACTTCCTCCTCCTGCCTCTAAGCTGCCGTGGTTGCTTGGGGGTGGTGCGAGTGAGGGATCGTACTGAGATTTCTTGCCAAGATTTTTAAAGGCCGCACGTGAATCATCAAAGAAGAGCTTGACCACGCCCGTTGGACCGTTACGGTGTTTCGCGATGTGAATTTCGGCGATGTTACGTTCTTCGGGCGAGAGATCCTCGAAGCGATAATTTTTATCTGCGGCTTTACGATAGATAAACAAGACGATGTCGGCATCTTGCTCGATAGATCCTGATTCGCGCAGGTGGGCGAGTTTTGGGATGGCGGGTTTTTGCAGTTCGACGGCGCGCGAGAGCTGAGAGAGGGCGAGGACAGGAATGTTGAGTTCACGCGCAATCGATTTGAGACCGCGGGTTATTTCGGAGATTTCTTGGTTGCGATTTTCGGAGCCGCCACTGCGAGATTCCATGAGCTGCAAGTAGTCGATGACCAAGAGTCCCAAGCCTTTTTCCATCTGCAAGCGTCGTGCCTTGGTGCGAATTTCCATGATGGTGGCCGAGGCCGAATCGTCGATGAAAAGCGGAGCTTCAGAAAGCACGCCTAGCGCGTGGCCAATGCGGCTAAAGTCATCATTCGGTCCAGACTCTGATAATCGACCAGTACGCATGCTCCATAGGTTCACGTTAGCTTCGGCACACAACATGCGATCGACGAGTTGTTCTTTACTCATTTCTAACGAGAACATGCCGACGGGTGTTTTGCTCTTTACCGCCGCGGCGCGAGCAATATCCAAGGCAAGGGATGTTTTTCCGCATGATGGACGCGCGGCGAGAATTACGAGATCGCTTTTTTGGAGTCCGCCTAAAATGCTGTCGAGATCTACAAACCCCGTGGCCAATCCACGTAGTTTGCCTTTTTCTTTGTGGAGTTCGTCTATGCGCTCAAATGCGCTATCAAGAATGTCTTGAATCGGGGTAAAGCTGGCCTTGAGGAATTTTTGAGAAACGCCAAACAGTTTTTGTTCAGCGTGATCCAAAATGTGTTCCACATCCTCCGCTTCTTCGTATCCGAGAGCGGTGATGTCATTGGCAGCGTGAATCAGTCGACGCAGCGTGGCTTTCTTTTGCACGATTTGTGCGTAGTGGACGACGTGACTCGCTGTCGGCACCGCATTCGAGAGGTGAATGAGGTAGGCGCGTCCGCCGATGCGTTCTAGCTCGTTTTTTTCTTGCAGGCGATTACTGAGCGAAAGAATATCGATCGGTTCGTGGCGACGATACAGATCAATCATGGATTCAAACACGGCGCGATGCTTGTCGGCGTAAAAATCCTCCAACGTAATTTGATCACCAACGCGAATAATGGCGTCTTTATCCAACAGGAGAGAGCCTAACAGCGATTGCTCAGCTTCGAGGTTTTGCGGGGTAAGCTTTTCGATCTCCTTCATATGGCAGAAACGTAGCGCGGAAGGGTCGGGGTGCGCAAGGTGATGCGTCCACATGTTATACTCATATCTATCTAATGGATCGAAGCATTATACGTGGGGCGTTAACCATGGGCGGAACGATTATCGGTGCTGGGGTGTTTGCTGTACCTGCCGCCATGCGGCAAAGTGGAATTTTGCGCGGTACGATTGCATTTTGGGTGGTCGCTCTCGCTATTTTATCTATTCATCTGATATACAGCGAGGTCGTATTGCGGAATAAGACCCTTGGTCGTGAGCGTTTTCCTGGGCAGGTGCGCGCCTTATTGGGCTCGGGATTGGCGAAGGTTGCCTTTATCACGTATCCTGGTCAGATCCTTGGAGCGTGTTTGGCCTATGTTTTATTGGGGGGTGGGTTTGTATCTATCTTAGTTAACGCGTTTGGTATCCATCTTCCGGATGTTGGTTTTTCTGTGTTGTTTTGGCTGGGCGGTGCGTTGACCGTTTTGTTTGGTATTTCGATCGTCGCTCGGGCCGAAGTATTTATGACGCTGCTGTTGTTTGTGCTGTTAGTTGTGTGTAGCGTTTTATTTTTACCGCTGGGAACTATTGCGGCGTGGCTATTTGCGGGTTCTACTTCGCACGTGTTGGCTGCGCTTGGGGTGTTTGTGTTTGCCTTGTTTGGCCTCCCCGTCATTCCCGAGATTGCTGCGCTGTGTGAGCAGCATCGCGGTCGAACGCAACAAGCTATCGTGATTGGTTCATTAGGCGCGGCGTTTTTGATTTGGTTGTTTGGTGCCTATGCCGGTGCCGCTCTTTCGCAGGGAGCGCACGGGCATCCGCAAGAAATCGCCGCGTTGTTGTCGCCGTTCTACTGGTGGCTTGTTCCAGCCATCGGGTTGTTAGCCGTCGCGACATCATTCATCACCTTAACTCAGGATCTCGTCACCACGCTTCATGTTGATGCGCAGTGTCCGCCCAAGTGGTCTTTATTTTTTGCGTTAACGATCCCGCTCGCGTTAGCGTTTATTGTGCGCGATGTGTTGCCGGCCGTTGGTATGGTGGGCGCTATGTTTGGGGGGATGAACGGTTGTCTGGCTGCCCTCATGGGATTGGAATTGCCGGTCGCACGGCGTTCTCGGCTGGTAACAGTGGTATGTGTTCTGACGGCTGCCATCTTTTTGGTTATTGTTTTATCGCGTATCATTTAAATAAGAACGTTCTCTAAACATCTTTAGCATCTTTTTATGTGGCTTCGCTCTATCTCTATCACGTTTCTCGCTTGGCTCGCTCGATTGGTTTTATCGGCCGTTGTTTTACAATACGTCATTCCATTTCCTTGGAGTGGCTACATGGTCGCCGTGCCCATGTGGGTGTTGGCCGTGGCCGTTGTCTTTGCAGCCGCTGAATGGGCGTTTCATGCGCAGCTTCCCGGTAAGCGCGAGACTGTAACGTTTGTTGTTTCGTGGGTTGGTCTGACGGTCGTGCTTCAGGTCATGTACAGCTTTTTCTTATTCGGCACCGTCTTGCCGTTCATCAACAGTCTTGAAATTTATATTCAATACGTGCTTGAAATTTTGACTATTGTCACCGTGGCGTATCTTGCACGACGACGAAGAGTGAAGGATAGCTTAGGTGAGGGGATGGTGGAGTAGATTTAGCATTGCTCCTTCGACTCTGCTGCTGCTTCGCTCAGGAAAGAATAAAAGAAATTCGTCCCTGAGCTTGTCGAAGGGGTACCTTGATGAATTGTATGGCTCCCTGGAAATGGTACGTATATATCCTGCTCTGTGAAGATAAAAGCTATTACGTAGGTATGACGTGGAATGCAGATACACGATGGACGCAACATCTTTCAGGCATGGGAAGTCTATACACTCAGCAACATGCACCAGAAAAAGTTGTTTACCTGGAAGAATATGAAAGTTTATCAGAGGCGCGAATACGAGAGCATCAAATCAAAGGATGGACGCGAGCAAAAAAAGAAAAGTTAATTTCAGGAGAATGGGGAAGGTGGGAATAGGAAAAAGACGATCTCTCGGAGAATTTCATTAAGGTAGCCCTTCGACAAGCTCAGGGACTACGTTTTTTATAGACAGACATCAAATAAAATTACTCCCTGAGCGGAGCAGCAGCGGAGTCGAAGGGCTACCTATTTTGAATCGTTTTGCTGTCGAGCCAGCATCACCACGTTTTTTAAGAGCATCGCGATCGTCATAGGTCCAACACCACCGGGAACAGGGGAAAGCCAACCTTCGACCGGTGCAAGACTTTCGGCGTCAACGTCACCGACGATGCGTCCGTCTTCGAGGCGAGTGGTTCCAACGTCGATGATGCATGTATCTGCAGATACCATGCCGCGGCGGATGAGTCCCGGACGTCCGACGGCGGAGATGATGATGTGGGCCTTGGCGAGCGTTTCTCGATCGAGCTCATCTGGATGAAAATGGGTGACAATGCATCCGGCGGTTTTTAAAAGATGGACGAGAGGAGCGGTAAAGATTTCACTATTGCCGATGACAACAGCGCGCGCGTTGTTGACGATCAAGGGGGTTTCGGCAATGAGACGCAGGATGCCTTCGTGGACCGGTGGGATGATGGTGCCTTGGCCGGCTAAAAGTTGTTCTACGTTCATGGGATGAAATCCGTCGGCGTCTTTTTTAGGATCAATTGCTGCAATAATCGTATCTGTGTCGTATCCCTCAGGGAGAGGGAGCTGAACCAAGATGCCGTCTAGAGTTGTGTCTTGATTCCATTCTTCAATGATGCGCAGTATTTCGCTTTCGGGGGTGTGGATTTCGAGATGACGGATATCGGTGAGAATACCTGCCTCGTGGGCCGCTTTTTTCTTGAGATTCACATACGTATGCGAGGCCGCATCGTCACCAACCAATATAACGCCCAATTTTGGGGGGCGGGGGAGGGCGGCGACGTCTTTTTTTAATTCCTCGCGAATACGCAGAGCGAGTTTGCGTCCATCAATGAGTTGCATGAGGCCTAGAATAGCGAGATGAGTCGTTTTTGGCTAGGTCTTGACGAAAAGAGGGGGGGTGTGTTGAAATCTATAACGTTGGGCTCCACTCGCGCCTGGTGCGTGTGGTGGGAATGGTCTCGGAGCTGTCGAAGGACGGTTCCAGTTAGTGTATGGGGATGCCGGAAGGCGTATGGGCTCCTGGGAGGCCATTCCATATAGAGGCTTTAGGGCCTCTATCCTCTGCACAGACAATAGGTTTCCTTCGAGGGTTGAACGGCCCTTGTCACGATTCTCGTGTCGCCTCCCCATGAAGGGTCGTGGCAGAGCTGTTCGCTGGTGTGTGAGGAAGACGCCCCCGCTCGCTGCCCGGGGAGCTGTCTGCGCTAGCCCTCGCGTTTGGGAGTCTCTGACGTTCTTTATGGAAAGCGGGCTGCTCCCCGTGTTTCCTTGGAAAGTCGAGGCTCTCGATCTTTCGCACTAGTTCTTTCTTCACGCCACGAGCGTCTCCTACCTGGGGGCGCTCGTTTGCTGTTTGGGGTGGCCGGCTCATAGAAAGCTAACGGAGCAAGGATTAGCATGTTAGTGTCCCTAACTCGC
>CAYWEE010000005.1:0-47916 GCA_964457295.1 uncultured Gammaproteobacteria bacterium
CGCACGTTGAGCATTTCGAGGGGATTCTGGCATGTCCCTAGAATGCCAGACTCGGAGGGGGTTGACAAAAAGGCTAAAATAAGAGATACTTCTTCGTCACCGTCTTACGAAGCAGGGGTTCGTAAGCGGGTGCTATTTGAGATAAATTTTCAACCCCTGATGGAAGGAAGGGCGCCATGCGCGTCGTTCGTACCAAGGCGCTGGTTTGTCCAGCGGGTTCATTCGAAGAAGCTCTCCGATGGGTGAAGGATCGTGGGTTTTCGCGCCCTGCGTTCGATGCTCTGAGGACGTGGATCGTACGCAATCGCGATCCACGTCACGTCACTCGGCGAGAGGCCAAGTATCTGGCCTCGGAGGTGGCCAAGGAGGCAAGGGCGGCAAAGGCGGCATGAACGTCGCCAAGGCATCACCTCTAAAAAGAAAGGAGAAAAGAAAAAAACATCGAGGCTGCTAGGCTTCGTTGGCTTGCCGCCCCCGGGCGGCCCCGCATCACGCAGGGCCGACCTTCCGAGGGCGGCTTTTGCGTTTTAGGAGGGTGTTTTTCATACATGAAACAAGGTGCTAAGATGAAATGAATTATCCACACAGCACGTATTTGCACATTTTTCTATGAAACGGTCCGTTGTAAAACCATCAAAAACCTTAGCCATTCCGTCTGATGTTTTAGCGGCTCATCATCAAGCATTATTCGATCAATCTCCAGCCGGAGTCGTGATGGTTGATCAGCAGGGGTTGATCATGAATATGAATCCGTTGGCCGAGCGTTTGCTGGGATATACGCTTCGTACTGTGCATGGGGAGTCGTATGCGGCCCTGCTTCCGCTAGAAACAGAAGATGGACAGGATGTTCCGTTGCACGAACATCCGGTTCACCAGGCGTTACGAGGGATGCGCGCGTTACAGTTTCGACAGCAGATCTACGTTCGTGTCCATCAGAGCTCTCGTGCCCGTTTTCCCGTTTATATGTACGCCATTCCCGTACGGAGCGGAAACAAGCGTCTTGGTGTTTCTTGTTTGTTATACGATGTCACTAAAGAGCATGCCGAGAATAAGGCGAAGACAGAATTTATTTCGTTAGTGGTTCATCAGCTTCGTATGCCGCTAACGGCTATCAAGGCGTTTTCTGAGCTGCTCGTTTCTGGTGAATCCGGCCCGATCAACGCGACGCAACGTGCGCAGCTTTCTGATATTCAAGAAAGCACCAAGCATATGATCGAGCTCGTTGAGAGTCACTTGAATATCTCGCGTCTCGAAATGGGAACGTTGCAAATTCATAATGAGCCAACGGATATGGTGGCATTAACGGACAGTGTGTTTACCGAGCTCGACCCCATGATTCAAGAGAAGCAATTACAGATCCATAAACGTTATGGCAAGATGCCGATATTGACGGTGGATCCAAAATTGTGGCGTATCGTGATTGAGAATCTGTTATCTAATGCGGTGAAATATACGCCCAAGACCGGTGCGGTTCACGTTGCATGGAGTAAAAAGGGTGATCATGTCGAATTTCACGTCAAAGATACGGGTTGCGGTATTCCGACGAAAGAGCAGAGCAAGATCTTTACGAAACTCTTTCGAGCTGAGAATGTACAGGCGCAGGGTACAGAGGGGAACGGACTTGGTCTGTATATCGCTAAGTCGATTATTGAAACGTATCATGGCGAGATCTCGTTTACGTCTAAAGAAAACAAAGGTACTACGTTTACGGTTCGATTACCTATCGCCTAACCTTTACATCTATGTCTGATACTCAACTATATATCCTCATTGTTGAAGACGATCGTTTTTTGGCGCGTGCGTATCAATCAAAGTTGGTTAATGCCGGTTTTCGTTTGGGAATTGCATACGACGGCGAAGAGGCGATGGCGATGCTTGAGCAGGGCAAGCCGGATTTGATGATTTTAGACATCATCATGCCTAAAAAGAACGGGTTTGAGGTGTTGCAGGACATGCAGGCTCATCCGGAATGGAAGACTATCCCTGTGATTCTCCTCACGAACTTGGGGCAAGAAGAGGATCGTAAAAAGGGCCAAGAATTGGGAGCGGTCGATTACATCATTAAGGCGGATTTTTCGTTGCAAGAAATCGTCACGCTGATCAAAAAACATTTGCATTTGACGTAAGAGTACCCTATGACATTCGAAGAGTATCAACGAGAATCACGAAAGACAGCGCTCTATCCTGATTTGGGGAAGAATATTGTCTATCCCACCCTTGGCCTAACGAGTGAGGCGGGGGAGGTGGCTGGGAAGGTGAAAAAAATATTTCGAGATCACGGCGGCGTGATGTCAGAAGAGCAAAAGCAGGCGATTACCAAAGAAATGGGAGATACGTTGTGGTATCTCGCTCAATTAGCGACAGAATGCAGCGTCTCGCTGGATGATATTGCGGTGCAAAACCTCGAAAATGTTTTTGCCCGTCAGCAGCGCGGGACGATTCATGGGAACGGAGATAATCGCTAACGGATTCCTCTATGCGTTTTTTTACGGATCATGCAGGAATCAGCTTTGAGCGCGTACCGCAAGCGCCCCAAGGAGTGTTACAGGTGTATGCGCAGGAGTTGTGTCGCGTTGTACGGTCGGGCCGATATGACGTGGCAGAAAGTTCGTTGTGTCTTTCGTCAGACGCGGAGCTTTCCAAGCGGATCTCGTCTATTCTGCGTGATGTTGGCGTGCGTCATCTGCGCTTGATTGTTGTTATTGGTATTGGTGGATCAAATTTAGGTACAAAGGCGGTGTATGAAGGTCTTCGTGGATTATCCGGGGGGAAATCAAAACTTCCGCGCATGTTGTTTGCGGATACGTGTGAGACGAGTGAGTTATTGGGCATCGCGGATCAGGTTTCGGCTCTCGCGTCTTCAAAAGAAGTTTTGATTGTCATGATTAGCAAGTCCGGGTCGACAACGGAGACGGCGATTAATACAGATGTGATCGTGTCAAAATTGCATAAACGTTTTTCTGATATTCAGGATCGCCTGGTCGTTATCACGGACGAAGGTTCTCCGCTCATGGAGGCTGCGCAGCAAAAAGGTATACGTGTGTGTTCTATGCCCGCCTCGGTCGGTGGGCGTTTTTCTGTTTTTTCGGCTGTTGGTTTGTTGCCGCTCCAGGCGGCGGGTGTGGATACGGCAGAGCTGTGTCGAGGGGCCTGGGAGATGCGGGAGCAGTGTCTTGCGATATCGTTCAAGAAAAATCCTGCGATGCAATCGGCATGGTATATTTTTGAGCAGGCTAAACGCGGCAAGGCAATTATTAATACGTTTGTTTTTCATCCGCAGCTTGAATCTCTTGGTAAATGGTATCGGCAACTCGCTGGAGAAAGTTTAGGTAAAGAAACCGTGCGAGGAAAGAAGCGGATCAATATCTTGCCGGTTGTATCTGTCGGTTCTACCGATCTGCATTCAGTGGGTCAGCGCTATCTTGGCGGCGCGCGCGATATTTCTACGATGTTTGTTTGGGCGTCGGCGCCTCCATTGTTTACCCCTTCTTCACAGCGTCGCTTATGGCTCGAGACTCCCTCGACAGCAGCTTTGGCCGGCGTGAGTCCGCAGCAGGTCATGACGGCTATTCGGGAAGGTGTGATGATAGCGTATCAAAAAAATCATCTTCCGTTTGTAGGGGTTGATCTTGAAGAGATTTCAGCTTATTCGTTGGGTGCGTTTTTGCAATGGAAGATGTGCGAGGTGATGTTTTTGGGTAAATTATGTGATGTGAATACCTTTGATCAGCCGGATGTCGAGCGATATAAAAAAGAAACACGGAAGCTCTTGAGTCGGAATTGACCGCCTGCTACGTTTTACCAGTGGATCTCGCAGGCCGGGGCAGAGCTCTTCATCAAGTTCTATCTGCGCTGTAGGGCCCTGCCCCGGTTTGTTAAGATCATTTACTTCTATTTCTTGATTCATTATCCATTTCGGTGCTATGTCAAACGCGCCATTTGCGTTCTATCTTTCTCGTCTTGAGGCTGTCCAGCGTCTTTTGGGTTTGTCTGCCGAAGAGATAAAGCCGCTCCAAGAGCCTATGCAGGTGTTGTCGGTTCCCTTAACGGTGCAATTGGAGAATGGGAAAACCGAACAATTTGATGCCTACCGTGTCCAATTTAACAATGCGCGTGGTCCGTTTAAGGGGGGTATTCGCTATCATCCCGAGGCGGATTTGGATGAAGTAAAAGCGTTGGCTGCGGCGATGGCGCTCAAATGTGCCGTCGTAGGTATTCCTCTTGGGGGAGCAAAAGGTGGCGTACGTTTTGATCCGAAGGCTTATTCCGCACGTGACATTGAAGCGATTTCTCGAGCATGGAGTCGAGCTATGGCTCCGCATATTGGTGTAGACAAAGATATTCCAGCCCCGGATGTTTATACGACACCGCAGATCATGGGGTACATGCTGGATGAATATGAAAAAACAACGGGAAAGAGCGAGCCCGGCATGATTACCGGAAAGCCGTTGGCTATCGGAGGGAGCTTGGGACGTGATACGGCTACGGCTCAAGGGGGTGTTCATGTGTTGCGTTCGTATCTTGCGAGTCTTGGAAAAGAATTACGTGGACAACGGGTGATTGTTCAAGGATTTGGAAATGCGGGAAGACACGCAGCGCGTTTATTAGTTGCGGAGGGCGCGCGTATTGTTGGTCTTTCGGATAGCCAAAATGGTATCTATAGTGAACAGGGGTTGGCGTTAGAAGAGGTGATGCGTCTAAAAGATAGCGGTGCATCTGTAGCGGCGTATGCCAAAGAAGGTGTTCGCGTTGTTTCGAACGAGGAGTTGTTGACCATGGATGCTGACGTTTTGATTCCGGCAGCTCTGGATAATCAGATCACTCAGGCTAATGCCTCTGCTGTTAAAGCTTCTTGCGTTTTGGAGCTTGCGAATGGTCCCACTTCTCCCGAGGCGGATGAGCTTCTTGAAGCACGCAAGGTAACGGTGATTCCTGACATTTTGGCGAATGCCGGAGGCGTTACGGTGTCTTATTTTGAATGGGTGCAAAATCGTCAGGGATTTTACTGGACAGCCCAAGAAGTTCAGGAGCGATTACGCCCGATTATGGAACGTGCATTTACCGATCTTGATGCGTTTGCCAAAGAAAAAAATGTCTCGTTGCGACAAGCGGCATTTGCGTTAGCTGTCTCACGCATTGTCGAGGCCATGAAAAATCGTGGCCGTATCTAGCATCATCTCTCATTAATCGTTTGTCATTCCGAGCGAAGTGCATGCGAAGTCGAGGAATCTATACAGAAATAACCTCATTAGAAGGATTTCTTTATAGGTCTCTCCACGTCGCTCCGCTTTGGTCGAGACGACAGGCGTGGTGGGCCGTTATTTGAGAGATAGTATGACGTACCCGTTACCGAGGTAGAGGAATCTTTTCTGTTCCCTCTGGCATGGTGGGTTTGGCCGCCGGTGGTGCGACGGGTGCGGCTTCATGAAGCTCCTTAGCTCCCGATTTGAGGACGGGGGCTTCTTTGGTGCAGCCGGCTCCGAACAGAGTAGGGAGGACGCCTAATAGAACCAACAAAGGACGTGATTTCATAAATAGATGTTGAGAGTATATCATGCTACGATACCGCTTGAATACGTATGTATATTTCCTTTCATGGTGCCACGCGCGAGGTAACGGGTTCGTGTTATTTGATCGAAACAAAAGGCACGCGTGTCCTGCTTGATTGCGGCATGTTTCAGGGCAGCGCCTTTGCTGATGCCAAGAATTTTCGAGATTTTTCGTTTGATCCTAAAACCATCGATGCCGTGATCGTAACGCACGCTCATCTGGATCACGTGGGTCGCCTACCACGACTCATGAAAGAAGGTTTTCGCGGTAAAATTTACGCGACCGCTCCGACAACGCGACTGGCTTCTTTGGTTCTGGAAGATGCCGAGCAGGTGATGGAGGATGACGCGCGACGTGAGGCCCGCCCGAAGCTCTACGAACGTGCTGATGTTGATGCGGTGATCAAATCGTTTACGCCCGTTGATTATTCGCGACGGGTTAAGATTGGCGATATATCATTTCGGTTTCGTGATGCAGGTCATATTCTTGGTAGCGCTTTTGTGGAGATTGAAGAGATGGGCGGTGCGCGCATCGCCTTTAGTGGAGATTTGGGTAACGTACCTGATCCGATTTTGAAACCCACGGCGCAATTGGCGGAACAGGATGCATTGGTGATTGAATCAACGTATGGAGATCGTATTCATGAGCAGATGGCGACACGTGGTAATGAGCTTAAAGACTGTCTGCTTTCGACCATTAAAAATAAAGGCGTGTTATTGATTCCGGCGTTTGCTATTGAGCGAACCCAGGAGCTTTTGTTTGAATTTAATCACTTGATCGAAGAAGGACACCTTCCGCCTGTTCAGATTTATCTTGATAGTCCGCTCGCCATCAAGGCATCAGAAGTCATGACCGAATATCCGCAGTACTACAACGAGGAGGCGGGACATCATGTCAAAATGGGCGATGATTTGTTTTCGTTCCCCGGTCTTCATAAAACAGCGAGTCGTGATGATTCAAAGTTGATTAACGAGTCATCGTGGCCAAAGGTGATTATTGCCGGATCCGGCATGATGAATGGTGGTCGTATTTTGCATCACCTGGTTCGGTATTTGGGGAGTCCAAAGTGTACGGTTTTGATTATTGGTTATCAAGCTGCGGGAACGTTGGGTCGTAGGTTGTATACAGGTGAACGAAATGTTGAGGTGCTGGATCAGCGTATTCAGGTCAAAGCTAAGGTGATGTCGATTGGTGCCTACAGCGCCCATGCCGATCAAAAGCAGTTGGTGAACTGGATTCGTAGCGCGGAGCGTAGTCCGAGTCAGGTCTATTGCACGCACGGCGAAGAACAGGCCTCGGCGGCATTAGCGACACGGATCACAGAGGAGTTACGCGTGCCGGCTGATGTTCCGCGTCTGGATCAGCGTATCGAGATCGTATGAGTTGGGTGTGGCTTGCGGTTCTCGGACATCTTGCGAATGGCGGCGCGTTTGTTATAGATAAAATATTACTGAATTCATCCTTTAAGCGGAGTGGGACGTACGCCGCCATGATCGGTAGCTTGTCACTTCTTGCCTTATTAGCTGTTCCGTTTGTCCGTGTGTGGCCTTCGGTTGATATCTTGCCCGCTGTCTTTGCTTTTGGAGGTTTATTCGTGTTGGGCCTGTGGGCCTTTTTTGAAGCGCTTCGTCGCACCGAGGCGAGTCGGGTTGTGCCCGTGGTAGGCTCTTTAGTTCCAATTATTACCCTCGGTGGAGCTATCGTCTTTTTTGCAGAACGATTGACTACGCATCAGATCGGTGGTTTCGTGTTTTTATTATTGGCCACCTGGCTTTTAACGACCAAGCAGACGACAAAAACATTTTCTTTCTCTGTCTTGGGATTTTGTTGTTTGAGTGCCGTCTGTTTTGCTGCCGCTACGTTGTTCGGGAAGTTTGCCTTTAATCACGGAGATTTTTTAGGGATTTTTGTGGTCTCACGTATCGGGGCCGGAATCATGGGGTTATTGATCGGTTGTTTCGCTTTCGGCGTGCGTCAGGAAATCATTTCTATTTTTCGTCCTACCAACAAATCCGCTTCTGCTTCCGGTCCCTCGCGTTTACTTGCTCTGGTGGGACAGGGTTTAGGAGCGCTGGGGTTTATTTTGGTTACCATGGCGATTCAGCAGGGGAGCCCATCGCTCGTGAATGCTCTTCAGGCCGTACAGTATACCTTCTTAGTTTTGATCGGCTTCTTGTTGTATAAGCGGGCACCACATCTTTTAGGAGAAGAAATAACGCCTCGAGTTTTGGCGATCAAAATTACGGCTCTGGTATGCACGGCACTCGGTCTCTTTTTGATTATCTAAATTCTATGATTCCTTTACGTTCCTTGATTCGTCCTGCGTTGTACGTTCTTCTTGGTATTATTGTCCTCTTCTTTTTATTTTTAAGTTTGCCTTGGCCAAGAAAAGATCGAGCGCCGGTAGATTATGGTGTGACGTTTAGTCGTCCTTACGCCGAAGAACTTGGACTTGATCCGGATGAGGTGTTGCATATCGCCTTGAGTGATATGGGAATTCGTCGGTTCCGTTTACCCGTGTATTGGAGTCGGGTTGAGCCGGAGCAGGGAAAATGGGATTTTCAGAATTCTGATAAAGATTTGGCTGCTATTGGAGCGGCGCAGGGCCGCGTGACTTTGGCCATCGGCAGAAAGCTTCCGCGTTGGCCGGAGTGTTGGATTCCGGATTGGGCAAAAGACGTGTCACAAGAGCAACAGGAAGCAGCTGTGCTGAACTATTTAGAGACGGTGGTTCGGAGGTATCAAAACGACAAGACGATTATCGCTTGGCAGGTAGAGAATGAGTATCAATTCCCGTTCGGTTTTTGTCCGTCGCCGAGTCGTGCGTTTTTAGAGCGAGAAATGGCGCTGGTACGTCGTCTTGATCCGACCCGTCTTGTGACCACGACAGATTCAGGCGAGCTGGCCACCTGGCTGAATGCGGCAAATTTGGAAGATGCGTTGGGTGTAAGTGTCTACCGCAGTGTTCGTACGCCGCCTTCTATTGGGAGTTTCGTTTTTCATTACTGGTTTTTGTTTCCGTCGTACTACGAACGGAAGGCCTTGTTTCTTCGTCTATTTGGTTTAAAACAAATCTACGTCAGTGAATTTCAGATGGAGCCGTGGAGTAGTCGCGCCTTGCCGGATACACCGCTGGAAGAGCAGTTTGAGATCTTGAGTTTACAAGACATGCGCAACAACCTGGCCTATGCGCAAGAGATGCATGTCCCTGCGATCGATTTTTGGGGCCTCGAGTGGTGGGTGTGGATGGCCAAAACTCAAAACCATCCCGAGTTTTTGGAGACAATGAAAGAGTTTTACCTTAATCAAACTTCATCAGCAGATAACCTAGTCCCATGACCGAGAAGATGGTTCCCGCAAAAAAGAATCCGGCCCGAATTTTGACCATCTTTTGTTCAGGAACATTCTTGAATAGCGAGGCGAGAACATGGGCGACAAAAAACCAAAAAGCGTAGTTTAAAAAGAAGAGAGGCCACATGGCGGCAGGAGGGACATCTCCTCCCATGGGTGGATGCGGATATTCAAATGCCCGAAACGGAAAGCCGGCTGTTTGAATGGGAAACTGTATATTTTCCGGCCACACTTGCGGCACAGCACGTGTCGAAAGCCATAGCGACAGCCAGACAAGGATCTGTGCTCCACCGAGGATGCCTAGTCGTTCCCGTAGCTCGTCCCATTTCTTTTTGGATGTTTCTTTTTCGATGGAAAGAGACAGGCGAACGAAAACAGCGCTGACAAAGAGGTAGGCCCAAGAAAAGGGGCTAAAGGCAGCGATAGAAAAGATGCCAGCTAAGAATGTGCCGGGAATATACAGGGGTGTAAAAAATATAGGATGGATCATATTTGCTTTCATGATATCTCTTTTGATCGTGTACGTATATCTTTATATTTGTAGGATTTCCGTTCTCTTTTCCCTCTATTCGCTTGACCGAATCTCAATTTTCCGCTAAACTCCCGCCACATTATGCCTCTTCGCAACATCGCCATTATCGCCCACGTTGACCACGGAAAAACCACCTTGGTTGATTCATTATTGCGCCAATCAGACACCTTTCGTGACAAAGTCCTCGAAGGTGAGGCGATCTTGGATTCGAATCCATTGGAACGCGAACGAGGTATTACCATTCTCGCCAAGAACATCGCGGTTTCATATAAAGGAACCAAGATTAACATTGTCGATACGCCAGGCCACGCTGACTTTGGTGGAGAGGTTGAGCGCATCATGAACCTGGTGGATGGTGCCTTGTTGCTCGTGGATGCGAAAGAAGGTCCCATGCCGCAAACGCGCTTTGTGTTAAAGAAAGCGATTGAAGCCGGGCATCGCATTATCGTCGTGATCAATAAGATTGATAAACCGGATGCTCGTCCGGATTGGGTATTGGATCAGACGTTTGATTTGTTTGTGACGCTCGGCGCCTCTGATCGACAGACGGATTTTCCGGTTGTGTATGCTTCTGCAAAACAGGGGAAGGCCGGCTTGGAGACAGACTTGTCTAAAATGACGGATGTCATGCCGTTGTTTGAAACGATTCTTAATGAGATTCCTCAGCCTGTTGTTGATGCTGATGGTCCGCTGCAGGTTTCTGTTGCGAACGTAAGTTACGATAACTATAAGGGCAAGATGGCCATTGGTCGTGTGGTTCGTGGTGTTTTTCGCCCGGGCGCTGTGGCGTGGATTAATCGCGATGGCAAAGTTGCACCTGCCAAGATTACCAGCGTCATGTTGTTTGATGGGTTTAAGAAAGTAGAAGCTGCCGAAGCTTTTGCGGGAGACATCGTGGCCTTCTCGGGTATCGAAGGGATTAATATCGGTGAAACGATCGCCAGCCCTGAGCATCCCGATGCTTTGCCGGTCATGAAGATCGAAGAGCCGACGGTTAAGATGACCTTCGGAATCAACACCTCACCGTTTGCTGGACAAGAAGGGCAGTACACCACGACGCGTAATATTAAAGATCGTTTGGAGCGTGAACTGCAAAATGACGTCGCTTTGCGCGTCGAGGCTGGAGCTAGCGCTGAATCCTATATCGTTTCTGGTCGTGGCGAATTGCATCTTTCCATTTTGATTGAAAACATGCGCCGTGAAGGATATGAGCTGCAAGTGTCACGACCGCAAGTCATTTTTAAGGAGGTAAATGGGGAAAAGCAGGAACCGTTTGAAGAAGTGAGCATCGAAGCCCCAGAAGGCATGAGTGGAACCGTGATCGAAAAATTGAGCAAGCGCAAAGGTGAACTCAAGGACATGCGCGTCGAGAACGGCATGGCGTATTTGGAGTTCGTTATCCCAACTCGTGGGTTGATCGGTTTCCGTAACGAGTTTTTGATGGACACCCGCGGACAAGGTATCTTGAACACCTTATTGCTTGGCTATCGTCCGTTTGCCGGTACGATGGGCGCTTCTGAGCACGGCTCGTTGATTTCGTTTGAAACAGGTGAGTCTAACACCTACGGTCTTACGGCGGCTCAAGAACGTGGACAGTTGTTTATCGGTCCTGGTGTTAAGGTCTATGAAGGTATGGTGATCGGGCAGAACGCTAAGCCGGTTGATCTCGCCGTGAACATCTGTAAAGAAAAGCAGCTCTCGAACATGCGCTCTAAGGGTGATGGTGTGGCCGAAGGCTTGAATACGCCTCGAACCATGGGCTTGGAAGAGGCTTTGGAATATATTGGAGATGATGAATTGGTTGAGGTGACGCCTAAGAATATCCGCATTCGTAAGCTCTATCTGAAGGAGTTTGAACGCAAGCGTTTTACCCAGTCTAAAGGATAAGGAGAAAAGAGGCTGAGATAAGCAAAAATCCTCAGGAGCCTTGCCCCGCCGCTCGCGAGCAGCGGGGCTTGACAAAAGAGGGTTTTTTTGGTATCGTTATCTGTTTAAAACAAATATCCAAAGGGAGATCTTTCGACTTCGTTTCTCTGATATAAGCCAAAAAATAGGCTTAAATAACCACCCGCAGAAGAACGAAGCCGGAAGGTCTCTCAAGACTTGAAGGGACTTTCACAAAATGATCCGGAGCCTGCGGGCTCCCTTACCCCTGAAGGAGGGGAAAGATGGCTACAGAAGAGAAGAAGGAGCTGGGTTCCATCGCCCGAGGTGGGCGTGGACTCTTCTGGCTTTTCGTCGGGTGGTGCATCGCGGTAGTCGCGGTGTTCCTGATTTACGGCGGTCTCTCGTGGTATCACGAGACCGATGAGCATCCGGAGGAGATGCTCGCCGTGACGGCGGGGCCGAAGATGGCCAAGCCTGTCACGGAGCCTGTCGTCGATTTTTTCCATCTAGGAGACCGGGTGGACACGCGTCCTCCGGCTCCGCCTCCGCCGGAGGACATTCTGGCGGAGCTCGCAAAGCCGCTGGACAGCGGTCCTCCGAATGCCATGCAGCAATGGCGCGCGAAGGATCGAGCTGCGAAAGCGGCTGCCAAGGCGCGAGCGGCGGGGAAGAAGCCCGCCGCGAAGAAGTAGCTCGGAGTTCCCGCCATCGGCGGTTGAGCTCCTCTCATGGCTCGTCGACACCTCTGTCGACGAGCTCCTACCCTGTGACCGATGATCCATCATCGATCCCGAGGCTGGAATACGAAGTCAAAAAGCACACCCCATAGCCCACCGGGCGACGGGGTGTTTTCTTTTGTGCACGTGTGCTACATTTTGGCCCATCGTCATTTGTATGCGCCACGAAGTTGTCCTCGACATTGAAACGCAAAACACCTTTCAGGATGTGGGGTCCTACAACGCCGCCCTCCTCAAGGTTTCGGTTGTCGGTTGTTATTTTTACGAAACAGATACGTTTGAGACGTTTTTAGAATCAGAACTTCCTAAACTCTGGCCGCGCCTCGAAAAAGCCGATCGTGTGATCGGTTACAACTTGTTTCATTTTGATTATCCGTGTTTGCAAACCTATTATCAGGGTGATTTTCGCAAGATCCCCACGGTTGATCTGTTAGTCGAGATCGAAAAACGGATCGGGTTTCGCGTCAAACTTGATACCGTCGCTCATGCGACGCTCGGGATCGGAAAGAGTGGGGATGGGTTGCAGGCTGTCGAGTTTTGGAAAAATGGAGAAATCGATAAGTTGTGTGAATATTGTCTTCAAGACGTCCGCGTTACACGGGATGTCTACGAGCACGCTCTCGAAAAGCAGACAGTCTATTACACTGACCGTCAGGGGCAAAAACAGGCTGTTCCCATGCCTATTTTGTTACCCAAAAGTGAGGAAAGAGGTGCGATGAATTTGTCTTTAGGTTTGTAGCAGAGTTATCCCCAGGTTCCGCACCGTCGAACCCTTTGAGTACTACATCTTGTGGTGTAATATACGACGGCACACAATATATAGTTTTTTGACCCTATTTTTTCGCCGATTTTTTTCTTCTTTCTATGAACGCGTCTTCTCCGAATTCTTCTGACTCATTTCAAGCATCTCCAACGGAGGATACGTCTTCCTTGATGGCAGATGCGGTGTGGTCTCATGTGACGGCCGTAAAACATCTGCGACGACGAAATAGTCGTATTGATGTGTTTGATCCGCTAAAATTGGAACGTTCGATTCGTGCGGCGTTTGTGGTGAGTAATTTACCGACGGATGAGCAGCACGCCGCGGCCAAGAAGATTACGGAGAATGTCATTGCCGCTTTAACGGAGCGATTTAATGGCCATACCATTCCAAGCGTGCAAGATGTGCGTGATGCGATTGCGTCCGCATTGATTGCGGCGCGTTTTGGAACGGTAGCCGAACAGTATTTGAGCTATCGTTTGACGCGACCATCTGTAAAATCTTCGACATCGGTGGCAGATGCGTTCGGTTCTTCAAGTGCCTCCTCGGTTCCACCTGCTGCATCCACGATCCCGGCTCCACGACGACATCGTTTAAATGAAGAACGAAAGGCGATTACGCACAAGTTTCAGGTTGGAACGTTTGAGGGATATCTGACGGTTGGGTTATATGATGATACGCGTCAGCCTGGAGAGATTTTTGTGACTATGAGCAAAGATGGAACCGTCATGAGCGGCATGATGGATGCGTTCGCGACGTCTATTTCTATTGGATTGCAGTACGGTGTTCCGTTAAAGGTGTTCGTTAAGAAGTTTGCCAACATGCGCTTTGAACCGTCGGGTGCCACGCAAAATCCGAATATTCCCAATGCAACATCCATCATTGATTATATTTTTCGTTGGTTGGCTATGAAGTTTTTGACGCCCGAAGAACGTCAGGCTGCGGCTATCGAGGCCGCCTCCGCATCTCTTGAATCTCGCGGGAGTGCGTTTGATCGTCAGTCACGACTGGCTGATGTGAATCAATTAAGTGCCTTGCCGTTGGATTAATCCGCAGAATCATTCGGAGGAATTATGAGCCAACTCTTTGGGGCATGCCCCATTCTCACGCACCGCAAGTTTTATCGGCCATTTGAATATCCGCAGTATTTTGAATATTTTCAAAAGCAAAATCAGGCGCATTGGTTGCCGACAGAGGTGCCGATGGAATCGGATATTGCGGATTATCGTTTTCGTTTGTCGCCCGTTGAGTGTAATTTGATCATTCAGATTTTGCGCTTTTTTACTCAGGCGGATATTGAGGTGAATAACAATTACAACACGCGTCTCATTCCGGCGTTTCCCAAGCCAGAGATCAAGATGATGTTGTCTGCGTTTGCGGCCATGGAGAGTACCCACGTGTGGGCATATTCGTACTTGAATGATTCGCTTGGACTGCCCGAAAAAGAATATTCCGCCTTTTTGGATTATGAATCCATGCGGAATAAGTATGATTACATTCAGTCGTTTGATGTTCGGACGGTTGAAGAGCTGGCGCTGAACCTGGCGGTGTTTGGTGGCTTTTTGGAAGGGGTAAGTTTGTTTTCGTCATTCGCTATTCTCATGAATTTTCCGCGCCTTGGAAAATTAAAAGGCGTAGGACAAATCGTGAGCTGGAGTATTCGCGATGAAACGCTGCACAGTAAAGGCGTGTGTCAGTTGTTTCGTGATTTGATGAGTGAGAACCGTCATCTTTGGACGGAGAGTTTTCGTGATGTGTTATATAAGGCCTGTGATGACATGGTGCGCTTGGAGGATGCATTTATTGATACCTGTTTTGCCATGGGAGATGTTCCCGGCTTAACGGCGAACCAGGTGAAGCAATATATTCGTTACACCGCGGATCGAAAATTAAATGATCTTGCGTTGGATAAGCGGTACAATGCCGTGAATCCATTGGGATGGTTGGATGTGATGGTGAATGCAAAAGAACATACGAACTTTTTTGAGAATCGTGCCACAGAGTATGCAAAAGGTGCGGTCGTGAGTGATTGGGGATAGATGGAGAGGCCTCATGTTGCAAGACATGTCTCTTCCCGGTCTGCGGATTCCCTTTAGGTGGATGGTCAGCGTCCTATCCCGTCCAGAGACATGTCTTGCAACATGAGGCCTATACGAAGTTTATATTGATTCAAAAATAAAAATTTTTTCATTTGTATGCCCGCCTACGCTTCTATCATTGATGCCCTCTCTGCGAACGATTTAGTGACCGCTCGTGACATGCTTCTTCAAGAGATTTTAGATCAAACGAAAGATCTGAATAGTTGGGATAGTCCACATTATGTGGCTGATCGTTCTATTCACGAGGGGATCAAGATAGATCCGGAGCGGAATAAAAATTTCACGTATTTTGGATTAGAGAATTTGCGTGATCGCTACATGCTGCGTGACGGGGATGATCGATTGGTTGAGGATCCGCAAAAGTTTTTTGCTCGTATCGCGACGGGTATGGCTCGTGGGGATCGTGAGCATGCGCAGTATTTGTACGACATCATGAGTAAGAGCTGGTTCATTCCGTCTTCACCAACCCTGATGAATATCGGAACCAAGAAAGGTTTGCCGATTTCGTGTTTTTTAAACACCGTGCCGGATACGCTGGAAGGTATTTTTGATGTGTATCGTGAAAATGCGTTTTTGGCTAAATATGGAGGTGGTATCGGAACGGATTGGTCATCGCTCCGCGGACAAAACGCGCCGCTCAAGGCTAGCGGATTACGTTCGTCGGGCGTGATTCCATTTTTGAAGATCATGGATTCGGAGACCATCGCTATTGCTCGCAATGGTGTTCGTCGTGGTGCAGCGGCAGCTTATTTACGCATTGATCATCCAGATATCGAGGATTTTATTGAGTTGCGTAAACCCACTGGCGGAGATCAAGATCGGCGTTGTTTAAACTTGAATCACGGTATCGTCATCACGGATGCGTTCATGCAGGCTGTTGAGGCAGGTACGACGTATCAATTAATTGATCCGCATTACAAAACCGTTACGAAAGAATTGAACGCCTTGGAGGTTTGGCGCAAAATTTTGACGATTCGTGCTGAAACGGGGGAGCCATATCTTCTGTTTATCGATACCGTGAATAAGGCGTTGCCTCCGCATCATAAAGAAAAGGGGCTTGTTGTTCGTCAAAGTAATTTGTGCACGGAGATTGTGTTGCCGACGGATGAGACACGAACAGCTGTTTGTTGTTTGGGGAATCTGAATTTAGAGCGATGGGATGAATGGAAAGATCAAATTGCCGAGATTTCGTATGCGTGCGTGAAGGCGCTGGATAATAATCTGGAGACGTTTTGTGAGATGGCTGACGGCGTTGAATATAAGAAGGCTATCAATTCCGTGAAGCATGAGCGTTCTATTGGTATCGGCATGATGGGGTATCATGGCTTGCTCATGAGTAAGATGATTCCGTTTGAGAGCCTGCAGGCCCGTCTCTTGAATAAAGAAATTTTTAAGACCTTTCATGATCATGTGACGGCTGCTTCGGTTCGGTTGGGTCAGGAGCGCGGCTTGCCGCTTGATGGGGGAACGCAGCGTAATAGCTACGTGAACTCCATTCAGCCGACGGCTTCTGTCGCCTTTTTGTGCGGTGGAGCGACGCCCTCGGTCGAGCCGATTGCCGGAAACGCTTACTTGCAAAAAACGCTTTCTGGAAGTTTCTTGGTTAAGAATCGTTTCTTGGAGCAGCTTTTGGAGACCAAGGGGCAAAACACCATGGAGGTATGGAAAAATATTATTGCCGCCAAAGGAAGCGTGGCCTTGCTACCTTTCTTGACGGATGAAGAGAAGGCGATTTTCCGTACGGCGTACGAGATGAACATGCGTGAAATTATTCAGCAGGCTGCAGATCGTCAGGCCTTTATCGATCAGTCACAGTCAATCAATCTGTTTTTTGAAACGCCGATCAGCGGTAAGTACCTGCACGAAGCACATCTTCTTGCTTGGAAACTCGGTATGAAATCACTTTACTATCTCCGTTCATCTTCACCTATTCAGGCGGATTCGATTGATGTGCAGACGCAAAAGAGAGATTTGGCCAATGAAGAGTGTGCGGTTTGTCAGTAGGTTAAAATGATTTTGTCCTATCTCTAACCTATGAGCCATCTCTTAGGAGCCTGGATTATTCAGCATATCGAGATTTTTGGGTACGGTGGCGTGGCGTTCTTGATGGCTCTCGAGTCGGCGAATATTCCTATTCCAAGTGAGATCGTGTTGCCGTTTGCGGGTTTTTTGGTGGCGCAGGGTAAGCTCAATTTCCATTTGGCGGCTTTAGCTGGGGCGGTGGGATGCGTGCTGGGTTCTGCTGTCTCGTACGGGATCGGTCGCTCGGTTGGACGGGCGTTTGTTGAGCGGTATGGATCTCGTGTTTGGATCGGCCCAAAAGAGCTTGCCTTGGGTGACCGATGGATGGGTCGTTACGGAAACGCCACCTCCTTTGTTTCGCGTCTCTTGCCTGTGGTGCGGACATTCATCTCACTTCTTCTTGGTGTGGCGCGTGTTCCGTTTTGGCCCTTCGTCATTTTAACCTTTCTCGGCTCTTGGATCTGGTCATATGTATTGGTGTACATCGGAGTTTCGTTGGGGGATCATTGGGAGGTCTTGGAACCCTATTGGCAAAAATTTGATCTCGTTATTGTTGGTGTCGGTGTCATGGTGGTGGGGGGATACGTGTGGCATCATGTCCGTAGTTCAATAAAAAAAGGAGACGATATTTCGTCTCCATAAAACGATTGTTCCGTTTTTCTGTCCCCTTATTCGTCGTAGTCTCCTTTAATGGGAGAGTCTTCGGGATTTTCGAGTTGTTTTTTGGCCATCTCTTCTAGTTCGGCCAGCCCATCCAGAACTTTCTCTTCGGCATCATCGTCATCTTCTAAGGTTTTTTCGATGAGCTTATCATCGTCATCATCCTCGTCATCATCGTCATCATCATCGGTACCGACAACGTGCATGGCGTGGGCAGCTAATTCATCCTCCCCCTCTTCTTCGACGGGGGCGAGGTCTGAATCGAAAGATGTGCGTGGATACATAGAAGTAAAGTTGAATATTTTCGATGAAACAGAACATAGCAAACAAGCGTAAAAAATGGAATGTGGATAACGTAGAAAAGTGAGAGGCGCCCGCGAGGGGGCGGGCGCCTCTCGAGGTGATCGGCAGCTAGGTGATCGCAGCGCTATCGGTGGTCGTCGCAGCAGCCGCAGCAGTCACCGCAGTCGCTGTGGGACGCAAGATGCCCCCGAGCAACAGAAGTGGTGCCATCCGTTTTTTCGTCGCCGTCAACTTGTTGTACGACCCTCGGCTCATCCGAAGGGGGGACGGGGGGCGGTGGGGGCGTAGAGGGCGTCATGACGTCTCCGTCTGTGGGGTGAAAGATTGATGCAGCGTGGTGGCAGCATAGCCTGTTTTTTAGCTCTGTCAAATATTCTGTATTGCTCTCGTTCTTCCGGCGTGGCAAGCTTTAGCCGTTCTTATGTCGAATGCTGTTTTGATTATCGTTATCGTGTTGGCACTGCTTGCCGTCATCATGGCTGGATTTTTTTGGATTGTACGAGAAATCAAGCGCTCGCGGGAAAACCCACAAAGCTCGATGGACTCGATGACGTTGCTCCAAAATCAGGTGGGACAACTGCAGCGCGAAATGGGGGAGCGTATGACCGAGACGCGGCATACCATGGAGCGTCAATTTACGGCTTCGACAAATATCGTTCGCGATGTAACGGAGAAGCTTACGAAGGTTGAAGAAACCGCTCGGCAGGTTTTAGATGTCACCAATCAACTTCAGCGGCTACAGGATATGCTGAAGAATCCTAAACAGCGTGGAATTTTGGGAGAGTATTATTTGGAAACGTTGCTGACAAATGTTTTGGCGCCGGGGCAGTTTAAGATGCAGTATGCGTTTTCGGACGGGGAAATCGTGGATGCGGTCGTCTATATTAAAGATCATGTCGTGCCGATTGATTCTAAATTTAGTTTGGAAAATTACAATCGGTTAGTCGAAGAGGCGCCAGGTGAAGAGCGGAATCGGTTAGAAAAATTATTTGTTAATGATTTAAAGAACCGCATCATTGAAACCAAAAAATACATCCGCCCTCAAGAGGGAACGATGGATTTTGCTTTCATGTTTATTCCGCATGAGGCGATTTACTACGACCTACTCATTAATAAGATCGGTGCCATCGAAGAGGATACCGAGAGTCTGATTCAGCGCGCGGCGGGAAAACATCACGTCATCATCGTTTCTCCGACGTCATTTTTGGCATATCTACAAACCGTTCTTCAGGGTCTTAAGGCTATGCAGATCGAGGAGCAGACCAAGGAGATCCGAACGCGGGTCGAGGATTTGGGGCGACACCTGGGCGCGTATGACGGCTATCTCAAGAGTCTCGGGAAGAACCTGGGAACAACCGTCAATCAATATAATTTAGCCAGTAAAGAATTTGCCAAGTTGGATAAAGACGTGTTGCGTATCACGGGAGAGGGGAACGGTATTGAAGTGTTACAGATTGATAAGCCTCTTGCTGAATGAGTTTTTCCTTCATGAAACATCCGTATCGTTGGCTAGGAATAGCCGTTCTGTTGCCTTGTTTGATGATTGGGGGAATGGTATTGGATGTGCAGACGCGTTATTGGGATCATATCAATCCGGATGTTGCGACGCAGGGATCGTACGAGGCGATTGTGATTTTGGGGGCCAGTGTCACAAGTGACGGTTTTCCATCGGACGCTTTAAGGGATCGTTTGGATGAGGGGCTAGAGTTGTATGCGGCGGGCAGGGCTCCGTTATTGATTTTGACGGGGGATGATGGGGTGTTTCGGTCTAATGAAATAGCTGCTATGCGCGCATACGTTCTTGCTCACGGGCTTCCGCTGGAGGCTTTGCGAACCGATGGAAAAGGATATCGAACGTATGAGAGCTGTCGAAATGCCAAGGCTGCGGGTCTGCAACGGATTGTGTTAGTCACCCAGCGTTTTCATGCAGCCCGAGCGGTGTATCTGTGCAATATGTTGGGGATAGATACGGATTTGCAGACCGCCGATCGTCAGATGTATCGTCGTATTGTCTATTTTTGGATCCGGGATCTTGCCTCCAGCGTGAAGGCGTGGTGGGATATTCAGATTAAAACACCGGAGTCGCCAATCAAGATGGCGCACGATTAATTGTGTATGTAGAAGGTGCATTTTAATATAAAAATATCGATATGGATATAGGTTCTTTGTATCGTTCTCATCACGCAGAAAAATCTCGCTTTGGCTACTCGATTCTCGCGGATGAGCGGGCTGCGTGGTTTCGTGCGCATACCCCAACGGGTGGTGCCTGGCTCGATCTCGGTTGTCGAGATGGTACGCTGAGTGCGCGATTAGCCGACAAGGCGGATATATTTACTGGAGTCGATGTTGATCCTAGCGCAATCGATGAGGCGCGGCGAAGATTTCCAGGGAATGACTGGATGACGATGGATATGTATCAAGATTGGCATGAGCTCGAGGGGAAGAAATTTCGTGTTATCGTGTGTAGTGAGGTTTTGGAACATGTGTATTATCCCGAACGCATGATGCAAAAAATTCGTGCACACCTTGAACCAGGTGGTGTTTTTATTGGTTCTGTGCCAAATGCGTTTTTTATCAAACATCGTTTACGATATTTGATTGGAACGCGTCGATGGACGCCGCTAGAAGACCCAACACATATTACGCAATTTAATTACGTTCTATTGCATCACATGCTGGAGGCTCTTGATCCGACGCATATTACTATTGAGGGGTACACGAAACCGCCACTGAGTGGATTCGCGCGACGTTTTCCATCTGTATGTGCGTTTGATTTTTTATTCGCAGTTCGCGTATAGCTCCTCTATGATTTTTGCCAATAAGCAAGAGCTTGTTACGACATTGATTCAGCCCACGGATGACGTATTGGATATTGGTTTTTATGGGCAGGGTGTACGCCCAGGACAATCGCATTGGGTTCATCGCTTACTAGAACAGCGTGCGTCATCTGTGTGGGGGATTGATACGCATCCCGATGTACGTTCATTTGAGGATGGAAGGCATATACAGGCAAATGCAGAATCGTTTCATATTGATCATGCATTTAGTGTTATCTTTGCTGGCGATTTGATTGAACATGTCTGTAATCCTGGTATGTTTTTGGACGCATGTCGGGCGCATTTGGCCTCAGGGGGGCGTTTAATTTTAACAACACCCAATTGTTTTAATTTATTCAATTTGATGCAAAAGCTGATGCGAGATGAGCCTACGGTTAATGCAGATCATGTCTGCTATTTTAATACTAAAACGATACAGGTACTGTTAGAGAAATGCGGCTGGAAGATTGATGCGCTGCACTATTTGTATAGCTTAGATGCTGCGTATACAGAAAGCTTCAAAAAACGAATTCAAAACATTCTCTATCGTTGGCTATCTTGGTATACGCCAAAATTTATTGAGACGCTGGTGGTTGTTGCAGTTCCGCGGGAAGGGTCACGGGTCGATGCGTCGTGATGTTGATATCTATCGATGCAGTTCAATATTCTGATATATGACACGCTTCCTTCAAGATGTCGCTATACGTTGGCTTCGTAAGGCCGAGCGTGTTACGCATACAGATAATGTTTACCTTGCGAAGAACGTGTTTGTTTTAGGGGGTGCGCATGTGATTGCGGTTTTGAATGGATTTGTAATTTATATTTTGATTGCTCGTTTTGTAAATCCCGTGTTGTTCGGTGAATATAAATATCTCGTTTCGTTATTTGAATTGAGTGCTATTACCTCGCTCACTGGGATGAAGATCGCGATTACTCGATCTATTGCGAATGGATATGATGGCTCTCTCGTTGCAGCATTTTGGTATCGTCTTCGTCGAGGGTACGTTTTTGGGATTATCGTGTTATGTATGGCGCTATGGTATGGCTTGCATGGCGCCATATCGCTCATGGTTACGTGTGGTTTTATATACGCCATCTCGCCGCTTGTTTACGGGGCATCCAGCTATGCGCCTTTTTTGCAAGGCAAAAAACGTTTTACGGATTTGGCGCGTATTACGCTGATCAATGAGATACTGTTACTTTGTGGCATGATCGTAGGAATCATGTGGGCACAATCTGCACTGATGTTGTTTGTGATTTTTCTTTTTGTAACAGGTGGACCGATGCTGGTGTGGTATCGGTTCGCAACTCGTCAAGTAACGAATACCGCAGTTGATCCGGCACTCATACCGCATGGCACGCATCAGTCGTGGATCGATATTCTCGGTGTAGTGTCTTCGCGCATTGATAGCATTCTGGTGTTTCATTATCTGGGTGCGTTTGAAGTGGCTACATATGCGTTTGCCGTTTTAACCGCTGAACAATTAAAATCATTTACGGCATCCACATTCACGATCGCGGGTCCAAAGTTTGCGAAGAATGATTTAGCACATACCTTAAAAAGTTTTGGACGTAAAATGTTATTGATGAGTTTGATTGGGCTGATGATGTCTATGGCGTATTACATGGTTGCTCCGTGGATGTATCGTTGGTTTTTTCCAAATTACATTGGGGCCTTGAGTTATTCCCGCGTGTACGCTTTTTCATTGATAGGCATGTTGCCAGCATTATTGGGTAATTATTTGTTTAATATCAAAGGGCTTCGTCGTGAGACGACAGTGGTAAGCCTCGTCAATAATGCCGTATTGATCGGTTCGGTGTGTATCGGTGGATACATGTACGGTATGTGGGGCATTATCTATTCGCGACTTTTTTCTAGTGTGTTTCAGTGTGCAACGATTATCTGGTTTGTTCGGTCGTTACGTGCACGGGAGCATGTGTCTCACGTGTAGCATTGAGTCTCGCGTGTATCATGCTGGTGCACGTGATACTATACACATCTATGCCCGTTAAAAAACGCGAACGTTATTTTTTTTACGCTCTGTTCGGCGTCGTAGCCGTGGTATGTCTCGCTATTTTTTGGCCCTTCCTCACCGTTTTGCTTCTGGGTGCATCTTTGGCGGTTGTTCTGCATCCGCTGTTTTTATGGGTCTCTAAGCATCTGACTGCTGGTATCACGTGGCTTGCTGCGCTCGTTACGGTCTTCATTTTTATCGTTCTATTGGCCTTGCCGCTCTTTTTGATTGGTTCGCGTGTATATATGGAATCTCAAGCATTGTATGCCTCGCTGAGCGCAGGTGGAGCGAATGAATATATCGCTGCCATGACAACATCCTTGCGGTCTATTCTTCCTCATAGCGCCGTCGTGAATCTTCAGAGCAAGCTTGGAGATATTGTTTCGGTTCTGTCGGGTACCGTGGCCACTGTTTTTACGTCTACACTTCAGACGATCTTTTCTTTCTTTTTAGCTGTCCTGGCTCTATTTTATTTTTTGAAAGATGGTGATCGTTGGAGAAGATACTTGATTGAATTGTCGCCGCTTTCCGATGTGCATGATGAACGAATCTTGGTGATGCTGGCTCGTGCGGTGAATGGGGTGATGAAGGGCTATATTCTTATTGCTCTTGTTCAGGGGCTATTAATGGGCCTTGGGTTGTGGATTTTTGGCGTACCCAACGCGGTGCTCTGGGGAGTTCTTTCGGGTATCGCCTCGATGATTCCTTCGATCGGTACCGCTTTGGTATCTATCCCGGCGGTTGCGTATCTCTTGTTAACGGGTGATTCTGTTCACGCGATTGGTTTGGGTGTTTGGGCGCTGGCACTGGTGGGCGGGATTGATAACTTTTTGAATCCTTTGATCGTCGGAAAAAATATTGAACTTCCCCCCTTACTTATCCTCTTTGCTGTCTTGGGGGGTATTGCTCTCATGGGGGCGGCTGGTATCGTGATTGGTCCGCTCGCAGTCAGTTTGTTTTATACTCTGACTTCTATCTATAAAGAAGATTTTCGGTAGGACAGGTTTTTATTTTGGCCATCGAAAGTGTCCGACGATTTTTGAAGCTCGTTCATGCCATAGGATGAGTGCGTCCTGTTCGGCGGGATGCGGTGAGCTGTTGTGAATGATATAGGGTACCCCGTCTCTGCGACGTACATCAGAAATAATAGCAATGTGTTCATGCGGCGCGCCAAAAACGACGATGTCGCCACCCTGCCATTCTGTCAGATTGGTTTCATCTCCCGGTTTAATTTCAAGAGGTAGTGAGTGCGCGTATTTTTTAAAAAAGGCTAGCATGTTGGGGACGCGGCGAAAATCAATATTTGGATCTGGTTTACCATCAACACGTGGATAGTCTGCGGGGTGACGAGCGATATCTTGATCTATACGTTTTTTGAGATCATATCCAGCTACGGAAAATGCTCTCCAAATAACATCTGTGCAGACGCCTTCGTGCGCTGGTGGATAGCCGCCTTGATGGTAGGCGCTGTGATAGATGGGTGCGCGCTGCACCTCCTCCCGTGCACCGTTTAGAATATCTTGCGTGTCATTGATTCCGTCTTGGTCCGCGTCTTTGGTGCTATAGAGTTGTGCGACGTGTACACGGGGTCCTTCCGATATATGGATATCTTGTTTTTGTAATACAATAGGGAGAAGCAGTGATGAGATGATGGCTGAAAAAGCCACCAGACAGGATAGGGGAATGATGAAGCGTCGCATACGCGTTTTAGTGTAGCATGCGGCGTGATACCATCGTTTGTACGTTATTCATGGGTATTCCTACATATATCGTTCGTCGGAGTTTGCGTACACGTTCCGTGCGACTTTCTGTGTATCCGGATGGGCGGGTTGTGGTATCTGCGCCGCGCTTTGTATCTCTGCGTCGCATTCGGCAGTTTGTGGAGAGTCGGGCGGGATGGATTGGGGATAGGATGAATGCTTTTCGCGAACGCGGTGTGCCAATAGCTGATCCGGTTCGTGCAAAAAAAGCGTATCTAGAGCACAAAGAAGCAGCGCGGATATTAGTGCATGATCGTCTGGCACATTTCAATCAAATATACGGATTTTCATATAAACGGGTTTGTATTAAAAATCAGAAGACGCGTTGGGGGAGCTGTTCCAAGAGGGGAAATTTGAATTTCAGTTATCGTGTTGCGTTGCTTCCCCCGCATTTGACGGACTACATTGTGATTCATGAATTGTGTCATTTGGCAGAAATGCATCATGGAGAAGCGTTTTGGCAGCTTGTTGCGCGCTGTTGTCCGCAATACATGGAGTATCGACGAGCATTGCGTCAATATGCGCTCTATACAGCGGATAGTCACGCCTGATGACGTGTTTATAGTATATGAGGTTCTTGACGAAATGGTAACGTTTTTCGCGTTAAGCGCTATACTGTTATGCGCTTACTCTTCTATCCTTTTATGATTCAACATATCCGATTATTTTTTGCATGTATGCTGCTATGCGTGACGGCGAATGTCGTTGTCGCGCATTCTGTTCATGCCGTCGTGCTTCCTCTTGGTGGAAACGCATCTTTTGATAATGTCGTGTGGTCTTTGCATGGCGCTGGATATTTTGATCAAACAGCGGATGCTCAAAGCGGAACATTGAATGATGTTCCGTTGGCTGCTGCAGCGGGTGATGTGCTATACATTGGCATGCAGTCTCCATTCGATCGGGTATATGTGCAGGTGGGTACTGTCGGATCGGCAAATTTTTTGGGTGGATCGGTTGCGTATGAGTATTCTACCGGAACGAATATTTTGGGGAGTGCTGGATTTGGTTCGTTAGCTGTTACGAGCGATGCGGCGACAGCGAACTTTACTACGGTGAATGCATCAGGGAATGTCACGATTTCTTTTACACCTCCCGGTGATTGGAAGAAGGGTACAGTGAATGGCGTGAGCGCGTATTGGGTTCGTATAAAAACATTGACAGACTTTGTTACCGCGCCAGTTGCGTCGATTTTAGAAGCGCGAGCGTATAATCTCAAATTAAAAGTTGAGGAGGAATTTGTTGGTCCGTGGACAGGCGCTCTCGCTCCCGTGCTTTCGGCATGTGATGCGTCTGGTCTGTCTGCGGCTCAGATGTATCGGGAGTGGGAAGCTGGTGGGGGGATCTATTATTATGCCTTGAATACAGATGGTCGAAATTGCACCTTGGTTTTTTCGAGCGGCATGCATGTAACGGCATCGATTTCTGTTACGGGACTAAGTACTTCTTTGCAGGACTTAACAACAACCCCGGTTGTACGTGGGCAGAATGTGAAGGTTACGATATATGATGAACGGGGGAATGCATTATCCAATGCGGTTGTCACCGCGAGTGATGGATCGACGCTGGGTCATAGTAATAATGTGTATTACGATTCGTATGCTCAGCCGCTCGGTTTGCAGATCAGTGCCAACGGCTACGTGAATGAAACGGGATTGGTCGGAAACACTGGATTGTCCAGCGTGGGCCCTAAAGTCGGTCTTGGTATTGATCAATTAGCTCCAACGCTCGTGTCGCTCATAGCTCCTACGAATCAACCATGTAGCGTGGTTATATCTGAAGGATCAACGGGGTGCGCGGCGATGCGTTTAGATACGAATGTGTACGTCGCTACTGGGGGTAGTCCTTTGCCTGGTGCATCGGTAACGGTATACCGAACAGGAATTTCAACCGTGGCCGATGACGTGGGATTGGTCGGTGCCCTGCAGGATGCGGCTGGCTTTACCGACGCGAGCGGATATGTTCGTATGGGTTTAGGTTCAGGAAAATATGATTATATTGTTTCTGCGCCAGGGTATGTTACATCAACGGGTACATTTACGAACGTTGTTGGAGCGCTGAACGTTGTACCTGTTTCGTTAACGGCGGATGCGTCTGGGATTCCCGTTGTATCCGTTATTTCACCTTCGCAATCTTCTGTGAGCGTATCTCCGTCCACGGTTGTAGCGGATAATGTTCAATCGGCCACTGTAACGGTTATTGTGCGTAATGCGGGAGGGGTTGGTCTCAGTGGCAAGACGGTGACATTGAGTGCGGCAGGTGTGGCGAATATTTCTCCTTCACAGGTTACGACAGACGCATCCGGAGTGGCGGTGTTTACCGTGAAATCATCCACGGTTGGATCTGTTGTTTTATCGGCCTATGCGAGCGGGCAGCTTATTACCACGCAGCCGAGCGTTCAGTTTATCCTGGCAGGATCGTGTCCTTACGCGGTAGGGATGCGGGTTAAGTTGCCAGATGACGGTAATCTACAGACACAAGAGGATAGCGCGGTTTACTACTATGCGAGCGATTGTAAGCGTCACGCGTTTCCGAATTCAAAGGTTTATTTCACATGGTATTCAGATTTTAATGGAGTCACGGTCGTGTCTGCGCAGGTTTTAGCTAGTATGCCTTTAGGAAAAAACGTGACGTATAGACCGGGTGTTAAAATGGTCAAGTTCACGACATTGAATAACGTGTACGCCGTGTCTAAAGGAGGAATGTTACGATGGGTGACGAGTGAGGCGATTGCGACCGCGCTGTACGGTTCAACATGGAATAAACAGATTGATGATATATCGGATGCGTTTTATACGGATTATACGATGGGGGCCGATATCCTTAATGCTGGATCGTATGCTGTCGCGACAGAACTCATCAATGCTCCAACGATTGATGCGAATTTCTGATTACTGATGTAACGTTTCTTTCGTCCCTTGGTATACTGGGTGCAGTAACGATCGCTGTGTCGCTCGTTCCCTCTTTATTCTTTTTCCCTTTCATTCTATGAAGAAAAATGTAGCTTTTATTTCGGCTATATCATTGACTGCGTCCTTGGTGGCGCCGTTGGCCACTTTCGCTCAAGAGCCTGTTGCTATTACGAGCTCCGGTACCGAACGCGCTGTTTCTTGTGAGGAGCAGGTTCAGGGTGCTGTACGTCGTTTTCTTTCTCACCGCACCTTAAAGGATGTTCAGGGCGAGGTGTATAAGCCAGAATGGGATGTAAAAGTAAATGATAGCCGCTTGAAAACACAGGAGAAGCTTGGTGAGGCTCGTGTAAAAACAGAACAAGCTATTGATAAGTCTGTTACCAAGTTTACCGAGAAGATTCCAGAAAAGTTTAAACCAGCCATGGAGGCGTATCAGGCTGCTATGAAAACCGCTTCTGCCGCTCGATTGCAGGCGGTGAAAGATGCTACGGCTAAGCTGAAGACATCATTGGATGCTGCTCGTACGACGCGGGACGCTGCCCTTCAGGATGCGTTCGCAAAGCGCAAAGCTGCTATCGATGCTGCCATTACGGCTCGCAAGGCTGCATGTGAAGGGACCGTTGAAGAGCGTAAGGCTGCCAATGAGGTTTTGCGCAAGGCCCTACTTTCGGCTCGCGAAGATTTTGTGAAGTCAAAGAAGGCTGCAAACGACGCAGGTCTCGTCTCATTGAAAGCTGCCAAAACGATTTTCAATGAGGAAGTAAAGAAGGCTGCGGATACCTTTAAGGTCGCTAAGGATGCCGCACTTGCCGCCCTCAAGGCTGCCAAGCAGGCTTTGATGACACCTCCTGTCTCTTCCACGACGACCTCTGCTCAGTAATTGATCCTAAGATAAAAAACAAAAACTCCGACTTTCGGAGTTTTTGTTTTTTACGTGCATGTTCGGGTGATATGAAAAACTGTATTGCATCTTTTGTTCGTATTCGAGAAGATGGGGGGTATGTATACGCCGTCGCCTCTTCGGGTGGTCTGCTTTGGTGGGGGGACTGGATTACCCTCGCTCTTGTCTGGATTGAAACATGACCCGTTGCTTGATCTTACGGCGATTGTCAGTATGTTTGATAGCGGTGGGAGTTCGGGGGTACTGCGTGATCGTTTTGGCATTCTTCCCCCTGGAGATATTTTACGTTGCTTGTTAGCTCTCTCTAAAGATGAAGTGGCGGCGCGGGCGATTCTGTCAAAACGTATTCAGCACCCTTCTATGCCGGGTCATAATGGAGGGAATGTATTGCTCTTGGCACTTGAAACGGTCTATGGAAGCTATCCTGATGCGATTAGTGCATTGGGGGAGATTCTTTCGATTCAGGGTCGGGTATTGCCAGTGACGCTTGAGCGGGCAACGCTAGCTGCACATATGCGCTCTGGATCTATTGTTCAGGGGGAGACAGAGGTGGATGCGGCCATGCGCAAGGGGGAGGAGATTCAGGATATTTTTACGAACCCTGCAGTTGAAGCGTATACGGAGGCTTTGCGTGCTCTTCAAGATGCTCAGGCTATTTGTATTGGACCTGGAAGTCTCTATACCAGTGTGTTACCGAATTTTTTACCTCATTCTATTCAGGCAACGTTGCGCGCATCTCGGGCGCCATTGATTTTTATTGCGAATCTTTTGACTGAAGGTCGCGGGATGCGTTCACTCACCATTCCCAACATGGTGGAATTCGTTGAACGCGCGGCTGGACGAGAGGTGTCGGCGATCATTATAAATACACACAAGCCGAATGATGCCATGTGCGCTCGCTATGCCGCAGAAGAAAAATATCTCTTACTCGAGACGTCCGAAATGGCACATGATTCACGATATATGGGCGTCGATCTCTGGATGGACGAGACTATTGCTCGGCATGATTCTCCTCGTTTGGCGCGGGCTGTTAGTTTAGCTATCGATCGTCTGTGTCGTGTCTAAAAAACCCCTCTCTTGTCGGACAGAGGGTTTTCCGCTAGACTTTCGGTCAATTCGCCTTATGCCTAAACCTCCATCCTCTTCTACCCGTTCGATTTCTCGTTCTGCCCTGCGTCAACGGTTTGTCGCTCTTGTTATTCTCGCTCTTGTCGCCTTAGCTGTGGCTTATCCGCCTCCGGCGAATCGTGTCTTTGACGCCATTAATTACGCCTTTGGGACACATATCGGCCATTTGGAATCCGGTTTTGTTTTGGGTCTCGACCTGCAGGGCGGTACACGTCTTGAGTATGAGGCGGATGTTTCTAAGATTTCTGAAGCCGAACGTCGTGGCGCGTTGGATGGGGTGCGTGATGTTATTGAACGTCGTGTCAACTCGATCGGTGTATCCGAGCCACTCATTCAGACGGCTCAGGTTGGTGAGCATTGGCGCGTGGCAGTTGAGCTTGCGGGTATTCGTGATGTGAATCAGGCTATTAAGCTTATCGGAGAAACCCCCATTTTGGAGTTCAAGGAGATGAGCACTGAGCCGCCACGTTCACTTACACCAGAAGAGCAAAAGAAAATTGAAACAGACAATGCCGCTACGCGTAAGCGCGCCGAAGCGGATATCGCTGTGGTTATGAAAGATCCGGCTGCATTGGAGCAGCTTGCTAAGACATCGTCCACCGACTCGGCTAGTAAAGCTTTGGGCGGAGATTTAGGTTTTATTGCGAGCAAACCTGAATATAAAGAGATTTTTACTGCGCTGAAGGATCAACAGGCTGGCACTGTTCTTCCACGTGTGATTGAGACGGCATCATCCTACGTTGTGGCGCGTGTCGAAGAGACGAAGGCGGGAGAGCCGGAAATTCGTGCTTCGCACATCGTCATCCAGTATGTGGGAGCGGCCGGTGCTGGAACCAGCACCGTTGCAACAAAGGAAGAGGCTAAAAAGCGTATCGATGAAATTCGTGCCAAGGTTACGCCAGCGAATTTTGCCGATCTTGCAAAAACGTCCTCTCAAGAACCGGGTGCGGCGGAATCAGCGGGGGATTTGGGCTGGTTTGGTAAAGGGGCCATGGTTCCTGAATTTGAGACGCCTGCATTAGCCTTGAAAAAAGGAGAAATTTCACAGGTGATTGAGAGCCCCTTCGGTTATCATATTATTTATAAAACAGATGAGCGAGCTACGACAGATGTTCGTGCCCGAGCCATGTTCTACCCTCGCATTCAGGCTTCGGATGTCTTGCCTCCGGCTAGCGATTGGAAAGCGACCCAGTTGACGGGAAAGCAGCTCCAGCGTGCTCAGGTCGAGTTTGATCAGCGTACGGGCGCGCCTCAGGTTTCGTTGCAGTTTGATGATGAAGGAGGTCGTCTGTTCGCTGAAATCACCAAGAAGAATTTAGGCAAACCGGTTGGAATTTTTTTGGATGGCGAATTGATTTCGAGTCCGACGGTGCAGTCTGAGATTACAACTGGACAGGCCGTGATTACCGGAAACGCCTCAATCGAGGAAAGCAAGCTTTTGGCTCAACGACTCCAGGCTGGTGCATTGCCGGTGCCAATTACCTTGATCGCTCAGCAGTCCGTTGGTCCGACATTGGGTCAGGATTCGGTGGGGCGATCGTTTAAGGCCGGACTCTTTGGTTTTATCTTTATCGCGCTCTTCATGCTGTTCTGGTATCGAGCTCCCGGGTTCTTCGCTATCCTTTCGTTGGCTCTCTATGTTGGTTTGTCATTCACCATCTTTAAATTGTTGCCGGTGACCTTGACGTTGTCGGGAATCGCAGGGTTTGTGTTGTCGTTAGGGATCGCGGTGGACGCCAATGTTCTTGTCTTCGAGCGTCTCAAAGAAGAGTTGCGCTTGGGCAAGACCTATCGTATGGCTCTTGAGGATGCGTTTAGTCGTGCCTGGCCTTCTATTCGAGATGGAAACACCACGACACTGATTGCGTGTGCAGTTCTGTACTGGTTCTCTTCCTCGATCATTAAGGGATTTGCTTTAACCCTTGCGATTGGTATCTGTTTATCTCTCTTTACCGCTATTATCGCGACGCGTACGGTGCTGCGTCTCGTAAGCGGAACATCGCTGCCTCAGCGGCTTCCCTGGTTGTTTCTCGATTCTTCATCCAAGCAACAATAACCGTATGTCGATCATTAAACTTCGTTATATTTGGTACGCCTTTTCGGCGTTGCTCGTGGGCGGGTCTATCGTCTGCTTAGCTCTCTTTGGTTTAAAGCAGGGGATTGATTTTACCGGAGGCACGCTGCTTTCCGTTCGGTTTGAGAAAGAACGTCCGACGGCTATTCAGGTAGAGCAGGCGCTTGGAGATTTAGGCTTGGGTGAGATGACGATTCAGCCTGTGGGTGATACGGATATGAACATCCGAACCAAGACCCTGGAAGAATCAACACATCAAACGGTTCTTGCGTCTCTTGAAAAGAACTTTTCTGCGGTTACAGAGCTGCAATATAATGCTATTGGACCGGCGGTTGGTACCGAATTACGTCAAAAGTCTATTTCGGCCCTCGCGATTATTTTTGTAGCTATTTTGGCCTTTATCGCCTGGTCGTTCCGTAAGGTGGCTGCTCCGATTCAGAGCTGGAAGTATGGGGTTATCGTTCTCGTAACGGCGTTCCATGATGTGGCTGTTCCGCTGGGGCTCTTTGCCTTGCTCGGCTTATATGCCAACGTCGAAATCGGTACGCCGTTTATCGCAGCCATTCTCACGATCATGGGATATTCGATTAACGATACGATCGTGGTCTTGGATCGCGTGCGTGAAAATCTCCAAAAAACCTCAGGAACCTTTGAAGAGATCGTGGAGCAATCGTTGCATCAGACGATGCTGCGCTCCTTCAACACCTCCATGACGACCGTTTTGTCTCTACTGGCCGTCTATTTCTTCGGTGGGGAGTCTATCCGTTACTTTGCTTTAGCGTTGATTGTGGGTATCGTGACCGGAACATATTCATCTATCTTTATCGCTTCTCCGCTGTTGGTAACGTGGAATCGCTGGTCGCATCGAAAACGCTAATCATAGCCTAGGGTTGCCTGTCACATGCACGCATAGCGCGTGCATGTGTGCTATAATGGCGACCATACGCACATGGGTGATTTTCTGCAAATCGACTGGTCATTTTTGGCCAATATTGGTACCAATCCGTTTTTGGCGATGTGGTACATTTTTTTGTATGGAGGATGGATACCCGTTCTGTATGCCATCGGGTGGGGGGCGATTCATTTATGGCTTGATTGGAGGCAGGGGATTTTTCATAAAACGTTTCGATATATATTGTTATCTGTTCAGATTCCAAAAATGCATGAACAGGGTCCGCGAGCCATGGAAAACGCGTTCGCGTATCTTGCCGGTATGCATTCGTCGAACAGTTGGGTTGAGACTTGGATCGATGGACGTATTCAGAATGTTTTTTCGTGTGAAATCATCTCTGTCGAAGGGCAGGTTCAGTTTTTGATTTATACCCTTGATCGCATGCGTGATATTACTGAAGCGGCGATCTATTCTCAGTATCCTGATGCTGAAATTCGCGAAGTTGAAGATTACACGCATCACGCCCCGCATCATTATCCTGATGAGGAATGGGACTTGTGGGGAACCGAGATGATCCCGGTAAAATCAGATGTATATCCATTGCGAACATATCCCATGTTTGAGGATAAGGTTTCGGGGGAATTTAAAGACCCGCTAGCAGCGCTGTTAGAAGGGTTTTCGCGATTGGGTCCCACGGAACAGGCCTGGTATCAAATCGTGATATTGCCAATTGATCAAAGGGCGTTCGTGAAATCCGCTGAAGGTGTCGTGAAAAAACTGAAAGGAGAAAAAGAAGAGGTGCACAAGGGGGTGTTAGATTATATTGCCGATGCACCGATTGCGCTTCTCAAGATGATTGTTTCGGGTATTTTGGGATCGGGCGAAGGTGAGCATAAAAAAGAGGGCCCACCTCCGAATCGTGTCATGAACATGACGCCGGGTGAGCGAGAGGTGATTGAAGCGGTAGAAAATAAAGCGTCGAAAATAGTTTTTTTGTGCAAGATTCGTTTTTTATATCTTGCCAAGAAACAGTACCTGGTTAAATCGCACGCGGTGCATCCGTTTATTGGGGCGATTAAGCAGTTCAATACTAACCACATGCAGTCGCTCAAGCCCGAGGGGAAGCATGTGGGTGTTAGCGGTACCTTGTTATGGATGAAGGCTCGACGTAACAACAAGCGAAAAAATCATTTGATGCATGCGTATGCGCATCGTTCTGCCCACGATGGCATGCCGCTGTTTCATATGTCGATTGAAGAGTTGGCATCGTTGTGGCATTTCCCTCATTCACTACAGGTCAAGTCTCCACAAATGAAAAAAACACAGGCGAAGCATTCCGAGCCACCGGCGAATGTGCCTTTTGCGCCCTAAGTCTTTTTGATGTATGCCCGTTCAGTATAATCACGATCACGAAAACGAAATTACACTCTTTGCTGAGACGAATTTTCGTGATGCTCGGCGCCGTTTTGGCATTAAGACAGATGATCGTCGTCGTCACATGTACATCATCGGTAAGACCGGCATGGGAAAGACGACGTTGATTGAAAATCTTGTTCGTTCGGATATTGCAGCGGGGCATGGGTTGTGTTTTGTGGATCCGCACGGAGATTCGGCCGAGAAACTGTTAGATTATATTCCCGCCCATCGTATTAATGACGTTGTGTATTTTAATCCGGCGGATCAGGATTTTCCTCCCGGTTTTAATATTTTGGAAACCGTGGATGATGGGCAAAAACACTTAGTCGCGTCGGGACTCATGGGTGTTTTCAAAAAAATCTGGCCGGATGTGTGGAGTCCGCGCATGGAGTATATTTTGCTGAATTGTGTTTTAGCCTTGTTGGATTATCCGGGGGCAACGTTATTGGGTATTAATCGTCTGTTAGTTGATAAAGATTATCGTGCACGTGTTATTGCCAAGATTCGTGATCCGATCGTGAAAACATTTTGGGTGGCGGAGTTTACATCGTGGTCAGAAAAATATGCCACAGAGGCTATTGCGCCGGTTCAAAATAAGGTTGGACAATTTTTATCCGCGTCCATTATTCGGAATATCGTCGCCCAAGTAAAATCAACGATCAATCCTCGACAGATTATGGACGAGGGCAAGATTTTGATCGCGAATTTATCGAAGGGCCGCATTGGTGAGGACAACATGCGTCTTTTGGGAGGGATGTTGATTACCAAGATTCAAATGGCGGCCATGGAGCGGGTGAACATCTTGGAGAGTGAGCGTCGAGATTTTTATTTGTATGTTGATGAGTTTCAAAACTTTGCCAATCAATCGTTTGCGAATATTTTATCCGAAGCTCGTAAGTATCGTTTAAGCTTAATTGTCGCACACCAATACATTAAGCAGCTCGAAGAAGAAGTTGCATGGGCTGCGTTTGGTAACGTGGGTACGATTATCACGTTTCGTGTTGGATCTGATGATGCGCAGTTCATGGAGAACGAATTCATGCCTACGTATCTTCCGGAAGATTTGGTAAATTTGGCCAAAACAGAAATCTATCTCAAGCTCATGGTTGACGGTGCATCTACGCCACCGTTTTCGGCCAACACATTGCCACCGATCGGTGAACATACCGGAAATGCGGCAAAAGTTATTGCGGTCTCTCGTGAGCGATATGCGTCGTCTCGCGCCTTGATCGAAGAAAAGGTTTTACGCTGGAGTGGCATGGAGCTCGGCGTTCCGACATCGGGCAGCGTTTCATATCCTACGATCCTAACAGAAGAAGAGCAGGATGCGTTCGCCGATGCTGCTCCACTGGAGGCTGAAGAGACAGCGGAGACGTCTAGTGAGTATTTGCGCATTTCGCCCGAGCGCTTGGCTTCGATCGTGAAACCACCGCAGGGACAAAAGAAGGAGAAGCCAAAATATCCGCATACGTGTACGCGTTGCGGCAAGGTGTGGGAGATGCCGATTCAGCTTGATCCGACACGGCCAATGTACTGTGCGGAGTGTATTCCGTTGATTCGAGAAGAGCGAAAGACCAAGGGCTCAGGAGCAAAGGTTATGGCGCGTATCTCACCTGCGGACCTCGAGGCGTCAGGAGGCGTTGAGCCGGAGCACCCTTCTCCGCTAGCTAAAACGTTTGCTGTTTTGGAGACTGCGGTACCACGTAAGACAGAGCCAAATCGTCCACGTATTGTGCGTGATGGGGAGCCTGCTGAACGGAAGGATTTGGATTTTTCAGATGATCACCACGAAATGCATGGATTATCACTGCTGCAGGATTTGATGCAGGCGAAAGGGGGGATGATTGAAAAGAATAAACAGCGATTAACGACGGATACCGTTCCAGCCTCTGTCCCCACGGCTACGACTGGCGGGGGTCGCTCTCGACGTCGTCGAAGGCGATAGTGTATGTTTGAACGAATCGGTTGGTATGGAACTCGTGCAATACAGACGGTGTTTGTCGTGGTGGTAGTTTTGTTATTGTTCGCACATCCGCTCCACGCACAGGAGATGCGTCCAGATACGGATGGTGACGAGATTCCAGATATATGGGAGACGACGGCCTTTCATACTGATCCGACCAAGAAAGATACGGATGGAGATAGTCATGATGATCGAACGGAGATTGTGCATCAATTCAATCCACTCGGATCTGGACCGTGGGAGCAGGAAGATGGCGACGCTGATCATGATGGGTTGGTAGATCGTCTAGAGTTGTTGTTTGGTAGTGATCTGTTAGTGGCGGATACGGATGGGGACGGTTTTACGGATGGAGTAGAGATTGATACGGGATATTCTCCCACCACCTCTTCACGTGTTTTGCTGTCTAAAGAAATTTGGATTGATTTATCCGAACAAAAGCTTGAACAGCGTCTTGGGGGAATCGCTATTCAGGCCTCGATCGTGTCGACAGGTAAGCCGGGGATGAGGACTCCAGTGGGTGATTTTACGGTTTTGGCTAAGCACAAGCGAGCCTGGTCTCGCAGTGCCAAGTTATGGATGCCTTGGTGGATGCAATTCACCACTCGTGGCCATGGTCTGCATGAGCTTCCTGAATGGCCGGGTGGAAAGAAGGAGGGGGCGAATCATTTGGGAAAGCCTGTCTCGCATGGATGTGTTCGTTTGGGCGTTGGTTCGGCCGAAGAACTCTATGCTTGGGCACCGGTCGGCACAAAAATTCATATCGTGCCATAATAGGGGTATGCGAAGTTTACAGCGTGCGATATTAGGAGCAGCGGTCATGATGGCCGCTTTTCATGCAAGGAGCTTTTTGCCTATGGCCCAGGCCGCCACAGAGCCCATGTCTGTGGCTGGTGCCATGTCCTATGCTCGTTCGTCGAATGAGTTTGCGGCGGCGATTGTTTTGGATGCGGCTACGGGTAAGGAGTTGTATAGTTATCAAGCTGATGTAGTTCGTTCGGCCGCTAGTTTGACGAAGCTCATGTCCTCTTTGGTGGTTTTGGATACGAAGCCACGTTGGGATCGAATCGTAGCTTTGAAGTCGGTAGATGAGGTGGGTGGGGGGCGTTTGCGGGTGACGTCTGGAGCCACGATGTCTATTCGTGATTTGTGGTATTCGAGTATTGTAGCCAGTGCGAATAACACCGTGATGACGTTAGCGCGTACGAGCGGGTTGAGTTCGCCCAAGTTTGCGGCTGCTATGAACAAAAAAGCCAAAGATCTCGGTATGGCTCATAGTAGCTTTGTTGAGCCGTCGGGCATGGACCCTAAAAATATGGTGACTGCACGAGATATGGCGATATTAGCTCAAGCAGCTTTTAATCAGGTGGATATTCGTCGCGCGGCTACGACGGCGTCCTATACATTCCATATTCGCAATCAAAAGGTCACAAAAAACTTAACCAATACCAATACCTTATTAACCGAGGATCCGGATGTTTGGGTAACAGGGGGAAAAACGGGGTTTTTATACGAATCTCAGTATAATTTAGCAGTTCGGATGCGGGCGTCATCTAATCCAACGGATCCGGCAGTTTTAGTGGTTATTCTTGGTTCTCCGACCAAAACTGGTTCTTTCGACTCGGCTAAGGCTCTTGCTCAATGGGCCTGGAAGGCGTATCGTTGGTGATCGGGCTTTGATATTTGGCGATCTTCGAGCGCTTCGCCTAAAAAAATCCTCACCGTATTCACAGTACGCCTCCGGTTTTTTCAGGCTCCAGCATCTCGAATCTCATCCAAATATAAAAGCTCTACCCTTTATTTTTCTATGGATTTATCAAAATTAGCTACCATCTTTGCCGAACGGAAAGAACCGGCCTTTCGCTTAGCCCAAGCCAAGCGGGCGTTTTATGTTGATTTAGTTTCGGGTTGGGAGGGGATTTCGACGTATAGCAAGGCTTTGCGTGACGAGATGTCTGCTTTGGTTCCGTGGGATGCGTTGACTGAGGTGACAACACAGATTAGCAAAGAAGGGGATACGGTGAAGCGTTTATTGCAGTGTGCGGACGGGAAAAAGATCGAAGCTGTTTTGATGCGTCATGGAGATGGGCGGAATACGGTGTGTATTTCGTGTCAGGTGGGTTGTCCGATGGGATGTACATTTTGCGCAACGGGTACGATGGGCTTGATTCGGAATCTCGAAGTGTCAGAAATGGTTGAGCAGGTTGTTCACTTTATGCGTTTTTTGAAACCCGAGGGCGGTCGGGTCACGAACGTGGTGTTTATGGGCATGGGGGAGCCCATGAATAATTACGACCGCTGCATGGAAGCGGTTCGCGTGCTGAATGATGGGGAGGGTTTGAATATCGGTGCCCGTCATATCACACTTTCTACATGTGGAGTTGTGCCGGGTATTTTGCGCCTGGCAGAGCAGCCGTTGCAGGTGAATCTAGCCATCTCGCTTCATTCGGCGGTCAATGCGACGCGTACCAAGATCATGCCGGTTAATCGTGCCTATCCGGTTGAAAAATTGATGGCTGCGGTTGATACGTATTGTGCCAAAACCAATCGTAAAGTCTTTTTTGAGTATCTTCTTTTAAAGGGGATTAATGATACCGCCGAAGAGGCTGAGGCCTTGGCACGTCTTCTGGAGCATAATCCACGCTTGTTTCACGTTAATATCATCAAGTATCACAATACCGATGCTTTTCAGGCGACAGAAAAAGCTCATCGCATCACGTTCTTAAATCTCCTCAAGCGTCGTGGGATTCCGGTTACGCATCGTATTACCTTTGGAGAAGATATTGATGCGGCCTGTGGACAGCTGGCCGTGAACGAAAGCGCGGCTGGAGGTTTGGCTCAGGGGATTAAAGCGGCGCAGGCCAACCGGGCAAGCAAAACCGTTAAAGCTGTTTAATATGGCAGACGAGCGTCCTTCTGTTCTCGTCGGCATGTCCGGCGGTGTAGATTCGAGTGTCGCGGCCGCTCGTCTGGTTGAGGCTGGGTATCGTGTGATTGGGGGATTTATCAAGAATTGGAGCGACTCTAAAGACGCCTTTACCGGCGAATGTGCCTGGCGCGGGGAGCGTCGTGATGCCATGCGGGTCGCTGCGCGTTTGGGGATTCCTCTCATTACCTTTGATTTTGAAGAAGCGTATCGCAAAACGGTGGTAGCTGATCTCGTTCGTGGATATGCGGCGGGTGAAACGCCAAACCCCGACGTGCTCTGCAATGAAGCTATCAAATTTGGTCTATTTATGGCCGAGGCCGATCGTTTGGGTATCGCTTATGTCGCAACCGGCCACTACGCACAAATAATGAACGACGAAGATGGTACCGCTCACCTGTTGCGCGGTGCGGATCCTGACAAGGATCAATCTTACTTTTTATATCGCGTCTCACAAGAAAAGCTGCGCCGTACTCTGTTTCCGATCGGTCATCTAACGAAAACCGATTTGCGACAAGAGGCCCGCGAGCGCGAGATTCCTACGGCGGATAAGCCGGATAGTCAGGGCATTTGTTTTATCGGCAAACTCGATTTGTCTGCTTTTTTACGTACCCAAACCCCTTCGTTGCCCGGAGATATCGTAGATGAGCAGGGCAAGGTTCTTGGCCAACACGAGGGACTAGTGGGATATACCGTCGGTCAACGTCATCGACTGTTTATTTCTCAAGGAGGTGAGGCGTGGTATGTGGCCAAGAAGGATTTGACGACCAATCGGCTCGTTGTTGTTCCGGGTGAAGATCATCCCTTGTTATTTACGCGTCAAGCTCGAGTTACGGATTTGCACTGGACGACAAAGCCTCCCATGTTTCCTCTTTCTTGCACTGTTCAAGTCCGTTATCGACAAACTCCGATTTCGGCTGAATTGCAACAAGGAGAGAATGGTAGTGTGGATATCTTTTTTTCACAGCCCGTGAAGGCGGTGGCTCCGGGGCAATCTGCAGTATTTTATGTGGGCGATGAGTGCTTGGGTGGCGGTGTGCTTTTTTGATGACGCGCATGTATCCTAGGGGTATGTCCTTGAGAAAAATGGATGTTTCAAAAAAGTTGGAGTGGATTTATCTCGTGTATTTGGCCTTTTTTGTTTTAGCGGTGCTGTCACCATCGGTTGTGACTCGAGACTACTTTGGTTTTAGCCAAACAAGTATCGAGGAATTCATGATCTTTATTTTAGGCTTTGGAGCGCTGGGAACGTTCTCTATTTACGAGCGTTTAATGGAGCGTCGCATGCGTGAGCGTGAAGAGGCGCTCGGAGACGCCGAGCGAGCAAAGGCCGAGCTCCTTTCTGCATACCGTTATATCGGCTCCGTCAATCGTCAGATCGAGCTCTTAAAAAAGTTGGCTAATGAGACATCTCTGTCGTTGGTTGATACGGATGCGTACTGGAAGGACCTTTTACAATCTCTGGCCGCTAACGCTGCCGCTACGATTAATGCGTCGCGGGTGTTGATTCGGTTTATAGAGTTGGATCGCCTCCGCACAGAACGCGAGATTTTTTACGGTGGGAATGAGCATACGATTCGTATGCCGAATAAGGAGCTCAAAAAATTGCACGATTATGGAGCGTCTCACGCCTTTATGCAAGCTGAAGACGGTGAGGAGATCTTGGTCGTGCCTTCGGATCGCAAGGATCATCCCCTTAAGGCTTATGTATTATTATCTGTTGCTGATAAGACCCAACTGAACGACTCAGAGATTTCATTGGTAAAAGTGTTCGTGAATCAGGCGGAGCTCGTGTATCACAGCCTGTCACGTCGGCGTGATACGAAGAACGATGGGGCACCATTAGATCGAATTAAAGAAGTGACCAAGATGGTTGTAGGTGAGGTGTCATAAGTTGGCAGACGAGCGGTTATTTGTTAGGGTATAGCCTGATATTTTATGAGTGACTCACCGTCTCGCCCCCTAACCGCCAGCGACATCCGTTCGCGTTTTTTGGAATTTTTTCGCAGCAAGAATCATGCGATTATTCCTTCGGCGTCTTTGATTCCTGAAAATGATCCAACGGTTCTGTTCACGACCGCTGGTATGCACCCGCTTGTTCCGTACTTGATGGGGCAGCCTCATCCGATGGGTAAGCGCCTCGTTGATGCGCAAAAGTGTTTGCGGACGGATGATATTGATGAGGTAGGGGATAATCGTCACCTTACATTCTTTGAGATGCTCGGCAATTGGTCCTTGGGCGATTATTTTAAAGAAAGCGCTATCCCGTGGTCTTTCGATTTTTTGACCAGCGAAAAATGGTTAAACCTCGATCCAAAAAGAATTTACGTTACGGTTTTTGAGGGCGATACGGATGCTCCGCGCGATGAAGAGTCGATTAATCTATGGAAAGCGGAATTCAAAAAGCGAGAGGTGGATGCTGACTTAGGCGAAAAGGAAAAGGAGGAGCCGACGACAGATAAAGCCGGTCCTCGTATTTATGCGTATCCTAAAAAGAAGAATTGGTGGGGTCCCGCCGGTCAAACCGGCCCCTGCGGACCGGATACAGAGATTTTTTATGATACAGGCAAACCGCATGACCCTGTCTTCGGTACCGTCTGTCATCCGAATTGTGACTGCGGTCGTTTCGTCGAGATCTGGAACAATGTTTTCATGGAGTATGAAAAAATGGCGGATGGATCATTTGTGCCATTGAAACAAAAAAATGTTGATACGGGGATGGGCTTGGAGCGTATAACGGCAATAATGCAGGGGGCCGAAACGGTTTTTGATACGGAAGAATTTCAAGGGATTATTAAATCTTTTGAGGCTTTAGCGGTGCCTCCCTACGAGGCGCCGACAGATGCTCGACCTTTGATTGAGACGTATGGTCCGACAGTCCGTTCGTTTAGTGATTCTTCGTATTTACCTTCTCTTACAGCTCGCGCGTATCGTATTATTGCCGACCATGTTCGCGCTGCAGTTTTTGTTATCGGCGATGTACGAGGAGTTGTTCCATCTAATATAGGTCAGGGCTACATTGTTCGTCGTCTGCTTCGTAGAGCGATTCGTGAGGGGCGCAAACTGGGTATTGAAAAGCCGTTCGTGTGTAATGTTGCCGCGTCTATCATTGAAATTTACGGATCTTTTTACACGGAATTACAACAGAATCGTGAGCGTGTTCTTGTAGAAATAGCCAAAGAAGAAGAAAAATTTGGTAAGACACTAGAGAAAGGCGTCAAGGAGCTGGATAAAATGCTGTCTCAAGGCTCTATAAGCGGTGAACAGGCATTTGTCCTGTTCTCGACCTACGGCTTTCCTCTAGAGCTGACTGAAGAGATTGTTAAAGAAAAAGGTCAGACCATTGATCATGAAGCCTTTGCGGCGGAGTTTAAGAAGCACCAAGATCTTTCTCGTACCGCTTCAGCCGGTGCCTTTAAGGGTGGACTCGCGGATCATTCGGTCGAAACGACACGTCTGCATACCGCGACGCACCTTCTTCATAAGGCCTTAAAAACCGTTCTTGGGGATCATGTTGAACAAAAGGGGAGCAACATCACGGCCGAGCGCCTGCGCTTTGATTTTTCGCATCCCACCAAGATGACGGCCGAAGAGTTGGCCGAGGTTGAGCGTATCGTGAATGAGGCAATCCAAAAAAACTACCCTGTGTCTTTTTCTGTCATGTCCCTCGAAGAGGCGAAGACTTCTGGTGCCCTCGGCTATTTTGAGGATAAGTATGCCCAGCTCGAAGGCAAAATTAAGGTTTATTCTGTCGGAGATGAGGCTCTTGGCTACTTCAGCAAGGAGATCTGCGGCGGGCCGCATGTGGAGCATACGGGGGAGTTAGGGGCATTTAAGATCCAAAAAGAAGAGGCGGTATCGGCGGGGGTGCGTAGACTTAAGGCTACCGTAGGGTGACTCTCGCCCACGACATATACCTCTTCCCGGTCTGCGGATTCTCTTTAGGTGGATGGTCAGCGTCCTATCCCGTACAGAGATATATGTCGTGGGCGAGAGTCTGTCGTTTATACGTTTTTTGACGCATTACCAAAATTCACGTATTCTCTGTGAAGATTTAGATCCATTTTACTTTTCACTGTTCATGCAACATCACCGGAGAACCTATGTCAGACGCTAACGGCTCGGGGAGCAAGGATTTTTTGTTGGTTCAGGGGGTTGTGGAAGAATCTCTTCCCTCAGCCACTTTTCGTGTCAAATTAGAGAACGGACAGGTTATTTTGTGCCATTTAGCGGGGAAATTACGCATGCACCGCATTCGACTTACCCCGGGAGACCAAGTCCAGGTTCAGATCACCCCGTACGATTTGACAAAAGGACGAATAACGTATAGATTATAGCCCACTTGATTCTTTCTTTTCTCTGCTATGAAGGTCCGAGCCTCTGTCAAAGCCATGTGCCGCGATTGTCATCTCACCCGCCGAAAGGGTCATGTTGTGGTTATTTGCAAGAAGAGCCCCAAGCATAAACAACGACAAGGTTAATTTAAATCATCCTGGCTGAACGGTCCCCCATCCATCTATGGCACGCATCGCTGGCGTTACACTTCCCGCTAACAAATGTGTTGAGGTCGCTCTCACGTACATTTACGGCGTTGGATCTCACACTGCAAAGAAGGTTCTTACCACAGCACACGTTGCTGGGGATATTCGTGTTAAGGATCTGTCCGAACCTCAGGTCAATGCTATTCGTGAGTTAGTTGAGAAGCAGTACAAGGTGGAAGGTGAATTGCGTCGCGACGTGCTGGCTCAAATCAAGCGTCTGAAGGAGATCGCTTGTTTTCGCGGTAGCCGTCATATTAAGAGCTTGCCTGTGCGCGGTCAGCGCACTAAGACAAATTCCCGCACGATTCGAGGGAATGTTCGAAAGACGATGGGTTCAGGAAAGCGTAAACTTGAAAAGACCTAATCTTTGAGCGTATGGACGAGAAAACCACTTCTGCTCCCGCCACGGGAGCCGCGCCCAAAAAGGCGATCAGCAAGACCTCTGCCAAGGGGAAAAAGCGCGGAAACAAAAAGCGTACGGCCATTTCCCATGGAAAGGCCTATGTTTCTGCAACCTATAACAATACGATTGTCAGTTTGACGGATTTGAACGGAAACGTTCTTTCTTGGTCTAGCGCTGGCGCTTCTGGGTTCACTGGCCCAAAGAAGTCGACCCCGTATGCTGCTTCGGTTGTGGTTCGTAATGCTTTAGAAAAGATTACGGATCTTGGATTAAAAGAGGTCAACGTGTTTGTGACGGGTGTAGGTCAGGGTCGTGAATCAGCTATCCGTGCCTTTAATGCGAACGGGGTCAATGTGTTAAGCATCAAAGATATTACTCCGATTCCTCATAACGGCTGCCGCCCTCCACGTCCTCGACGTGTGTAATGCGCAACATTTTTAACCTATGCGATTAAAGATCACTGCAAAACGTGTGCGCCGCGAGGGAGTCAACCTTGATGGCCGCGACAAGATGGCCCGTATTTTGGCCAAGCGCCCGTATGCGCCAGGTGTGCATGGGCCGACGAGCCGTACCCGTCAGACGGATTACGGTAAGCAGTTGCGTGAAAAACAGCGCGCTAAGTTGGTTTTTGGTATCATGGAACGTCAATTCACAAACTACTTTGCGAAGGCGACTCAGATGAAGGGGGATTCAGGGGAGAACTTGGTTCGCTTGCTCGAATTGCGCTTGGACAATGCCGTGTTTCGCGCAGGATTCGCTAAGACCCGAGCCGGAGCGCGCCAAATGGTGTCTCATGGTCATTTTGATGTGAATGGCAAGCCGGTAAACATTCCGTCCTATCAAGTCAAGATTGGCGATGTGATTACGGTGCGTCAGAATAAAAAGGGGAAAGCCACCTGGAAGTTGTTTTTAGAGTCCGGTGCTATTGCCGCGGCTCCTTCCTGGATGACGTCTGATATGAAGGACTTGTTGGCCAAAGTTGTGAGTATTCCAGCCGGTGAAGAGCTCAAACAGGTTTTTGATCCTAAACTGATCGTCGAATTTTATTCTCGTTAATTCGTCCCTTTTTTTCGAGCCCTTATCTATGGAGTCACTCCTTCTTCCATCCAAAATTCGCTTTACGCGAGGTGAACGCCCAACCCAGGGTGTTCTTGTGGCAGAGCCTTTTGCCCAGGGATATGGAACAACCGTGGGCAACGCTCTACGTCGTGTCTTGTTATCTTCGTTACCCGGCGCTGCAATTACGTCTGTTAAGATTAAGGGGGTGGAGCATGAATTTTCTGCCATTCCTCATGTTAAGGAAGATGTTTTGGAGGTTATTTTGAACCTTAAAGCCATCCGCTTGAAATCGTTTTCTGCCGAACCGGTAAAGCTTTCTTTATCCGTGAAGGGGGAGAAGGCTGTTACGGCGGCTGATTTTCGCGCCAATGCTGATGTTGAGATTGTGAATCCCGAAGCGTTGATCGCCACGTTAACTGATAAGGGCGCTACGCTTGAGATGGAAGTGACGATTGAGCAGGGACGTGGATATCGCACGACAGATGATCGCTCTAAGGAAAAACTTGAACTTGGAACGATCGCCATCGATGCTTTATACAGCCCTGTTTTGAATGTTTCTTACAAAGTGGAAGCCACCCGCTTGGGTGATCGAACGGACTATGATAAGTTGGTCCTCTCCATCGAGACTGATGGAACGGTTGATCCCTTAGATGCAGCGAAGAGTGCGGTCGAGATCCTTTCGGATCATTTAAGCCTCCTGAAGGAAATGACATATGAAACATAATAAAAAGGTCAAAACACTTGACCGATTAAGCGGACCCCGAAAAGCCTTGCTGCGAAATCTCGCGACGAGTTTGATTTTGTACGAGAAGATGAACACGACGCTGGCTAAAGCGAAGGCGGTTCGTCCAATGGTAGAAAAGTTGATTACCGTTGGTCGCGCCAAGACCCTGACGTCTCGCCGCTCTTTATTGCGTGTGTTGACGGTTGAGTCTGCCGTTAATAAGGTCTTGGAAGAGCTTGGCCCGCGCTACGCTTCGCGTCCAGGTGGATACACGCGTATTATTAAATTGGGTGAGCGTAAGAATGATGGAGCTGAAATCGCTCAGATTCAGCTTGTGAATGACTAATACACTTCTATGCCATGGAAAAAACAACCGGGAATGCCCACCGTCAAACGGGTAACACACGAGATCGACGCCAAGGGTGAGGTTGTCGGCCGCTTAGCGACGCGTGTCGCCAAGCTCCTCATGGGCAAACATAAGACGACGTACGTTCCTCATATTGATGCCGGAGATTTTGTGCGCGTAACGCATATTAAGGATGTTACCTTTACCGGAAAAAAGTGGGAGCAGAAGGTCCATTTTCGTACCTCAAATCGCCCAGGTGGTTTGAAGCGCACGCCGGTCTCTCGCTTACGTGAAGAAAAGCCGGAGGTGATTTTGCGTCACGCTGTTAAATACATGCTTCCCAAAAATCGCACGCAGTCGGCGCGTCTTAAGCGGCTCACTATTGTTTAATGCTATGAAGACTGACGAAACCAAAGAGATTAAGGCGATTCCCAAGAAACCCGCAGCCAAAAAGGCTCCGGCTAAGACGCCTAAGAAAAAGGTAGACGATGAATCTGGTGCTGTAGCGGAGATGGAAAAGGTGGAAGCTGCAGAACTTGCAGCAAGCACCTCTGCAAAAGGCGGATCATTTATTTCGACCGTTGGTCGTCGCAAGACCTCTGTTGCTCGTGTTCGCTTGATTAAGAATGGTCGCGGTTTGATTACGGTGAACGCTCGCAAGATGGAGGCTTATTTTACAACGGATGAATTGCGTGGCGTGGTCAAGTCTCCACTCACGACGGTTGGCCAGGATGCGTCTGTTGATGTGAGCGCGAAGATTGAAGGTGGAGGAGTTCGAGGTCAGGCTGAGGCATTGCGCCATGGTATCGCTCGCGCATTGATTGAGTTGGATCCAACGTTTCGTACGGCCTTAAAAAAGCTGGGATACTTGACCCGAGATGCTCGTAAGCGTGAACGTAAGAAATTCGGTTTGCGAGGCGCTCGTCGTGCCCCACAGTGGTCAAAGCGTTAGTACCAACGCTCCACAGTCGCAGAAAATCCCAATCAACGGTCAAAACTCTCTGGCAGAAACGCCAGGGAGTTTTTGTTTTGGCGGCTCTTGTATGAATCAACGATATCTCCTCGCAAGGTCGGGCCGTGCCGGCGGCTTATCCGGCAGAGGACTTATTTATTCATTCAAGAGGACCAATTATGCTCAAAATCATCAACACCGGCGATCCGTCGGTGAAACCTCCCCTTGTCATGCTCGTGTATGGCGAAGGCGGAGTCGGTAAATCAACGTTTGCATCAACCGCTCCAAAGCCGCTCATGGCGGACTGTGAGAACGGTTCAAAGTATTTCGGTTTGCGAGGGATCAAGCTCGACGTTGCCCACGTCGAAAAATGGGCGGACATGCGGGAGTACACGGAAGCTCTCAGGAAGAGTGGGTACGAAACCGCCGTCATCGACCCGATCGGCGAACTCATGGAAAAGCTCATGCGCCACATGGTGGCTCTCGGCGATTCCAAGCTCGTACAAAAAGACGGCTCCCCGAGCCAAGCCGGCTGGGGATGGCTCAGAAAAACCATGCGCGACTACGTGAAGGTGCTCCGGGACTCCGGCATGCACGTTTTGCTCGTAGCGCACGTAGACGACAAACCTGACGAAGATCGGGTGCTTTTGCGTCCGCTCATCACGACCAAGGTTTCGAAGGACATCGTGAACATGGTCGACGTGGTCGGCTACATGACGGTCGTTCAAACCGCCGACGGCGAATCCAAGCGCGTCATCTTCGTCGATCCGTCATCCGACAAGTTTACGGCCAAGGATCGGACTGGCCAGCTCGGAAAAATCATCGAGCCGGACTTTTCGAAGATCATCAAGGCCGTTCATGGCACTGAAAGTTACGCATGGTCGAAGAAACCCGCAGTCACGGAACCAAAGGCTGAAGCTCCGGTTGCGCCGCCTGCGCCCGCCAAACCGCAAGTCGATCCTAATCAGGCACTCGAAACCGCGCGAACCAAAGTCGCGGCAGCCGTCTAACCATATGGCTGAAAAAATCACCGAGAAGCTCTACGGCGGAGAAATCACGCTCGAGCACCTGCCTGACTCTCACCGTTACCGGATCGAAGGTTCGAAAGAATACCTGCTTTCGGTCACGGCTTGCACGGGCATCATCGACAAGTCCCGATTCCTCATTCCATGGGCAGTCGGGCTTGCCGAGAA
>CAYWEE010000006.1:0-42886 GCA_964457295.1 uncultured Gammaproteobacteria bacterium
TTTGCTATGTAGATTTTTGAATCCCTGTTTCCGTGGGGATGGTGTGGGTAGATGACGTGAGCGGTGTTGCTAAGAGCGCGAACATCCAAAACGCCATGGCTAAATCATTTTTGAAATAGGGGACATCCACGAGGCCGTGCACGAGGATGGCGATGAGCGGCAAGAGTAGGTAGCGTTCTGTTTTCCAGGCTACGCGTATCCATGTTGCTACGATGAACGTGAATGCGAGCACGCCGAGTACTCCAACTTCGCTCCAGAGATTCAGTAGGATGTTGTGTGGGTATTGAAAAATCTCCATCCAGGTCGCTTTGTGATATGGCTTGATGCCGTCGGGATATCCACCGAGGCCGGCGCCGAAGAGTGGACGATCGCGCAACATGGTGACGGTTTCTTTCCAGATGACGGTTCGTACTTTACCCGACCATTCTTGAAAGGTGATTTTTTTGATGACGCGAGTGCGGATCGGCGTGATCGCAAAAACCAAACTCAGTCCGACGATGCCGATGATGATTGTTGGAAGTCGCGTTCGACGGGTAAATAGGAGAACGAGTCCTACGGCTGCCGCGATAGCTAAAACGCCGCCGGTACTTCGCGCGAGAAGCGTCGCGATGATAGCGGAGAAAAAGCCGAGCCAGAGAAGTAAGGAACCTCCCCTAGCCCCTCCGCTGCTCTCCCCCTTGCGAAGGGGGAGGTGGAGGGTGTGGGTTGTGTATTTTTGTACTATCCATCCCAAGCAGAGCGCGCCAATCGGAGCCGTGAACAAAGCGAGGGCATTCGGGAAACCAAACGGTCCTGTCGCGCGACGGGTCAGAATATCTGTGTTCCAAGGATGAGGGATTCCCCAACCGGTCACAAACTGAACGATGGCGTACAAAGTTACGAAAACGGTTGCTGCAACAAATGCGGTTACCAGTGCATCATTATCTTTTGTTTCTTTGCGGGTACCAAAGACTAGCACCATGAAGAGTACCGGCTCCAGAATGTATGCACGCCACAGTCCTAATGCCGCGACGTGATCTTGCGCTACAAACACAGCAAAGAAACTGACGAGAGCCCACGCGGTTAAGGCGAGGTGCCAGGGTCGAGAAGCGTTAAAGCCTTCTAGCCAAATCTTTCCTCGTGTTTTTATGGTTAGACTTGCGGCAACGCCTAAAAAAATACATTCGAGGGCGGTTGTCGGTAGCGGTCCAAGATGAAAACGCAACAGATATAGGGGAAGGATGGCCGGAAAAGCCAAGACGGCTTCACGCGGAAAGCGCCAGGCGAGTATTCCGGCAATGATAAAAAACGTGATGGTAAGGATCATGAGCGCTGAGGTAAGAGATCACGCACGGTGCTCCAGGGGACGATACGCAGGAGAAAAACAAGGAGGATATAGGATGCGCTGCCGACGGCGATAGGAAGAATGAGCGGGGCTTGAGCGAGGGGTTGAATACAGAGGTACATGAGATAGGCGGCTAGGATGCTCTTGGCCATAGCCCACCATGGCAATGGTATACGTGAGGCGCGTACGGCGATCCAGGTTGAGGCGAAAGCAACCAAGCCTTCAGAAATTACGGTAATCCAAGCAGCGGCCCACATACCGTAGATAGGAATAAACAACCAGTATCCGGTTAGGGCCACGATGGCGGTGCCGATGTAGGCGGGGATCATGTTACGTTGAATATCTAGAGCGATAATGGCATGAGAAGAAACGGTTCCGACAAAAATAATTGCTGCGGCCAGGATCAGGATTTTTAATACCTCACCCGAGGCGACAAACTGTTCTCCTGCAACCAGCGTCATGATGCGGGGGCCAAGGGCAATCACACCCGCGACAATGGGCGCTACGAGCAGAACCATGACGGTATATGATTGATTCATGAGCGCTCGAAAATGTGGCAGATCTTTTTTGATCCAGGCTTGGGCGATGAGGGGCAGTAAAACCCCCGTATACATAAATGGCAGGGTGATGAAGATTTCTAAGACGCGATAGGCTGCTCCGTAGATACCGACTTCGGTAAACGGGCGCACCCATGACAGGATCAGCGTATCGGCCTTAAAGTAGATGAGATTAAACAGGATCGAGACGCCGATTGGCCAGGCCCGGATAATCAGAATCCGCCAAAAGGCAGGATCGATATTCCACGCGAATGAGGCGTAGCGACCAGCGACTAGGCGATTGATGGCTAGATTAACCACGCCGCCCAGCGAGACTACGAACACGATAGGGATGAGACCGAGATGAAAATGTATGGCGAGGAGGAGTCCGCCGAGTAGTACAAGTCGTCCGGCTACTTCGGCAATTGCGACGACATGCATGGCGAGGTGGCGTTGTTGAACGCCGACGACAATTTGGTTGAGCGCGCTAGCCAAGAATGAGGCGAAGATCGCAAACAGGGCCAATTTGAGTTCCCATGGATACTGCGGAATCAAGAGTCCGATCAGGGGAGCGACGCCGAGCACGACGATGCTCGTGAGGATGCGTAGGGTGTAGGTAGCGCTTACAGCACGTTGTTCGTAGGCCTTATCTCCCGCATGTTCACCGAGGAGCTGCACGAGCATGACGTTAAGACCCAGATCGAGTAAAATGGCGAAGACTTGAAAAAACGCGTTGGCGGTAGAGTAAAAACCAAAGCGTACATCGCCCAAATAGCGAGCCATGAGACCTATCACTACTACACCAATCGCGGTAGAGATGATTTTTCCAATAATTTGAACCCCGGTATTCCAGGCTAAGGCGCGTGCCGTGTGCATGGCGCTATTCTCGCATGGCGAGCGCATAACGAAAAGGTACAAATATGGTATGGTTATAGTGACATGAGTCATTCTCATTTTTTTGTTCGCAAGATTCGATCCTGGGGGTTGATGGGAGCGGTATTCGCTTTCTTGTTTGTTGCTATCCCCACGATTCAAGCGGCCGAGGCGTATCAGGCAGCTGTTTCGACGGCACAGACGACGATTGCGGCCGGACAAAGTAAGCAAATCACGCTTAAGTTTACCAATATCGGTACGGCGACGTGGGTTGGATCTCAAAGTAAGACGGCGGTATATCTTTACGGGTCCTCTTCTATTTTTGGTCATCCTTCTTGGTTAATGGATGATCTTCCGGCTGTTATTGCTCAGTCGAGTGTTAAACCAGGGCAAGTGGCGTCGGCTACTTTTTGGGTTAAGGCCCCGACGGCTCCTGGAACATATACGGAACGGTTTCTCCTGTCGTACGGTTCCAATGCGTGGATCAAGGGTTCGGTCGTGACGGTGACGTTTACAGTTACCGGCAGCGCGACGCCGGCTTCTCCTCCTTCTGTTCCCGCCTCGACCGTCTCTACTCCCGCTCCCTCTGCTACCGCCTACAGCCTACCGCCTACAGCCTCTTCTCTTAATCCTTTAGAATGGAAAGCGGAGCTGGCCAGCATGGGTGGCATTGAGTGGCAGCTTGATCCGGGAAAAACGGCGACAATTACTTTAGCCTTTAAAAATGCAGGGTCTCGTTCGTGGAAAAATAGTGGCGATGAGGCGGTGACTGTAGTTGCGGGTGGTGGTCAGGCGGGTGCGTTTAAGGATACTTCATGGAAGACGGCTACGACGGTCGTTGGGCTTCAGGAGTCGCTGGTTAAGCCGGGACAGACCGGTCATGTGACGTTTGTTGTGCGTGCGGCGGAGGTTCCGGGCATGTATCGGTCGTCATTTTCTTTGACTGTAGGTGACAAGGTGATGCCAGGAGGAACGGCAACGTTGCCGATTCGGGTTACAGCTCCTTTTGATTATATCGCCAAGGGTATTCTGAATGGTGTTGAGATGACGGATGAAGCGCCTGCTCCTACGATTAATGGCTTATATCAAGCGACATTGCTGCTCTCGTCTGCCAAGAGTGCTACGTTGTTGGGTAATGCGCGTTTGAGTTTGACGTATGGTTTCAAAAATAGTGGAACGATTGGTTGGAATACATTGTCATTTCGTCTTGTCAGCTTGAGTCCGAATACATCGGGAGCGTATCGCATGAGCATACGTGATGATTCATGGTATGCGGTTGGTGAGCCGGTTCATACCGAAAAGGTCACCAAAGTTGGAGAGATTGGCTTTTTAGGTTTTACGATAAAAGCACCCGCTAAAAAGGGATCATATACGGCAAGTTTCCAATTGTATGCCGATGGTCAGGCTGTGCAGGGTGGAACTCTCGATCTTCCTATTACGGTAACGGATGATGGATATCTTGATCCGGCCTTTTTGATTGTGCCGACAAGTCCTGTCGTGCCCTCCTATTCTACGCCTTCTTCTGCCCCCGCCCAGGTTCTTGTGTCCGGTGATCCAAGCGCGTTGCCTGATCAGCCTATTATTCGGGTGGGTTTATTTGCTACTACCGATGATCGCATGATGGTCCGGGGAGTGAATGGGGGATATACGTTGCAACAAAACGGTGCCATCATCTGTCGTTTTCAGACGAGTGATGTCGTCACTGTCTCTTATGACCGCGCCGCGAAAGTTTATAAAGCTTCGGGTCCGGGATGTGCCACACAATCCAGCACGTATTATGTGGCCGTCGCTAATGACAATATTTCTCCGCTCGAGATGACGGATTTTTATCGTCCCGTGTCTTGGTTGCCGGGAGCGAATGATAATACGTTTCGGGCAAAACTTGAGCTGCGCTATACGCCGGCAACTGATTTGGTATGGGTGATTAATGAGCTGCCCATTGAGCCGTATTTAAAGGGCATGGCCGAGACCTCGGATGTGAGCCCGCTTGAATATCAAAAAGCCTTGATGACGGCGGCGCGGACCTATGCCATGTACCACGTCAATCGCGGTACAAAACATGCCGACGAGTTTTATACAGTTGATGCCAAATATGATCAGGTCTATCGCGGCTATGGCGCTGAGGCACGTGGACTCAACATCGGCGCGGGTATTGATGCAACTCGAGGACAGATCGTGACCTACAATGGCAGCCTGGCTATTACCCCATATTATTCACGATCTGATGGACGCACGCGTGATTGGAAAGAGGTTTGGGGTGGCAAGGGCTATGCTTGGCTCGTGTCCGTTCCTGTTCCCGAAGACGTGGGCCGTACGCTGTGGGGTCACGGGGTTGGTATGTCGGCAACGGGCGCACTGGATATGGCGAATAAAGGCCAAACGTATGATCAAATCCTCAAACATTTTTATCAAGGGACAGCTTTGACGCAGATATATAAGTAGATACTCCTTGACCAAATATCGAGAGAGACGTATAAATCCCTAGTTATCCACTAGGGATTTATGTCGCATTTGTTTCAAGTTTCCGCCAAAGACCACAGTGCCGTGGTTTTTATGTCTGTCTTGGCGGATGCTTCTTCTGAGGCCTGGCTTTCATTAGAGGACGTGGCCAAGACGATGCATCTTTCACATGGATACTTGGAGCATGTGGCCGGTGCCCTCAAGGCAGCCGGGTTGATTATCGGTCGTCCGGGGCCACGGGGCGGATATCGTCTCGCGCATGCGCCGGAACGTATTTCGCTTGAAGATATTTTGGTTGCTGTTAATGGTCCGGTGGAATTGGTTGAATGTCAGGGGAGTTCCTCGGTGTGTCCCGTGGCCGATCACTGCAGTTCACGGAAGGTGTGGGGTGGGGTTCAGCAAGCGATTCGTGTCGCGTTACAACAGACCACGCTCGCGACAAATAAGTCATAATTTTTATGCACGACATCTATCTCGATCACGCCGCGACAACCTATACCGATCCTCGAGTTCTCGAGGCGATGTTGCCGTATTGGTCAGATGTCTTTGCGAATCCTTCTTCATTTCATACGGCGGGCTTGCGTGCCAAAGAAGCGGTGAGCGAAGCGCGGGGCACGATTGCCAAAATACTAAACTGTCGTGATACGGAGATTATTTTTACGTCCGGAGGAACGGAATCAGATAATATTGCGGTCCAAGGAATCCCACGCGCGCACGCGGCTCATGGCAAACATGTGATCACGAGCTCGCTTGAGCATCACGCGGTGCTTGAGCCTTTGCTGTATCTGCAAAAGCGGGGAGAGATTGAGCTGACGATTTTGCCTGTTGATGGCAACGGACGCGTGAACCCAGATGATGTTGCCAAAGCGCTGCGCCCAGATACGGTTTTGGTTTCGATCATGATGGCGAATAACGAGATCGGGACCATTGAACCGATTGCGGACATTGGTCGTGAGATTCTGGCGTTCCGCAAAGAACACAAGAAACCGTATCCCTATTTTCATTCTGATGCGTGCCAGGCGGCCGGAGTGTTGTCGCTGGATGTCGAAAAGTTACACGTTGATTTGTTGACGTTGAATGCCTCAAAGATTTACGGCCCCAAGGGTGTTGGTATGTTGTACGTGCGTCGCGGCGTAAAGGTTGCGCCGCTTACGATCGGTGGTGGGCAAGAGCAGGGGATTCGTTCGGGTACGGAGAATGTTCCGGGCATCATTGGTTTTGCTCGCGCGTTGGAACTCGCGCAAGCAGAAAAAGAGGTAGAGAATGCGCGTCTCACGGCATTGCGTGACCGACTCATTGAAGGATTGGTCGCTATCCCAAAAACCCGTCTGAATGGTCATCCAACGGAGCGCTTACCTAACAACGTTAACGTGTCTTTTATCGATATCGAAGGTGAAGCGGCGGTGCTCTACTTTGATGCCGAAGGTATCTACTGTTCCACCGGTTCAGCGTGTGCCTCGACCTCACTCGATCCTTCGCATGTGATTCTTGCCACGGGCCTTTCGTACGAAGCGGCTCATGGCTCCATTCGTTTTTCTTTGGGCAAACGCACGACGGCCGAAGATATTGAAAAGGTAATCGCTGTAGCTCCAGGCATTGTCGAAAAGCTGCGTCACATGAGCCCTGTTAATCTCGACATGAAGTATTTTGCATAATCTTTCCTCTATATGTCTACCGACCCCATCATCACTCCCGCTACCCTCGATGCCCGTCAGGGCGATGTGGTTGCTCCCAGCAAAGACAAAGGCTGGTTCTATTCTGACATGGTCAAGCAGCATTTTTTTCATCCCCAAAATTTTATGGAGGATGAAGAGGCGTATGCGGATGCCGCTATGGGTATGGTCGGTTCGCCGGCTTGTGGTGACGCTATGAAGATTTGGATTAAGGTTGATCCGGCTACCGAACGTATTACTGACATGAAGTGGAAGACGTTTGGTTGCGGATCGGCTATTGCCTCAACCAGCATGATGTCGGTTATGGTGACAGAGAATGGGGGGATGACGATCGAAGAAGCTCGCAAGCTGCGCCCGCAAGATATCATGGAGCGTCTCGGTGGATTACCTGCCCGCAAGGTCCACTGTTCCGTCCTAGGCGACAAGGCGTTGCGCGCGGCTATCAATGATTTTTATCGTCGCGTAGGCAAGACGGACAAGATTGAAATCGAGCAGGGGCGTATTATTGATACGGTCCTCAAAGTGACAGACCATGATATTGAAGAAGCGGTGCTGGACGGCGCGGATACGCTCGAAAAGGTGCAAGCCAAGACTAAGGTCGGGACGGGCGACCCGTCGTGTATCCCCGAGGTCGAGAATCTTATCCGTTTTTACAAAGACAAATATTTTGGTGCATCATAGCTCGATCATCCGTTCTTGATCGGTGATCCTTCGACAGGCTCAGGACATATCTATATATTCCCTGAGTGTAGCGAAGCGGAATCGAAGGGCTACCGAAATCTAACTAGAATAAAACTGTATGGAAGAAATCACATCTCAATTGGAAACAATGTTGCAAGGGATTCGCCCGATGTTACGCGCCCAAGGACGGGATGCGAGCATTGCGCAGGCGGATGAAAAGGGCATCGTGGTGGCGCTTTCCGGTTTTTGTGGTGGGTGCGATTGTTCACGTGACTACGTCGAAGGATTGCGCGAGATGGTTCGTGAACAGTTCCCCGACGTTGCTTCGGTAGAAATCACTACAGTTTAAATATGTCGCGTCCTCCTGTTCCTCGCATTGCTAAGATCGTGGTGGATCGTGACGCGTGCATCGGCGCGGCTCCCTGCGTTACCGTGGCTCCCGGTGTGTTTCAAATGGATGATGAAAATAAGGCCTACATCGTTGATCCCAAAGGTGCGGATGACGAAACGATTTTGTTAGCGGCCCAAGCCTGTCCTGTGCAGGCGATTCTTCTCTACGATGAAGAAGGCAAGCAGATTTATCCTGATTAAATCAGCAGAACCTCCCCTAACCCCTCCGCTACTCTCCCCCTTACGAAGGGGGAGGTGGAGGGGGTTCTGGTTATTTTAGACTTTCTCCAACACTACAATCCTCCGCATGACTTTTTGTCCGACGCGGCTGTAGAGAAGCGGGCCGTGAGAGTCATCCCATCCATCAAGTGGATCAATAAGAACAAGTCCAAGATCTCGAAGCTGCTCATCCGTGAGTTCTACGCGCGCTCGTCCGTGGGTGGTTTGAAATGATGGCCAGATACCAACGACGCGTCCGCCTGTGGCAAGGAGAGGTGCGATCTCGCGCAGGGTTTCCTGCCATAGCTTTGTGATTTCGTGGGCGGTTTTTTCAAGAGCAGGTAATGACTCGCTGCCTCTGAGTGGAGGGCCAAGATAGCCTTCGGTGATCACGCGATCAATCTGCGTAGAAATGATGGTGTGCACTTTGCGTGCATCCGCGGTAAACGTCGTTATTCGCTTGCTGACTTCTGGAGAAAGAATATTTTTTTCTACTAACCAATCAGTATTCTTGATTGTGTCCTGAATCTGTTTAGATTGATGATCGCTACCGATGATAGACCCGGCTTCGCTTGCGAGCGCGGCCTCCATGAGAATCGTGCCGCTGCCGCAAAACGGGTCAAGCACGGTTTGACCTTTTTGAATCTCTGCCAGATTGACCATCATGCGCGCCAGTTTTGGCGGCAGCATGCCGTTTTCGTCATCTCGTTCTGGGCGGCCATAGTCGCGCAAGCTCCAAGCATCGGCATCTTGCACCTGCGTCGTGTGTCCGATGAGGACGTTTTGTTGATGTACGAATAGACACAGATCAAGCCCGCGACCGGTCGCGAGTCCAAGTTTAGCCACGGCAGCTGGAGTAATCTCGTCGCTTTCTTTGGTTGTGACCCAGCGCGAAGAAATACCTTCGGCCTTGAGGGCTTTTTTAAACGTCATGGCTAAGCGATTGAGCTTTTCGGTGGAGTTCTTGCCTGCCCCATAAACGGTCCACCCAAAATCAAACGCTCCACTCGGCAGCAGATGGCGAATGGCTTCGAGGACGCTTTCGCCTGAGAGTTCGGCAAGCGGGACTTCACCTGCAATATCCCCCAGCTTCACGATTCCTCCTGCAAGCTGCATGAGTCGAGCCCCGTCCCAGGCCGGATCGTCTATTAGAGCGGCGCGTCCAATTAGGAGCGGAGGGGTCTTTTGGGGAGAAATTGCGCGAAATTCGGCTAAGCTTAGCCGAGGATGGGAGCCAAAGATGAGGAAATGGGGGAGGGACATGAGGGGAGGGGGTGTGGACAATGTAACAGATTCATGATACAGGGATATGTATGGATGCACGAGATGGCGGGGTGGTCCCGTTTTTTTCGTGAGTCTACGATCCTTTTATCAGGAGTGTGTCATGTACAAGACGCGTCTCTGTCTGTTGATGGTTTGGGTTGTGGGCACGGTTCTCGCTTTTCCTCAGTGGGCCCTGGCCTATGCCCCGCCGCCAACTGGAGAGATTCGTCTGGTTGCGCGGGATTATCGGGACCAGCTCGTTCCTCGTGGTGAGATGTGGGTCGAGGTCGGCCCTAGCGTCACTCCGGACCAAGTCATCTCGATGTATGGAAAGCGGTACGAGGAGGTCACGGGGACCAAGCTTGATCACCTGCAGTTGCAGGCGGCCAACAAAGGGCCGAACATCATTCTCCGCTGTGAGCGTTCTGATGGGCGTCAGCAGTGGAGTGGCACGGAAGTGGATAGCTGGACGGAGTCCTGCCCTATGCCGCTTCGTCGCGTGGCTTTCATTGCTGGGCTGTGGGGTCGTATCAAGATTCCCGAAGCTCGCAATGTGACCGCCGAAGAACAGGCTAAGGCGGGGCGTGAGGCCCTGGTCTGTCAAAAGGACCCTGCCTGTTTGGCGCGGACATGTTTGGCGCAGTCGGAGTGCGTCTCACAAGTCGCTCAGGTCGTACCTCCTTCATTGTCATCAACTACTCCTCTGCCCAATGTGCAGGACGCGTTGATCGATCGGTCTCTCCCCTCGCCCTCATCTCCTTCAGCGCCTACGGACATGTCCGCTATTCAGCGGCTCTGCGCTGCTCTAGGCGCACTGCTTGGCGGGGCGCTGTTCCTCATCATCTGGTTGGGGTGGGAGCGCGCCATTCGTGGGCGGGTGATTAGGGCCTTGAAGGCAAGGGCTGCGAAACCTCAGTCGTCGCTTGACTCGTTGGTGGATGCGAAAGGACTGCAGACTCAGCTTGAAGCGGCTCAGACTGATGTGAATCGTCTGTCTAAGCACATCAACCTCGTTGCCACCTTTCTCGATGTTCGTAACCTTCCCAATAACCCTGGGCCAGGAGACCTTGAGAGAGTGTTGCAGAATGCGACCACACTAGCCACTCAGCTGCCGTTGGCGCATAAGCTAATGCGCCGAGCGATTCGTGCCGCAGGAGCTAATGCGCCGACCGGGATGGTTCCTACCCAAGACCTGGGTGACAATCTGCGCGATGCTATTGTCGCGCAGCGTCAGATGTTGGCAGCCGCTGCGATTCTTTCGCCGACGGGGGATACACCGCCCTCATTTGCCGAGATTGCAGCCGTTCTCGCTGATCGTGAGCGTCTTGTACGAGAAGAGCGCGCTCAGCTCGTGTCGAATCACGAGGCTGTTGTACTCGAGCGAGATGCGGCGCATACTCGATTCAATGACTTGCAACAGGTCGTCGACGAGACCTTTCGTCGCGCGAGGAAATTCGCGAAAGTTGCCCAGGAATGGGTGGGTGCAGACGCTTGTTCCGTGCCGACGGAGTTGGCTCAAGTGCCGCAGGTGACGCAGAGCATCAATGTGGTTTTTGCTCAGCTCGATGGTTCGCTTCGGGCGCTTTCCGAGGAGCTTGGATCGCGCTACTACTGCGGGTCATTGACCTTGCTGCAGAATCTCAACTTGCTCAAGACGTGGATCTTGTCTGAGCAGACGACACTTGCATCTGAGCGAGAGGCCGAGGAGCGGTTCCGAGCTGGCCTTACTCGCTTGTGCGCGGTCGACGAAGAAGGGGTCGTGTTCGATCGAGCAAGACTCGTCGACGCTCTTCAGGAGCGTATCGATCTTCATGACGGAAATCTGAACGCCTTGGCCCTCGCTGAGCGTCGGTTGCTTGCACGATCGATCGTTGGCTGGCCTGGCGAGTCCGGGACGGACCCCGGAAGCCTGCAGGACCTGGTTCGAGCGGCGCAATCGTTCGCGCGCGATGCGCGAAGGTTTGAAGGAGAAATCGGTCGAGCGATTCAGGATGGCGCTACGGCGCTTCATGTCGATCTCGATAAAGCTCAGCCTCTCAAGGATCAGCTCAAGCGCGTGCTCGCTGCGGCAGTTACTGCCGTAGCTCCGAAGTCGCCAGCGACACTGGCTCAGGAGTTCATGGATGCTTGCGGGCATCGTGTCCATGATGAGCTTACGGCATTGAAGCTGTTGCTGGGGTACGACTTCGGCGCAGAGAATGGTGCGGCTCCAGACTCCAATAAGACCGGAGTACAGTCCCTCAGGGATAATCCGGGAGTTGCGCGCACGCTTGTTCGATGGGTTATGGCGGATTTTTCCGGACCTAATGACCCGTCAATTTCCACGGCAGTGGCCGCCCAGTAGTGGCCCACCGTGATGTACGTTTTGGGCCTCCCAGTCGGTAACGACGGGAGGCCACTTCCAGAGCCCTGTGGGTACTTCCCCCGGGGCTTTGTTGATTTTTAGGCGGTTTTTTATGAATCATGTCGGCTCTTTGAGGGGTCAGCGGGTTAGGGATGGTTGGGTGCTCCCATTGACGAAGTTTTGAAAAAAGGCTAGGATTTTGTCACTAATTCATAAATTGGGATGGCCAAAGAAACGTTGAGTTTCTGGTCCGCAAAGAATCGATCATAGATTCTACGGACCCATTCCCCCTTTATCATGCAAACATCTTACGAATTGCTGTATATCATTTCTGCCGCCGTCACAGATGACGAGGTAGGGAAGATTGAGGCGAGCGTCAAAGCGTTAGTTGAAAAGTACGGTGCCACGGTCGAGTCTATGTCTCGGCTCGGCAAGTTTCGTCTTGCGTATGCCATTAAGGAAACGCGACACGGTCATTATATTTTGGTGCGTTTTTCGAGCGAGGGTAAAGACGTGGCTAAGATCGAAGAAGCGTTGCGCATCACTCCAGAGGTTGTGCGTCATTTGATTTTGCGCGCCGACGAGGTTGGCAGTGATCGCTTTGAACTGGTGCAGTTTACCGAGGTTAATTTGGATAACAAGGAATCTTCTGATGAACGTCCACGCCGCCGTCGAGAAGATGCGAAGGAAGAAAAGCCTGACGAGGCCAAAAAGCCTGACACCGAAGCTGTGGTTGCTGATGTTGATCTCACCAAAAAAATTGAGAGCGCCTTAGAAGAAAAGGTATGAACCTCAATAAAGTCATGCTGATTGGGAATCTCACCCGAGATCCAGAATCGCGGACGATTCCGAGTGGCCAGATGGTGTGCAACTTTTCGATCGCCACCTCTTCTCAATGGACGGGTGCGGATGGAAAAAAGCAGGAGCGAACCGAATATCATCCGATTGTTGCTTGGGGCAAGCTGGCTGAAATCTGCACGCAGTACCTGGTGAAGGGCAAGAAGATTTATGCCGAAGGTCGCTTGCAAACTCGCGAATGGGAAGCGCAAGATGGGGCTAAAAAGCAGCGCACGGAGATTATTCTTGAAAACATGATCATGCTTGATCGTGCTGGAACATCGCCCGGTGGTTCGCCCTCTGATCTTCAGCCACAAGCTTCTTACTCTTCCACGCCTACTTCTCAGGAACCCATCATTGATCGCGGTATCGGAGATCAAGAAATTCGCGTCGAAGACATTCCTTTTTAATTTTTCTATTTTGTAACGTATGCCAATGACCAAACCAACCACGCGACAATGTTTGTTTTGCCGCGTCAATGCCGAAGCCGTGAATTACAAAGATACCAATAACTTGAAGCGCTACTTGTCTTCGTTCGGAAAGATCGTGCCGCGCAAGCGCTCTGGTGTGTGTGCCTGGCACCAGCGCAAGTTGTCGAACGCCATTAAGCGCGCGCGCTTCATGGCCTTGCTTCCGTACATGGTTCAATAAAAAATCACTCCCCGTTTTACACGGGGATGATTTTTATCCCTATGAATCCTGAAATCCTTTGTGCTCGATCACGTATTATCCGCCTAATTCGTCAGTGGTTTGATGAGCGTGAGTTTACCGAGATGCACACCCCGCGCCTGGTGGGGATTCCGGGCCAGGAACCGTATCTTGAACCGTTTTGGACGGAGGTCTCTTCTCCTTCGCTACCGCCTACCGCCTACCGCCTACCTGCTGCCCTCATTACGTCGCCTGAATACATGATGAAGCGGATTTTGGCGACGGGTCTTGATCGTATCTACGATCTTGGTCCGTGTTTTCGGAACAATGAACCGTGGGATGGAACGCATGATCCCGAGTTTTTGCTCCTCGAATGGTATCGCCGTGATGCTGGACTTGAAGATTTGATGCGCGACACCGAGGAGATGATGAAGTGGGTTATTGATACCTTTGTCATTCCGACCGAGGAGTCCGCGACGAGCGGAGGAATCCCTTTGATCCGACGAAGTGATCCCTCCGCGTTGGTCGGGATGACAGAAAAACCGTTTCAGCGTCTGACCGTCTCCGATGCCTGGAAGATGTATACAAAAACCGACCTGGAGCCTCTCTTAGATAATCGCGAGGCTCTCGCTCTCTTCGTCAAAGAACGTGGTCAAACCGTAACCGAGCAGGATACGTGGGACGATTTATTTTTTAAGATTTTTTTGACTGAGGTCGAGCCACATCTGGGCAAAGACCGGCCGACATTTTTGTATCGCTATCCTGCTTCTATGGCGGCGCTCGCTCGAAAGTCTGCCGATGATCCACGTTTTGCCGATCGGGTTGAGCTCTATGCTGGAGGCTTGGAACTTGCCAATGGATTTGCCGAACTTTCTGATCCCATCGAACAGCGGGCACGTTTTGAAGAAGAAAAAGCCTTACGCGCATCTCTCGGCAAGCCCACCTGGGGAATCGACGAGCGGTTTTTGGCCGCGCTCCCTGGGATGGGGAATGCTGCCGGGATCGCGTTTGGCGTGGATCGTTTTGTAATGTTGCTCACTGGCGCGACTTCTATCAACGATGTTTTACCAGCCTCGGCTCGGGAGCGATTCTCGTTCAGAGAATGAGGTGCTAGGGTACGTTGTGGACACGTATTTGTTCCGATGGTTTACTATTTCGTATGAGGCTAGATTACGCATTCGGTGTTCTTCTGTGGAAGATTGTAATTGGCGCACTCGTTGTTTTGGCGATAGGCGTGAATATTCGGTCTAAGTGGGAGGCGTGGAAACAGGCGGCGCAATTACATAAGCTTAATAAGAGCGTCCTTGGAGTCAACCAACAGGCGACACGTGCAGAGCAGGCCCGAGCATTGTTAGAAGCGCAGACGTCTTGGAAGATGGAACGATATCGAGGAGCCCTAGGCTGGTATATGTTTGTATTTGTATGTGTCGCAATACAATCTTTTTTTGGTGCGGTTATTAGTGGATTTTTATTTTATCAGGTAGCCTCTCTCGAAGCATCAGGAAAAGAAATTTTGGCTATATTTTCGATCATGTGTTCACTGATATGCGTATTTTGTGTGACGCAGATTCTTATACTACGTCGTCTTAAACGGGAGAAGCATAGCGTATAAAGGAACAAATACAAGGTGCAGTATATTTTGGTGGGAGAGTACGAGAAAAATGTTCGTGCGATTGACGAAATATCGGTAATAGGGCATGATTCGGCCACATTGATTTTTATTGTCGCATCCTATGGGCTCTCCCTCTGATATCAAAAAAGGCTCGGTTATCTTGCAGAATAACGAACCGTGGGTCGTAACCGAATTTCAGCATATTAACCCGGGTAAGGGTGCGGCGTTTGTGCGTACGCGTATTAAGAATGCTAAAACAGCACGCACGCTCGAAGTTACCTATAAGATTTCTGAAACGATTGATTTGGTCGAGATTGAGTATTGCAACATGCAGTATCTGTATCACGATGCGACGGGCTATACGTTTATGGATACCAAGACGTACGAGCAGCACACTATGTCGGATGAGGACGTGGGTGAGCAGGGTCAATATCTGCGTGATGGCATGGAGGTGACGCTGTCTGTGTATGATGGTAAGCCGATTGCCTTGCAGTTACCTCGCAAGATGACGTTTAAGGTGACCGAGACGACTCCGGCGGTGAAGGGTGATACAGCTAGCGGCAACGTAACTAAGGAGGCTAAAACGGATAATGGATTTACGATTCGCGTTCCGATTTTTATCAATGAAGGTGAAGAGGTGATTGTGAATACGGAGACGGGGGAATACGTTGAGCGAGCGTAGTTGGTTTTTTAAAAATCACGAGCTGCTTGCCCCTTACCCGAAAGAATCCTCGGCGGATGCCATGATCCGCCTGCGGTTCTTCCGGGTTCAGGGCTGCGCAGCTCGTGATTTTTAAAAGGCTGTTTTTATATCTAAGTTATTCCGGTTTCAGTTGCAGCGTATTAGATGGTTCATAGACGCCGCCGAGCCAGGTGAAGGCGGTGATTGATGTTGCGCCTTTGATTTCGAGGGTGAATGAACAGTCGGTGGAGCAAATGCCCAACACAGGGCTGTCGATCGACGTGCCCTCAACCACGGCGGTTATGCGAGCGGTTTCATCTTGCGGAACTTGAAGAAAAATTTCTTGTTCATTGGCGGCCGGATGTGCTCCCAAGGATAGAACGGGTCGTGGTGGTTCGCCGCCGACGACGTCTAGTGTCACCGGTCGCGAAGTATATGTAATCCCTTCACTTACGAATTGTGAGTAGAGTATGGTCTTGCGCCAAAAGGGATTAGAGGAGCCGCAGAATGACTGCTTGTCACAGTTTTTCCAGAGAATCGGCTGCAGTACTCCTGGAGCCAGGGCGTAAATGGTGTGTTTTTCGATGGTGATCGGAGCAAAAATAGTAGAGTGAAAGCTTACACGGCTACCGGCCGAGACGCGATAATTGGCAAATTGCGTGGCGATTTTATCTGATGGAGCGGGAATGGCGTTGATCAATTCATCGAGAGATGGAGCCACGGTTTTAGGCTCTTCGGGGATCGCGGATGGGGTAGATGGGTTCGATGGTGGTTCGATAGCGGTTGGTGGTGTGGCCGCGATAGTGGTGATAAAGCCATCATCGAGGAGTGTGGCGTGCATGCGCTCCGTTAGGGGCGAATAATCCGTTGAAGTTTTGATGGGGCTTCCTACAGTGAATTGTCCAAGATAGTCAGCGGGAACATCTACGACTTGTTTAGCCCAGTATTCTCCATAGAGCTCTTTAGCGATTGCCTCGCTCGTAACCCAGCGCAGGATATGTTTTTGGGTTACGGCATAGACGCGTGGATCCGATGGGGTTTTAAGTAGGGTAGTTCCTGGGCGATAGGAGACCTCGCCACGGAGAGGGAAGGCGGCAAGCGCTGCGTCATCTACGCGTGTGATACCGCGCGTGTCTGCGTACCAGCTCGAAAATACGGATAAGGAGGGAAAGGCATAGCGCTCTTGGTTGGCCGTGAGAGCGTAAACAGTTGCAGATGATCCCTTTATGAGGGAGGGCATGGATTCAGCGCGTGTCGCAACGGGGGTTGCGATGGTGGCTAAAAGAGCCAGGGCGATATATGGCAGGGAAAAGCGAGAAAAGCGGTTCATAGTTGCCAAAGCATAGCCTGCGGAACGTTTTTTTGAAATGACGTCCGAGATAAAAGGAATCTTTTTGGCCGCGCCACGTGACCACGCTAAAAGCAAAACCACACCTATAAAGGCGTGGTTTTACGTGGTGCTGCGGGAGAGACTCGAACTCTCATGGGTTGCCCCACCGGCTTCTAAGGCCGGCGTGTATACCAATTTCACCACCGCAGCTTGTGGTAGGCGGCGCAGATTTGGCGATCTTTGGGTGCTTCGGTCAGAAATATCCTCGACGTACGTCACAGTACGTCTGCGGTATTTCTGCTCTCCAGCATCCCGAATCTCATCCAAATCTGCGCCGCCTACAAGGATGTTTTCCTTTGAGATCTTATGCGTTTTTACGGGCTTCGACAAGTTGCTAGATATCTAGCAGTTGCAGGACTCGTTCGCGGTCGATGGCCCAGAGGAACGTTGAGAGGCGGGGGCCGGTGTCGGCGTTGATGAGGAGGCGGTAGATGTCTTTGAAGAAGGCGCGTTGGCGGGGGCTGTTTTCTTCTTGGGTTAGGCTCTCGTCTTTGGGGATGCGGTAGACGAGTTCTTCGAGTTTGGGGATTTCGGTGAAGCCGTCGGTCTGCAGGGCTTCGCGGAGGGAGCGGACGCGTTGTTTGGCCTCTTCATCCATCGTGGCTACGTACTCTTGATTAATCTCTTCGCGTAAGCGGATCAATTGATCAGGGTTGTAGGTTTCGAGCCAGGCTTTGGCTTTGGATAGACGGGCGGTGACAGACGAGGTGTCGTAGTGGAGATCGAGAGCACCGAGAAGTTCGGTTACTTTTTGTTCATTCCAGTTTAAGATTTGTCCGTAGCCTACGGCCTGACGAAACGGGATCGGGGAGGCGGGGAGCGTTTCTTGGGGGGCGAGACTGTAGCGGAGGGCTTTTTCGCGCATCAGAGAGAGGGTTTTATCTTTTTGAGCCACCCCTTCTCGATCTAGCTCATCGTATTGTCGAATAATCTCGCTATCAAAGGCTAAGCTAAATGCTTGGTCAGGAAGTTTGCGCAGATAGAGCCACTTGAGGAGGGCTGGTTCGTAGATTTCGAGGAGTTGCTTGGGGGCAATAGCGTTGCCTTTGGAGCCGGACATCTTGCCGTTCGTGCCCTGAATGCCGACGAATTGGTAGCCGACGAACAGCGGAGGTTGGATGTCAAAGATTTCTTTGGCGATGGTACTTGAAACATCGTAGCTTCCGCCGGGTGAAGCATGATCGTGGCCACCGGGTTCAAAGACAACGCCTTCGACGCCCCAGCGCATGGGCCAGTCGATTTTCCAGGCGAGCTTGACGATGTGCTCTTTGGTGAAGTCGATCGTCTCGGATTGTTTAGTATCCAGACAGGTATAGGTGATGGTCGAGTTGCCGTCGTAAGCGGTCACGACGGTGTTATCTTTTCCTGTAAAACGTGAATAGACAGAGATAGGGTAGTACTCGCGTACGTATTCCTCCTCGTTGATCTCTTTTTCGGTTTTGCCCTTGTCTGACATGAAGGAGAGCAGGGTGCGCGCAATACGCTCGCGTTCACGCATGGCTTTGATGATCAGGTCATCATAATCGCCGTTGGTATATTTTTTGGCCTGATAGCGATAGTCCAGTGGAATACCGATTTCTTGTATAGCTTCTTCGAATTCGACCTGCCAGTGTCTGGCGTATGATTCGTGGCAGCCAAATGGATCTGGGACGGCGGTGAGGGGTTTGCCGATGTGCTCGATCCACGCAGCGTCAACGCCTTGGGGGACTTTACGAAAACGATCAAACTCGTCCCACGAAAAAAGGTAGCGTACCTTTTTGCCGCGCTCCTCGAGCGCCCGACCCACGGCATAGGACGTCATGACGTCTCGAAAGTTGCCAAAGTGGACGATGCCGGAAGGACTGATGCCAGCGGCACAGGTATAGAGATCCTTGTCGGGCTGGCTCTCCAGGATATGATCGACAAAAGCCTCGGCCCAGTGCTTATCGGCGGTTTGCAGGGCGGCGGCAGAAAGGCGTCGGGCGTGGGAAGACATAGGGGAAGATAGGCCCTAGCATAGGTTTTTTTAAGGGAAACGTCTATATTGAGATGTCGGTGTATCTTTTACGGGGTTGCATCAATACGCTTCGATACATGTTTCAAGCCATTCAGTAAGGCTTTCACCTGAATGAACAAGTTCAGCAAAAGAATGGATACCTCCATTTTTATACATTATACATATTTTACCTCCTGCTTTTCCTGTTTTTTTGTTGTGTGAAAGTTTTAAACCTACCCAATCAGTATCCGTATTGTTCGGATGATATTTTGCAAAAATCATGATGTCTGTCTTTTTTGCATTGATAGTAAAACCCGTACCAGCTAAGACATCTGTTGGGATGAAGCTGCCACTGATTTTATTGGTACATTCCAACGCTTCTTCTAAAGGCAGAATTCGAATTTGAAAAGAAAAATATTCATCAATTGGAAACCCATTAAATTTTCGATACAGATTCTTCAAATCGTCAGGCAAAACAGTGTGTAGTTCTTTTTCCGCATCTGTTAATTGTTTTTCTGAAACAGCTCCGGGTAATATCTTAAATAGATTTTTTTCATTTTCCTCAAGAGCCGTCATGAGTTTTTGCAAGGTATCCATAGTTTAGATTCGTGTGCGCCCCCGTCGCAGGAGCATCAGAATAGACAGAGGATGATTTAAAATACGGACAAATTTTGATACTCTTATACGTAGTAGAAGTAAAGAGTGGCATATAAATAATATACCAGATAGATTAAAAAATTTCGAAAAATCTATTTTCCATTGAGCGCGACACGAATCAATGCAGATGGTTGACAGAATAGCTTATTTTTTGTATATTCACACGTCAGTTGGTGGGTTTTGTGTGGCGTTTTAGTTGTTTTTACACGTAAGGAGAGTTTCTATAGTCTTTCCGGAATAGTGCCTTATTGGAGATTGGGCATTTTTCCGGAGAGACCCATAGGGGGGTCCTCTGTGTAGAAGGTAAGGAGTGAAATCATGCTGACCGTACGTCGCGTTGGGTGTGAGTGGTCGACCGAGTGGTTCGTGCATCTGTGGGATGGGTCGACGAGGTGGAAGATTGATCTGTCACAAGAGATCGTCCTTGCGACCGGACAAAGAATCTCTCCCAATGGAGGGGTTACATCGTTTGCAGATGGCCTCGTCGCTGGCGGGCATCGTGTGATGATGGAGTATGCCTGGAATGGTACACGTCCGCATACCGATGCATACAGCGTAGCGAGGAGCACGTACCCGGTGTATTTCATGTTCGGGTTGGCTTGGGGGCTTGGTAGGTGGAGTCCTATCAAGGATTCCCTTCGACGTTATGTTGTTTCTGCAGAACGACTCAGCGTTCTTACCCACAACGGGCTCTACTACTGGGACCTGTACTGTTCACAACGGGTTCCTTTCAGGGATCGTGAGATTGTTCTGAGATTACTGTAGTACCGTCTTGTACCTTAGGTGTCTTTTTTTCAAAAATTCTTTATATAAAGAATTTTTGATGAAATCAACTTGGAGATGCCTTTTCTCCATTGGTTCTGAGATCCGATCGTATTGATGGGATTTGAGAACTGCATTCAGAAATATTTAATAATACAATAAAAACACTCCGATGACTCGGAGTGTTTTTATTGGTCGAGCTCAGCTCGATGGAGCGGGTAGAGGGAGTCGAACCCTCATTTCGTCCTTGGCAAGGACGCATAATAGCCGCTATACGATACCCGCACAGAAGATCTATGCGGGAGAAGCCTATCAAAAACGTTTTGATTAGGCAATATCTGTTGTCTCGGGGGGTTGGGCGGGGCGACGAGGAGAGCCTTCTTTCCAGGCGATATCCAGGCCCTGGGATTGGATGAGGTTATTATTGTATGTTTCGGCCGCTATCAGCATTTCGGGCTCAATGCCCATTTGGCGGGCCAGTTGAATCAGGGCGCGCATGTCTTTTGGCAGGCATTTGCCTCCATATCCCCGATAGCCTCCGTGTGTGACGTCTAGGTGTGATGAACCGATGCGTGGATCGGCTGCGGCTGCCTCCATGACAGTTTGATAATTGGCTTGGAGAGCTCCGCAGATATCATACATGTGGTTGGCGAACGTCACGCGCATGGCTAAGAAGGCGTTGCCAAAATATTTCACTAGTTCAGCCTCGATGGCGGGAATGGAGGCGGCGTATGGGGCGCGTGGCAGGAGCTCTAAAATATCATAGGCATAGTCTTGGCTTTTGGCGGTGTATCCCATGATCTGTCGTGTTGGGGATTGCATGTCTTGGTCGGCGTTTGCCTCGGTCAAGAATTCTGGATTGAAGAGAAAAGCGTGTTGAGGGTAGTCTTGCTGGAATTTGTTGGTGGTGCCGGGGAGGACGGTGGATTTAATGACGATGATTTTATCGGGAACGGTTATGGTATCGACAACCTCACGCAAAAAGCTGTCATCAAATCCGGTTCCGTCCAGATAGTATGGGGTGGGAACGGCGAGAAAGATGATCTCGGCTTCATCGAGGACGTTGGTATCCGCCAGTCCTTTGGGTGGATCAAAGAGGCCGATCTGCACGCTGGGGTGGTGGGCGGCGAGATAGCGCGCCAGAGCTCCTCCGACCATACCGGTTCCGGCAATGGCGATGCGTAGGTTTTTTGTTTCCATAGGAGATCACTATTCCGTAAAATGAAACTGCTTGCAAGTATGGATTCTTTGGTAAAGATTGCTTGTGTCGTTGGGTAATCTTGTGTTCATGTAGATACAAACGTAGAGTTTGTATCTATGCAGCCCACATACTACTCGCTTGAGCAATTAATCAGCATGATTGATGAGCCAAATCGTTCTCGGTGCATGCAGCTGCTTATAGACAATCGGAAGATTTTTCAAACTGTTCAAGGTTCTGCACATAATCATCAATATTGGTCCGGAGGTTATTACGATCATGTGCATGAAATTATGAATGTCGCTGTTTTGCTTTATGGCTCGTTGAGCTCCGCACGCCCTTTGCCTTTTTCTCTCTCTGACGCCCTGTTGGTTACGTATCTACACGATGTAGAGAAGCCGTGGAAATATGCGCTTGGGCCAGATGGGCAGTCGCGCGAGATTATTCCTGCGATGAAAGAGAAAGAGGCTCAGATTCGGTTTCGCTTTGAGTTGTTGAAGAAATACGACATTGTGTTGTCTCCTGATCAGGAAAACGGCATGCGATATGTTGAGGGTGAGAGTAAGGATTACAGTAATCATCAACGCGTTGCGGGGCCTCTTGCTGCCTTTTGTCATCTTTGCGATGTGACGAGCGCTCGTATTTGGTTTGACCGTCCAAAAGAGCATGATGATGAGTGGTCTGGCGCAAAAAGAGTTCGTGATGCCGATTGAGACTTGTCTTGCAGTTCATCGAGATATTGAGTGGTTATGTCCCGATAGGGATTTCGAGTTTTTGTTCAAGGATTTTTCGTTTGCGAAAGTGGAGTACCCGTTTGACTCCCTCGCTTAATGCCACGACTGTTCCTGCTCCGGCAAATGGGCTCCAGCCGGGGAGGTTATTAGCGTTTGTGGTTCCCGCCGAGATTTTTTCTGGCGTCGGAGCATGGTTCGCTAGCACAATTTCTTCGGCTTTTCGTGGAAGGATGCGCGGCGTTTCACTTCCTGGATCAAAGATGCCGGTCACCACGATGGTATCGCCTTTCTTTAGGCGCTCAACGCGATAGTTTACGAATGATTTTACGGACACGATAAGCTCGACGTCATCAATCGAAAGTCGTGCGCTTTTTTGATTGACATCCATGACCGTGCCGGTGACATGCATGAGGCTCCAGGCGTCTTCGGGTATGCGCAAAAAGAGATCAACGATACGCGGAGTTGGTTGGACGTCATGGTCCTTCGTGAGAATTTGCCAGCCGTCGTTTGTTCCGAGGGAGAAATATGGCGTGTTGCTGGCATCAAAGCGCAGACGGCCGGTGATCGAGATGTAGGTTCCATAAAGGGGGAGCTTTTTGGCCGTGGGTACGGAGACTTTTAGTCCGCGGCCATCGGGGGCTAGGAGGACGAAAGCGTGTCCGGCCATGAGTCCGGGCGGCGAGCCAACGTAGCCGGTTAAACGCACGCGAGGCGGAATATTGTCATTATCAAAGATCATATCAAACGTTAGAGGAATAATAGGGGTTTTTTTGGGAGCGGTTGTCTTTTTGGTTGAGGAAGCCGTGGCTGTCTTGGCCGGTTCTGTTTTAGGAGAAGATGTTTTTAGAGCCGTTTCTTTTTTTGCCGGAGGAGATGATTTCTTTTTTGTCGTTGTTGTTACCAGGGTTTTTTTGGTTGACGTAGTGCTGGCTAGAGTGGAGCTAGAAGAGGTAGCAGAAGTAGGGCTTGAGCTAGAAACGGGGTTAGGGCTAGAGACAGAGATAGTGGATGAAGTTGTCGGGTTCGTCTGTGTAGAAGGAGTTGATGATGACGAAACGATTCCATTCAACCACCACGAACCAGAGAGTGCGGGAACGCGCATCCACTGATCTCCTTTGTCGGTTTCCTCAAACGTGAAGCTGTCTAGGACCTGTCCTGTGGGGCTCAAGAGAGAGATCGTGTCTCCGGTGTTATTTAGTTTTGAACTCGTGAGCTCGATCACGATGGTAGTAGAACTCGCCGGATCAAGGATGAGATCGTGAATCGTCATGATTAGCCCAAGGCTGTCGTGGATTTCGCAGCCTTCCAGATCGATACTATTACTCGCGTCCAGCGTACCAATCTCAACCCATTCATGCCCTGCGGCAGGAGCGGGAGATACGGTATTTAAACGAAGCATGCCATAGGTAGGTGGAGAATCTAGAGGTGAAGCAATTGGAGGTGTGGAAGTTGTGGTGGGGATCTGAGGTACGAGGTCCTGATCGGTTGAGGGTAGTGCTATAGGCTCCGTTGATGCCGGGTCGTTTTCCGTTACTGTTGAAGAAGGGGCTGCCTCGATCGGTGTTGCACCCGAATCGTTTGTATCCTCCATGACTTCCGTAATGATGTCGGTTACATCTGTCGCGTCTGGATCGGACGGTGTTGAGGTCGTGGTGTCGATGACTGTCGCTTCATCCGTTGAGAGAGTTGAAGTGGTTGGCTCTTGAGCGATTTCGAGTATCGTCGACGAGACGGTGGGGGCGGATATCTCTACAGGAGGGGGAGATATTACGCAGCCGTCACAAATAGATGGCGTCGCCAAGTCTGGAGTGTTGGGCTTGAGGTTTACGCTTGAAGTGGCAGAAATCCAACTCGTTGCTAACGTACCCGAGGCTGTGCTATCAAGTCGTATCATGCTTATTTTTGTGGGGAGGCTCATCCCTGCAAAAGGTGCACTTCCATCTCCTGCGGAATCAATCATTGTGTCGCTTGCATCAATCAGATCGATGCGCAAAGCGCTGTTGGAAAGAGAAAGCGTTGAGGTGACGACTTGGGTCGGGAGAGCAAGGGCGCTCTTAGTATCTGTCGAGCTGTAGTTGGAGATGATGTAGGTGCTCAAAGGCGCGATCACGGCATCGGTCGGCAAAAAGATATCCGGGCTTCCTGTGCCTTTCAGTGTCCAGCCACTCAATGTCGTCGTGGTGTTATTCAGATTCCATAACTCGATCCATTCGTCGGACGTAGAAAGCGAAGAGCCGGCCCAGGCAATTTCGCCGATGACGATGGTAGGTGGTGGGTTGGAGGCGGAAGCTGGGGACACGAATAACGGAAACAAGATTTGCGTAAAGATGATGATGGGTGCACAAAACCAGCGCCTAGATTTTGGTAGGTGATAGGGCATAGGAAATAAATTGTTGATATATATACCGCTGCCAGAAACTTGGTCACCTGTCAAGATGTTGACATCCTCTCGCAGATGTTCTATTTTTGTTCTGTATGCAACCGCGCCTTACACCAAAACAAAAAGAAGTCTTGGACTTCATCGTTTCGTTTATTAACGACCGCGGCTATCCGCCATCGTTTCGAGAAATCGCTTCGGGGTTAAATTTGGCCTCGCCTTCGACCGTGCATGTACACATCCATGCGTTGCGTGAACGCGGATATTTGCGGGGAGGTCCGGGTAAAGAGCCGGGGATTCGTAATCTTGAACCAACGGATAAGGCGGTGATGTGGGGTAAGAGCGTGTTGTTGCCTCTTAAAGGTTTGATTACGGCTGGTTTGCCGATCGAAGCCATCGAAGAACATGAGACGTTTGCAGTGCCGGTCGAGCTTGTTCCTGATTCGGCGAATTCGTACGTCTTGCGCGTCAAAGGTGACTCGATGATCGAAGATGGAATTTTTGATGGTGATTTTGTTATCGTTGAACGGAATCCATCGCCTAAAAATGGCGATGTCGTCGTGGCGCTTTTGGATAACGCCTATGCCACGTTAAAACGTTTTTATCGCGAACGTGATCGTATCCGTTTGCAGCCGGCCAATTCTACGATGAAGCCAATTTATTGTTATGACCCGCTGATTCAGGGGGTGGTACGAGCAGTTATTCGGAATTTTAAGAGGATGTAGTATCGTTGCTTTATGCTGGAAAAAAACCTTGCACCCTATATTCTGCTTTTGTTAGTGTCGGTTGTGAGCCTTGTGACTCATAGCGGTGCACAAGAAGCCCTAGACAGGGCAAATAAGCAAATATCTATTTTGTCTGATAACGTGCGTCAATATAGTCTCGAACGTGCAGTAGACCGTGAGACGCCTCAGCCTGTACGCGCTGAGACGCTTGAACCGATTCAGCTGGATGCGTATGAGCGCATCGCTTTTTCACTTAACGTTGGACAGAAAGCTAATGTTACATGGTGGAATTGTGGCGCCGCTCCTACCATTCGACTTGAGCTTCAGTCGGTGTCGGGTACGGAGGGATATCTTAGTGGGGCCTCTGTTCTGGTTAATGATAGGCCTATGCACCTGAAAGTCGCATCGCCTGTTGTTTTGGATTTTGGTGGGAGTCTCGATTTAGTTTCTGTAAAAGACGCTGACATGGAAAGCTCCATAAATAGTTTTTTGTGGACATTTGATTGCGGAGAGGTTGGGCCGTGAAGGTTGGTATCCGAAGAGTTTATTATGAAACCTCAGGATCTCTTTGAGATAACAATCTCAGTCAATGAGATTGAAGAAGATGAAGCACTCTTAGCTACCGCCGAGCAGCGTGATTCCAATGAAGTAAAATTTGTTTCACATGAAGAGGCTTGGAGATAGTTTGTAGATATGTCTTCTCTCCCCACAAGGCAGGTTGTTGCCGCTATCGCTATTTTAGAGCATCAAGAGCGTTTTTTAATTTTACGCAGAGTTGATTCTAACCTTGAGTTACATGGTAAGTGGGAGTTTCCTGGAGGAGGCGTGGAGCTTGGCGAGTTTCCATTTGAAACCATGAAGCGTGAAATTCAAGAAGAAACGGGGTTGAGTGTTCAAGAGGCGACGCTGTTAGGTGTGCATACGCATGTCTGGGAATCGGCAGAGCAGCCAGTTCAAGTTTTTTTAATCGTGTATCGCGCACAGGTGGATTTGGAGGAAATCAGATTGTCTCCCGAAGAAAACGATGCGTATCAATGGGTTACGCTGGATGAGTTTTTGGCACTGCCTGACGTTATTGGAACGGATCACGGCATGGTTCAAGAATTATACCTGCCATTTATTGCTTCTCGCCACAAATCTTGATAGGGTAGAGGCCGATATGTCTATCTACGAACCGAGGGATATTGAGGCAAAATGGCAAAAGAAATGGGAGGACGACGGCGTTTATCACGCTAAAGATGGTTCTCCATCTGATCGGGCTAAAAAGTTTTATGGCCTGATCGAGTTTCCGTATCCATCGGGTGAGGGGTTGCATGTGGGGCATCCGCGTTCGTATACGGCCATCGATATCATGACGCGCAAGAAGCGCATGGAGGGTTTCAATGTATTGTATCCGATCGGTTGGGATGCGTTTGGGTTGCCAACAGAGAATTTTGCTATTAAGCACAAGGTTAAGCCCGAGGAAGCTACTGCCAAGAACGTGGCAAATTTTAAGCGACAATTAAAATATTTAGGCTTTGGTTTTGATTGGTCACGCGAGGTGAATACCACCGATCCCAAATACTATAAGTGGACGCAGTGGATGTTCCTTAAGTTTTTTAATAGTTATTTTGACGAGATCGAAGGCCGCGCACGACCGATTGAGGAGCTGGCGATCCCTGATTCCATTCGTGCTCAAGGCGAAGCCGTTGTCCGGACGTTCGTGGATGCGCATCGCATGGCGTATAAGGCTGAATCAACGATCAATTGGTGTCCCAAAGATAAGATCGGACTGGCGAATGAAGAAGCGCAGGGTGGCGTGTGTGAACGATGTGGGACGGCCGTTGAGCAGCGCATCAAAGCTCAATGGATGATTCGGATTACGAAATATGCCGATCGTTTGATTGATGATTTGGAGACTGTTGATTACTTAGAAAAAATTAAGGCACAACAAATTAATTGGATCGGCCGCAGCGAAGGTGCAGAGGTGGAGTTTTCGGTAGTGACGCCAGACGCCGTTCGATCATCGGTAGGGGCGGGCGAGGACGTGCACCACACGCCCCTACGGGAAAAAATTGTCGTGTTTACCACGCGCCCCGACACCCTGTTTGGCGCAACGTATCTTGTGTTAGCTCCAGAGCATCCCATGGTTGAGGGTTTGATGAAGCAGGGCTTGATCCAGAATCAGGAGGAGATTCGCGCGTACCAAGAATCAACACGCCGCAAGAGCAATATTGAACGACAGGAGAATAAGGAAAAAACAGGTGTGGTTCTCAAGGGTGTTGCTGCGCTAAACCCGGCGACAAACGAGCAGATTCCAATTTGGATCGCCGATTACGTTCTCTCTGGTTATGGCACGGGCGCGATCATGGCCGTTCCCACGAGCGATGATAGGGATGCTGAATTTGCTAAACAACACGGACTACGTCGCTGCTGCGTAGTTGTTCCAGAGGTTTTGTGGGCTGGCCAAAATCATCCTCAGCGCAAGTCATCAGATGAACTTGAAGAGTATCTTGCACGAATTTTAGCTGGAGACGTTGTTTGTTCTGAGGGGAAAGTTATTAATTCCGGCTTCCTCGATGGTCTTTCAACCGCCGAAGCCAAAGAAAAAATTATCGAATGGTTGGAGATGAACGGAATCGGCAAGCGTACGATGACGTATCGTTTGCGTGATTGGGTATTCTCTCGTCAACGCTATTGGGGTGAGCCGATTCCGATTGTGATCTGTGAGCAGTGTGGGTATGTGCCGGTTCCTGAAAAAGAACTTCCGTTGGTGTTGCCTGAGGTCGAACAATACGAGCCGACGGATTCCGGTGAGTCTCCGTTGGCCGCGATTCGATCGTGGGTCGAAGTGTCTTGTCCATCATGTGGAGGAAAGGCTGAACGCGAGACCGACACCATGCCAAATTGGGCCGGTTCATCCTGGTATTTTTTGCGGTACTGTGACGCTCATAACGACGCGGCTTTTGCGGATCCCGAGAAGCTCAAGTTTTGGTTGCCGATCAATTTGTATAACGGTGGGATGGAGCATACAACGCTGCACCTCTTGTATTCTCGTTTTTGGTATAAGTTTTTGTGGGATTTAAATTTGATCCCACGTGAATGTGGATCTGAGCCATACGCCAAGCGTCGTTCGCACGCCATGATTTTAGGCGAAGGCGGGGTCAAGATGTCTAAATCTAAAGGTAATGTCGTCAATCCCGACGACGTGGTGGATGCCTACGGCGCAGATGTGTTTCGCACCTATGAAATGTTCATTGGTCCGTTTGACGCCGATGCGCCATGGGATACGAACGGCATCCAGGGGGTAAAACGATTTTTAGAAAAGGTATGGCGATTGTTTGACGTAGGGGCGGGGTCGCCCCGCCCTGATCGGTCGGCCGACATGTCGGACGCGGTTGAAGTGTTGTTCCATCGCACGATCAAAAAGGTTTCTGAAGACATTGAGAACATGCGTTTTAATACGGCAGTTTCAGCGCTCATGATTCTCGTGAATGAAATAGGTGATACGCCTCTCTCTCGTGAGTATGCCGAGGCATTGCTGTTGCTGTTGGCTCCTTTTGCTCCGCATTTGACCGAGGAGTTGTGGCAACAGAAACTTGGGCACACGGATTCGATTCATCATGCCGCCTGGCCGACGTATGATCCCTCCAAGCTCCAAGAAACGACCTTTGAGATGGTGATACAGGTTAATGGAAAAGTGCGCGACCGCGTAACCGTCGCTGCAGATATTTCGGAAGAAGAGGCGGTGCGTCTCGCTCTTGCTTCAGAGCAGGTTCAAAAATATATGGAGGGCAAGACGCCGACCAAGACGACGTATGTGAAGGGGAGATTGGTGAGCATTGCTGTATAAGCAGAGTCCTTCGACTCCGCTGTTGCTCCGCTCAGGAAAGAATATAGATTCTGCCCTGAGCTTGTCGAAGGGTCTCCTCTCGACAAATTCTGTAGATCTGGTAGCTCTGGAAGATGCGCGTCTTTTTTCCGTTGGATACCGCTCGGCGAGCGGGGTGGATCTTGTTTGCGTTTTTATTAGGCGTAGGTCTGCGGTCGTATCCTTCGTGGGTCTACTATTATATTCCTTCTTGGTGGTGGCTTGCGGCGTTCGTTGTCCTCGCCGCAGTTTTTGCCTATCCGCATGTTCGTCCGCGCTGGATCGCGTTGCTGTTGTTCATGTGTCTCTTGGGAGCATGGCGTGTTGAGGTCGCTCCGCAGCCTAAGCTTCGCCGTATCGGTAGTGCGTTGACGTTGCCCTCGTCGAGCACCATCTCGACGGAGCCGTGGAAAACGTTAGAGCGTTGGCGCAAATATCTCACGACGCGATTAAATCAGGCCTTGCCCTCACAGGATGCGGGTTTGATCGCAGGAATCCTCTACGGAGACGAAAAACTTTCTCGGGATGATAGGGCGGCGTTTCGGATGGCGGGGCTCATGCATCTGGTTGCCGTGTCCGGATCAAATGTCACCATTGTCGTGCAGAGCATGTTTGCCGTGACGCGGCGGGCGCGGGTGCGGCGGCGGAAGGCTTTTGTGATTTCATCGTGTGCGTTGATCTTTTTTGTAGGTATGGTGGGCTTTAGCGCCTCTGTGTTGCGAGCTGCGTGTATGGGCTGGTTGATGCTCCTCGCGCGTGAGTTTGGGCGCTTAGCTCATGGGCGACGTCTGCTTGTGGTGGCGGCGTTTGTCCTTGTGATGTGGGAACCGTATACGTTGTGGTATAGCCCGGGTTTTGCCTTATCGTTTTTAGCTATGTGGGGACTTTTGGATTGGGCACCGCGCATTGAGAAGTATCTTGAGTGGATACCAGAAACGTGGAGTTTGCGTACGACTATTGCGGCTACGATCGCGGCGACGCTGCTTACTGCACCCTATCTTGCTTGGATGTTTCAGCGTGTGGCGTTGGCTGGTCTCATTACCAATATTTTAGCCGCTCCACTTATTCCGTGGCTCATGGCGCTAGGCAGTCTTTCCATGGTCTGGGGTGGAAGTGTGGGACACGAGTTTCTAGGATTACCCGCTGCTGGCTTGTCGCGTCTGCTTTTTATGATTGCGCATCTCGCGACCTATGCGCCTTGGGCTGAGCTTCAGATTGCGCGTGCAGCGCCTTGGGTGATGGTTGCAGCCTATGGATGTATGGCTTGGTGGTTTGTGTTTGGTGCTTCTGGGGATAAAAAATATCCACAGGGGAAAAATGGAAGGGAGAATTAGGCATCAATTGTTTATGTGGGCTGACAAGATCCTCTCCCTTCAGAACCTCCCCTAGCCCCTCCTTCGTAAGGAGGGGTACCTGATACGTGTTTACGCCTTCTGACATCTTTTTTGATCTATTCTTCGGTATCTCATAGCCTGGAAGAGTGGGTAGACAGGACATGCCCCGCATCTCAAAAACGAAAGAGGTTGGAATGATCACGGGTCGAGGTGAGGTCAAAGATACCGGGAATATTTTACGGAGCAAGCGGCCGTAAGAGATCCCCATGATGGTGCCTGGCCACTACTATGGAAATGGTGTCAGAGGAATGTTGATCTCAAAGAACGTGGAACGAGTTCGTGCAAGGACACGCGTATTGGTGGCCGACCATGCGCGCAGAAATAGAGTCGGGTCAGCTCTCGCGCCACCTCGGTGGATGAGTACGCAGATCAATTCGTGTTTCGAACGTGGGTAGTTTGCACTCCAGCCTCTTTCGTATCGTCAGGGTCGCGTTGGTTCGGTATTATGTGAGGCATATGCCTCATCCTCTTTTTTCTCCTCAGCGCATTTTGGTGTTGTCTCTTGTTGCTCTCGTGGTTGTAGCTGTTGCCTTAGGGGCCGTATCAAAGCGTTCCTCTCAAGGAGCGCAACGGTTTTCGGAAGTCGTGGCAACCTCTTCGGTACCAGCTTTTACGAGCACCTCATTTCCAGCCGGAGATGCACTTCTGGGCCTTGGGCCCGAGTGGACGTTTTTGCGCCAAGAGGAACTATCAGAAAAAGATGGAGCCTGGCTTCCGGGAACCGTTCCGACGCGCCAATCCGTGGTCAAGTTGACGACAGGTCAGGTTCAGATGTTTTTGGTCGAGTCGCGTATTCAAGATCAGGCCGCGTTAGATATGGCTCTTGCAGATGCTTCAATCAAACGTGCCACGGTTGGAGGTCGGGATGGATATTTGGTTTCGCTTGGTGATGCGCAGGGTTCGGTTGCGTTCGCTCTGGTAGGTCCGACCACGGTTTTATTGATCCAGGATGGACTTGTTGCTAATTGGCCAAAAGATCCGGTGCCAGAAGTTGTGTCATTTGTCGCTTCCCTTCATCTTCCATAGATCTTCTTCCATTCGGGATGCATCGCGAATGGAAACAGGATTGGGACGTTCTCATCCAAATGAGAAAGTCCTATAGGGTGTAGTTATTTACTGCGGTCAGACAGGAGGTTCTCATGCGTCGTGCCATCTTTGTGCTCTGCGTGTTTGCGGTGTGGTTTCTGACGTTTCTTTTCGCCATGAGCGGTTGCGGCAATGCGCCGCAAGAAGAGACGACGATGCGACCGGGTGATGATCGTAGTGACGATCCGGCCACGGGCGTGTCGTACGCCGCAAGCGATCCGTCGCCGCCTTGCGACGACAGTCCGCCTGACGATTCTTCCGAAGATGGGGGCGTGCCCCCCGTCTCTACCGCCGAAGAATGTAACGGTCTCGATGATGATGCGGATGGTCAGGTTGATGAGATCTTCCTGTGCCCTCTCGGCTCCATCGGTAACATCTGTATCACTTCGTGCAACACGGCGGGGAATCTCATCTGTACGGCGCCGCTGTGCTCGTGGGGATTCTGTGAGCCGTTTCCTGAGGACTGTATCAATACCATCGATGATGACTGCAATGGTTTTGTCGATTGCGCGGATCCAGTGTGTGGTGGTTTGCCTGCTTGTGCGCCGGCTCCGCCCGATCCCTCGGGAGCGAGCGATACGACCGTACAGTTCGTTTACACCGGTCCGGTAGCGCCGGGCACGATTCACCTCGATGCCTGGTGGCAGCTGCCGAACGGTACTTCGCAGTCGTGGGGTACGGTCGCAGAATGTGTGGATGTGCAGGCGGGGGACGGTGCCCTCAACTGCGCGTTCGCACTTCCTTCCGGTACGTCTCCCTTCGAGTTCCAGATCGTTCTTCCAGATGGGCGCTTTTGGGGCGATCTCTCGTGTTCGCCGCAAGGCGGGTGCGGGGCAACCGTCGGCACACTCTCGGTCAACGGACCGAACGGTAGTCTCGCGGTCTCCATGGTCGCGAACAATCCCAACAATCAGCCGTACTTCAACGGCCACATCGAAACGATCCCATAAGTCCCTTCTTCTTGACCACGCCTGTTACTTGAGGCGTGGTCTCCCCCTACTCCTTCTTCCATCCGGGATGCATCGCGGATGGTGGTTAGAGTAACGTAACGTATCGCGGTATGTGTTTGTGATGCTCTTCTAGAGAGCTGAAAGGTACGGTTCCCATGAAGTGGATGTGGTCGTTGGTCGTCAGTGTGTTGTTCAGTTTGACGCTCTGCGGATGCGTCTTCGAGCAGGAGTACGAGGAGGATGGTTCCTCGTTGCCGGTTCAGGAAGAAGAGGTCGGCGCCACCGCCGATGCGCTGTCTTCTTGTACGGTCTCGGACGTCGCATTCAACGTCTGGTACTCGCAGAACAATCCGAGCTGGAAGTCTGTCCTGCTCGGCAAGAGCAGTACCTATACCATCGGCAGTGCGGGCTGTGTCATCACGAGCCTCGCCATGGCCTACAACGACGTCTGGGGAAAGCCCACGACCCCGGATCAACTCAATGCCTCCGCCAAGTCGGCTGGTTGCTTCGGCGCGGGGAGCGCGCTCGTGGATGTGGCGTGTGCGATCAATTCGCGCGGAGGTCCGCATACGGTGAGCGACATTCCCATGTCGTCAGTACCAACGGCGCTGTGCGCCGGTCGTCCGGTGATGGTAGATGTGACGTGGGGAGGGGGTCACAAGATGCTGGTCTATCGGTACACCGGTGGCAGCAGCGCTTCTTTGAGTAGCTACGAAGCCGTGGACCCGTGGACGGGGGCGTCAAAGCTCCTGACCGGCTACACGGCGACGCGCTGGCGCGAGCTCAAGTGAGTGGAACATAGCGCCACTTCATCACACCTCGTCCCGCTTCCTCACGACAGGAAGCGGGACGACACCTTAAATGTTATTGCGTATGCAAAAATCTACGCCTTGGTACAAATTATTGTATGTTTGGCTTGCGTTCGGAACTGTCGGGTTGCTTGGTATAGGTGTGTATATCGTACGTGTTAGTCGGTCAACGCTTCCGGATCGCCCTTCAGAGGTGCAGTTAAGGCCAGATTCGATTAATCCAAACATGACAGAGGTGGTTTTGCTCGATGTCGCTTCTCGCGTAGAACAGAAACTTCTCACTCTCTCGGATGTTTATCGTGAGCATTATCATCCCGTGGAGCGCGTGGACGGTAGCGTCTATATCGTGAAGCGTTTCGGAGATATTGATTCATCTTGGACGGATGAATTGTGGAAGTATGATGTCGCAGGCAAGGGGTCTAGAATATACGCTGAACCGGGATTGGATTTTCGCGTTTCTCGTGAGGCGCAACGAATTGCTATTTTTACTTCGTTTCCCGATCAGCGCATCGTCATGATGGATTTGCAGGGAGAGCGGATTAAAGAGTTTTCACGGGATGATATCCCATCTCTATCAACGGAGCAGGTTCTTGCGCCCTTGATGTGGCACGGACGGGTGTTGTGGTTTGGGGCCTTTGAGGGCCTTTCATTGATGCGGTTATTTAGTCTCGACGCACATTCTCAGGCGATCGTCGCGCATGATCTATCTAGCCTCAATGTGGCCCGTGAAGAATTTGCACTCGAACCAACATCTCATCTTTTGGTATACAGCGATTATCATCCTCGTCTTGATACAGCGGATCCTGCCTATCAGGTTGCCACACTGTTCGCCTACAACTTATTGAATCAAAAGAAGATCTCATTCGTGCGTACAAGTACTACCAGAGCGTTTGAGCCCACGTGGATTGATGGAACGACAGTTGAATATAACGATCCGGCAAGCAACGGCCGAACACAGATGCGCCTTCCATCTTTCTAAAATAAAATTATCCCCATCCGGGTCTTGTTGAAAAAAAAGAAGTATGAAACAATAGAACAAAATTAGAACACCTATATCATATGTCCAAAAAAGTTCATGATGAGCAAGACGAGCGTCGCGAAGCTGCCCAGATAGCCATTGATCAAATCAAGGAGCGTTTTGGTGAGGGGAGTATCATGCGGCTCGGTGAGGCTAAGAAGATGTCGGTAGATGCCGTTTCGACCAGTTGTTTATCTTTAGATCTAGCGTTGGGTGTGTTGGGAGTTCCTCGTGGCCGTATCGTCGAAGTGTATGGTCCAGAGGCTTCAGGTAAAACCACTTTGGCTCAACATATTATCGCTGAAGTTCAAAAAAACGGAGGCATTGCTGCTTTCGTGGATGCTGAACATGCTCTTGATCCAACCTATGCTCGCAAGATCGGAGTGAATGTCGATGAAATGTTGATTTCACAGCCGGATACAGGTGAGCAGGCTTTGGATATCGTTGAGACATTGGTTCGTTCTAATGCATTGGATGTTATTGTGGTTGACTCCGTCGCTGCCTTAACGCCTAAAGCAGAAATTGAGGGTGACATGGGTGATTCGCACATGGGCTTGCAGGCGCGCCTTATGAGTCAGGCGTTGCGTAAATTGACGGCTATCGTTTCTAAAACGAAGACGTCGGTTATTTTTATTAACCAGTTACGTCAAAAGATCGGCGTGGTATTTGGAAATCCTGAGACCACCACGGGTGGCGTGGCTCTTAAGTTTTACTCATCCGTTCGTATCGAAGTACGTCGTAGTGCGCAAATCAAGATGGGTGAACGGATTATTGGTAACCGCGTCAAGGTAAAGATCGTGAAAAACAAGGTAGCCGCGCCGTTTCGTACGTGTGAATTCGACATCATGTATAACGAAGGTATTTCATTAGCCGGAGATACGTTGGATACAGGAGTTGAATACGGCATGATCAAAAAATCTGGTAATTCGTACACCTATGGTGAAGAAAAGTTGGGTGTGGGACGCGAGAATGCTAAAAACATGTTGCGCGAACGTCCTGATTTAATGAAGGCGATTCGTGCAGAGGTCATTGAAGCGTGGAAGAGCAAGGAACGAACGGAAGACGGAAGTGCCAAGCAAGAGGGGGATGATGATAGCGTGTTGCCAGACGGAGAAGGGATTGAGCTTCCCGAATAGTGGGAGAGGACGTTCTCATCCAAATCAGAACGCCTTAGAGTGAGCATGTTAAAATGCCCCGCCCCAGAATTCTCTAGGGTGGGGTATTTTATAAGTGGATAGTGACTTTCTTCTGTTTGTTCGTTAGGATATGCATAATCTTTGGCCATGTCTCGTCGTCGAAAATCATCATTTCCTGTGAATCTATCTCTGGACCCCGAAACGGCCCACGGTATTTTTACGGTTGCTATTTTTGCTTTGGCGATATTACTTTTGTTGTCACTGTTTGATGTGGCTGGTCGAGCGGGTGTTGCTGTCGATATGGCCATGGCTCGAGCTTTAGGTTGGGATCGCATGGTCTTGCCGTTTTTTTTGATCGCTATCGGGATTCATGAGTTGTCTTCAGAGCGACTATCGCTACAGGCGACAAATTATATTGGTTTCGTATTGTTCTTTTTTTCTTTTAATCCGTTCGTATATATCGTGAATATCGGCGCGGCTCCGGCGGGAACGGATGAGATTGCGCGTACGGGCGGCAAAATTGGAGCTGTCCTTGCGGATCCGTTTGTGGGGTTTTTGGGTTCGGCCGGCGCGGCGACTGTTTTTGCGGCTCTCGCGATCGTTTCGTTATTATTGATTTTTAACACCTCTCTGCGTCGCGTTGTTGCGTTTCTATTTCGTGTTTTAACTGCGCTGCACAGAGTTGGCGTGTATGCATTGGCCCCTATACGGTGGTTACGAGCTTATCAGGCTAAGCGCGCTGAGGAAGCGATCCGTACGTTGTCCACGCGTGAGGCTCCTTCCGCTGTTTCTCTCCAAATGGAAGCAAAGGCGAACGCCTCTAAGGCTCAGGCAGTATCTGACGAAGACGAGGATGAAGAAGAAGAGGAAGATGATGATGAGCCCGAATCGGTGAGCGAGGAATTGGCTGCGGTTTTGCAGGTTCCGCGTAAACCAAAGAAACGTCATCCGCGTGTAGATATTCCGGTTGAGCTATTAACGAGACGTGATCAAAAACCGACTTCTGGAGACATTCAGCATAATCAGGAGACCGTTCGTCGAACACTGGAGACGTTCGGGATTCCTGTAGAGATGGGGGACGTGGCCGTTGGTCCGACGGTAACGCAATTCACACTGAAACCCGCCGAAGGCGTAAAGCTGACGCGTATCACGGGGCTACATAACGACCTAGCTCTCGCATTGGCCGCTCATCCAATTCGTATTGAAGCGCCGATTCCTGGCAAGTCATTAGTTGGTATTGAGGTGCCTAATCAGAGTGTGGCGACGGTTGGTATTCGCGAGATGCTGGAGAGCCGTGAGTGGCGTGAAAAGAAAGATGGACTGACATTTGCCCTGGGCCGTGATGTTTCGGGTAAGCCGTGGATCGCGGATGTTGGCCGCATGCCTCACGTGCTCGTCGCTGGGTCGACCGGTTCGGGAAAGTCTGTCTGTTTGAATACGCTGATTATCTCCCTGCTCTATGCGCATGGTCCGGATGATCTGAAATTTATCATGGTCGACCCTAAGCGGGTTGAGCTTCAGATTTATAATGGGATTCCGCACTTGGTCACACCTGTAATTACAGATAGCGAAAAAACCGCCAATGCTCTCAAGTGGGCATTGCGCGAAATGGATCGTCGTTTTGATGTACTGTCTAAATTCGGGGCGCGTGATATTGCAACATTTAATACACGCAGCCAAGAAAAGCTGCCATATCTCGTTGTCATTATCGATGAGTTGGCTGATCTGATGGTGACGTCCATGCAAGAAGTTGAGGGGCCGATTGTGCGTTTAGCTCAAATGTCTCGTGCGGTTGGTATTCATCTTGTCCTTGCGACGCAGCGTCCGTCGGTTGATGTGCTGACGGGCTTGATCAAGGCCAACATTCCAGCGCGTATTGCGTTTGCGGTTGCATCTTCGACTGATTCGCGAACGATTATCGATCATCCGGGGGCTGAAAAATTATTGGGTCGTGGAGATATGTTGTTTCAGACGTCGGACATGGCGAGTCCGAAGCGTATTCAGGGTGCGTTTGTCTCTGATGATGAAATTCGTCGTGTCGTTGAATATCTGGCCGCATCGTCTGATCCTCCGGAATATGATCCGAGCGTGGTTGAGCGTTCGAGCGGTGGCGGAACGGTCATGAATGGCATGGCGGCGGATGAAGATTCTGATCCGCTTATTCCCGAGGCTAAAGAAGAAATCATTCGAGCCGGCAAAGCTTCGGCGTCTTTATTGCAGCGTCGTTTGAAGGTTGGTTATGCTCGTGCGGCGCGTCTGTTGGACCTGTTGGAACAGGAGGGATTTATCGGTCCTGGTGACGGAGCTAAACCTCGAGAGATTTTAAACGTGCAATTTACCAAAGGCATGGATCAAGTTCCTGCTCCGCATGCAGAATTAGTGCATCCCACATTAGACCAGGTGAATCGTGAAATGCCCGCATTGGATGACGACGAAGAGAACGCCTAGCGTATGCCGTTTTTTAAAAAGCGCGTGGCCGCCGTCCATACTTCGGGAGGATTTGGGGCCGCGCTTATCGAGCTCCGAGAATTACGGGGATATACCCGCGAGACGCTAGGAAAGATAACGGGAATCCATCCTTCCATGATTCGTACATTTGAAGAGGAGCGTGTAGAGGATTTGGTTGATCCCGCTTATGGAGAGCGTCATGTACGAGCGCTTGTTCAGGCTCTTGAGGGTCATGTTCCCTATTTTGTAAAAAAGTATCAGGTTCTTTTGACGACGCGTGGCGTGGGGATGGAAAAACCGGTACTCCTACAGCCGCGCGTGAGACGTCGAGATTTGTTTGTCACATCACGTGTCGTGGGTGTGATTGGCGTGGGATTGATTATCGTTACCATGGGCGCATACATCACGTGGCAGGCTCTTGGGCTGTCCGTCACCCCCTCGTTAACGCTTATCTCTCCCATGGATGGCGCGCGCGTTGTTGAGCCGCGTGTGCAAATTATTGGAAAGACGGATCCAACGGCATTTGTGCTCGTGAATGGCGAACAGGCTATCGTAGAGCCTTCTGGTGATTTTCATCTAACGTTAGATATTCCACGGGGTTTGGTGACGATCCGCGTAGAGGCTCGTCGTCGCTATGGCGCATCCGCGATTCTTGAGCGTCATATCGTTTATGAACGCACAGAGAGTGTGACGTCTTCGCAAGACGGTGTCGTTTCTTCATCTACAAGATAAATACGTATGTAAAAACCCCTTTCGTGGGGGATATTTTAGGTAAAATAAAACCCGATTCAATTGTCGGGGGGATTTCCGGTTCAAGAGCTGCGAAGCGTTGCCACGCTTAGAGAAAGATGACTGGTTCTATGGGAGGAGAGAGAGCCTCTCAACATACATCGAGAGGGGTCCACGGAAACGATCATCTAGAAACGTGCGCCGCTTCGCAGGTCTTGAAGCGTAAATGTTCTTCGAGATTACGGAGAAAAGAGACGATTGTCAAGGGCTGGCGAGAACCCTTTGTGAACCATCAGGGATAGATTCGATAAAGGGTTCTCGCGAAGCCGACAAGTAGGTGGGGTCGGCTTCGCGGAGGGGTTAAGGTGCGGGTGGTTTCGCGAGGGTCGCGAGCCACTCGCGGTGAGGGCCGACCAAGGCGAGCGCGTAGCTCGCGATGATCGTGTTGACGACCCGCTTCGAGAGGAGCAGGGCGAGACCGGGCTTTTTCAGTACCGGCATCCGTGTGAAGAGGAGGGTTCCGTCTTGCTTGTAGTGCAAGTACTGATACCCCCCTGAAAAATTGGGGTTTATGCGAACACATTCCCCATCGCGTTCGCTATCTCGCGCCAGACTCTGTCTGGCGTTGACTATTGCTTCTAGCGGTAGGGTAACGCTTTGAAGCTCGCCTACCGCCTGTTTAAACAGGTAGACGTGACGAAGATGGATTGTGCCATCTTGTCGTTGTTGGTGCCTGAAGCGTCGGGGGTTGAAGCCGCGCCTCTTTCCGCTGACCGGAGCGAAGACGCGGCGCAGGATATCTGCGGGATCCGGCTCCTCGGATCCGTATTTGAGAGTGACATAAGCCGCGTACTGTACGGGGCTCTGACCCTCAAACCGGTTCAAGCGATGATCTATCCCGAAGATCTTCGCTAGCTCCGTATGAGGTAGTGGGAAGGCTACTGGCTTACTGGAGATCAGCAGACTCCCCTCGACACCGGGGAGCTCTAGGCGAAAAGTCTGCCAGTGGTGGTTTTCCACGAGCAACTCCATGGGCGCTCGACGCCGGTTGGGGTTTGAGGAGAAACAGAAGCAGCGACATGCTGCGACCATTCGTCCCACGTGACGCGCGACTAAAAATGTCTCGCACCACGTGCGACGCCCCGCCTCTTGAGAGAGGCGGGGTTGGGGTGTTCTTCGCAAAGAGATGAAGGCAGGGCTTCACGGACAACATAAATATGTTTCCGCGAGGCGGGTGCGTTTGGCTTAGGAGCGTACATCCAGCTTGCGCCGGAGGAGCTCAAAAGCTCCACGCGGGTGCCTTCATATTTTTGGGAAGAACGGGCTTTGAAGATGCTGCTCTTCAAAGATGCAGAGGGGAGAGGTGTGCCGAGGCACGGTCTCCGTGTGGTGCGAGCGACGCATGAGGAACCAGTTGGTACCGGGTCCGATGCATGCTCCACCGTCGGTATGTTTATACCCCGGGTCTCGAGGATAAACACGCCGTCCTCCACGTCCTTGAGGGGCAACAAAAAAGAGGCGATTTCGCCTCGATTGTAGAGAATATCCAAGCCGATAGCGACGTTTTAGCGTCGGTATCTCTTGGCCCGATTCTCCTCAATCGAGAGCTGTTTGATTTGTCATCGTTCCGAGCCGTCTCTATTCAGCGTCGGAACAAAGCACGATACCACTTTTAAGCCATCTTGTCAAGGCCTTTCGCATCTGTGATCCTAGGCCCGCGACTCCATAGTAAAGCCAAAAAGGAGGTGTCGCATGGACATTGAAAAGTGGTTTTGGAATGTGTATGCCTGGCTGTATATGCGGCTGGAGTGCCTGATTCCGTATCGGGAGCTTATCGCTGCTGTTCTTTGTGCGATTGACACGCTCCCGAAGATTCCAGTGATCCTGGATGCAGGTTGTGGGGCGGGGGCGTTGCTTGAGGCGCTCTCTGCTAAGTACCCTGCCGCGAAGCTCATTGGGATCGATCGTTCGAGCGGGATGTGTAAGCGGGCTCGGGCGCGCCTGCCTTCAGGGGTAACATTGCATGAGGATGATCTTCTCTCCCGGCTCCAGAGCATGGAGTCGGCATCATGCCATTTGATTGTTTCGACGAATGCCTACTACGCCCTGGATGACCCCGAGGCGTTTTTGTGCGCAGCTCGTCGCGTACTCGCCCCTGGTGGTCAGCTCGTGCTCGTCAATCCGTACGTCCCAAGCCAGACGCTTATCTGGCGCGCGCATTTGCGCGGGCTGTGGCGTACGAAGGGGATCGCATTGGCCATCAAGACGTGCTGGAATATGCCGGCGTACATGCTTATTGTCGCCATCAACGTGGTTATCGCGCTTCGTGCACAGAAACGCACATATCACTTTACTGCTCCGTCGAAGCTCAAGTGCAAGATCGAGTCTGCTGGATTCGTGGTGCGTGCGATGCACACGGATCTCTACGGCGGAACGTGTTGCATGATCGTGGCAAGCGCAGTGTAGTGAAGTGAGCGCATGGTATACTCCATCACGAAGGAGGATGCCATGTCCCAAGCGATCGTTCGTGAGGGGCATGTTGAATGCCCTTTGCAATCTTACAGCGTCGAGATAGCTGATAGCGCAGAGGCGATGCGGAGGGTTCTGCATTTGCGCTATATGGAATATTGCGTTCGAATGCGTTCGCTGAATCCGGTGGATTATCCGGATAAGCTTGAGCGCGATCCGTGGGACGCGGAGGCGATTTCGTTCGCCGCGTATCATCGTGATGTATCCGGTAAGAGGAAGATCGTTGGCTGCACGCGGCTCGTGCGACCATCGGTAGACGATCACTTCCTAATGGAGCGCAGATACCCTGATGACGAGGGGTTTGAGCTTCCTTCCTGGATCGATCGTGGACGGACCCTCGAATCATCGCGCCTCATCGCGCGTACGATTCACGATCCAAGTCTTGGGACCATTCGCCAGTGGTTCCAGCTCCTCGGTCGCTCCTGTGAGTGGTCCCTGCAAAGGGGATTCACTCATTGGGTCGTAGCCTCTCAGGAGGCGTTTTTCCAGGCTCGCTCTAAGGAGGGCTGGCCTTTCATCGTTCTTGGAGAACCACAAGAGTATCACCACACGACATCACGTCCGGTGGTGCTGAACTTGTTGGAACTCTACTTCAAAATCTTCGAGGGGCGTTTACGCTAACGCTCTTCACTCACGTGAGCTCGCCGCCTACTCTTCAGGGCGGCGGGCTTTTACGTTATACTGCTTTTGAAAATCATGGTTCTCTTTTTTGCGTTGCTGTGTTTGACGTTTGCGGTGAATACCGGACTCGCATTTTTTATTCTTTTAAAAAATGCAAAACAGGAGTCTAATATTGCCTTCGCGGCTTTTGCATTAGGAACGGCAGGATGGAATTTATCTATTTTTCTTACCCTTGCCTCCATTGGTTCTACGTTATTTTGGGGAAGAATTGCTTTTTCGTTTGGCGCACTGATGGCCGCTGGGTTGCTATGGTTTGTTCATATTTTTCCAAAACCGACACGTTACGTGCGGATATGGAAGGCGATAGCTGGAGTGTGTGGAACGATTTTTTTCATTCTTCCACTTACTCCATATATGGTGCGGAGTGTTGCTGTGGTTAATAACCACATCACGGGAGATATTCTTCCTCAAGCCTATGGTCCTTGGGCTATTTTTTTTCTCATGAGCTTGATTTACAGCTCGGTCACCTCTTGGCGCAAAACGCTGCACTCTCAAGGTCTTGAGCGAAATCAATTCTTGGCGGTTACATTTGGTGTGACGAGTTTTCTTGTGCCAACACTGCTCACGAATACCGTGTTACCGCTGTTTAACGAATATCGCCTCAATAATGTTGGTCCAATTTTCACCATCTTCCTCATCGCGTTCGTTGCGCATGCCATTATCGAGTATCGTTTTTTAGAAATTCGTTTGGTTATTAAGCGGTCGTTTGATTTTATTTTTCTGTGGGGGTTTAGTTTTCTTCTCATCATCGCCTTCTATTTATTTCTAGGTCGGCTTGTGACGGTAACGGTCGTTCATGGTATTGCTGCCTTTGCTATCGCTATTTGTTTTGGTCCTGTTGCTCGCTTCATCGACGCCCTCACTGTCCGTCTCACGAGCCGTGGAACCTATATATT